>NZ_JAGQBD010000001.1:0-315117 GCF_024345455.1 Cyanobium sp. T1G-Tous
GCGCTGCCCCGATGAGTGTGGAAGCCCTGGGCACGCGGGGCTACGCCCTGACTTTGGGCACCTTTGGCAACTTCGGCTTCGAGGTGGAGCCCACCATCGGCCTGGAATTGCTGCCCCAAGACCAGGGACTGTACCGAATCTTGACCGTGCCCCACCCCGGCGGCGATCCCAAGCTTGAAGGGCTTTACGACGTCGAGTTCAACGCCTCGCTGCAACTGGACCAAGCCAACGATGCTGCCGTCGCTTCAAACGATCCCCGGCTCCAAACTTTGGTGCGCTGGGAGCTCGACTTGAGCGTCTGGGTGCGCCTACCCGGGGTGATCACCCTGCTGCCTGACGGGCTGGTGCAGTCGAGCGGCGACCACCTGCTGCGTCAGATCGTGAGGCAGATCTCTCGCCGCCTCACCTGGAAGGTGCAGGAAGATTTTCACGGCAGCCACGATCTTGAGTGCCCGCCCCGGCGAAGCGCCCAGTTCTAAATCAACTGGGCTGTCTTTCAAATTTGGAACCTCGCCTAACCCTCATCAAGCAGGGCGGTTTTCCCAGATTTTATTGAGGATCTGAAAGCCACTTACCGCCTGCCACAGGAACAGGGTCATCATTGCCATGTTGAGGCCCACATGGACCTTGCGGGCGATCAGATTGCCCTGCTGCATCAGGGGGGTAAGCGATACCGCCAGGGCGATCAAGCAGGTCATGCCAATGCCCACAAGCAGGTGGGGGCCTACAAATAATTTGCCGTTATTGAGATAGGTAACGGCCATGCCGCCAAAGGTGCCCAGCACGGTGAGCGCCAGGATCAGGCTGCCGATCTGGAAATGGCGCTTAGCAAACTGCCCCTTGATCAGCTGCTTGCGGGTCTCAGCATCCGCGGTGCGGGTTTTCTTTGCCTTGATGCCAAGCAGCATCCCGTAGCTGGAGAGGGCCAGCAGACCCAGCATCAACAGGGGATGGAGGAAGTTGAGGTTGTAGGCGAGGGCTTCGGGCAGGGCGTCAGAAGGGGCCAAAGGATGGCTGCGGCAAGTGCGCAGCAGAACAGGACTTATGAATCGAAACTACAACTCACTGCGCCCCAGCAAGGGCGTTAATGCAGAAAATGACGGCGACCGGTTACCACCATCGCCAAGCCAAGGGCATTGCAGGCAGTGATCGAATCGGCGTCGCGCACGCTGCCGCCAGGCTGAATCACAGCAGTGATGCCCTGACCAGCGGCCAGCCGCACGGTGTCATCGAAGGGGAAGAAGCCATCGCTAGCAAGCACCGCGCCCCGGGCCCGATCCCCGGCCGCTGCCAAGGCCAGCCTGGCCGAGCCAACCCGATTCATCTGGCCGGCGCCAATGCCCAGGCTTTGACCACCCTTAGCCACGGTGATGGCATTGGAGCGCACGTGGCGGGCCAGCTTCCAGGCAAAACCGAGGTCGTCGAGCTCCTGGGCTGTGGGCTGGCGTTCGCTCACCACCTGCCAGGCCGCTCCATCAACCGGTTGATCGTCTAGCTCCTGTACCAGTACCCCGCCCAGCAGGGTGCGCAGCTGGCGCCTGGACGCTAGAGCGATCGCCGCAGGATTCAATTCCAACAGGCGCAGATTGGCTTTCGTCGCCAACCGCTCCGATGCCGGTCCATCAAAGCCAGGCGCCACTACACATTCAAGGAACAGGCTGGTCAGCAATTCGGCGGTGGCTAGATCCACCACACAGTTGATAGCCACAATGCCGCCGAAGGCTGAAAGCCGATCGGCGTCAAGGGCCCGGCTGAGGGCAGCGGCGCCGTTGTGGCCGATGGCCACGCCGCATGGGTTGGTGTGCTTGACCACTACCGCCGCGGGCTGGGCTCCGGGGCCGTAGCCAAACTCCCGCACGGTGGCTAGGGCCGCATCGAGATCGATCAAGTTGTTGTAGCTGAGCTCCTTGCCCTGCAGTTGCACCGCGGCGCCCCAGCCGGCAGCGGGCTCGCTGTGCCAGGTGGCCTGTTGGTGGGGGTTTTCGCCGTAGCGCAGGCTCTGGCGAGCGGGCAGTTCCAGTCGCAGGGGCGCCGCCACCGCTGATGGGACCGCAGATGGGACCTCGACTACGCCGGCTAGCTGGCCTGCCAGCCAGCTGCTGATCGCCGTGTCGTAGCTAGCGGTGTGCTGGAAAGCTTCCAGCGCCAGCTGGCGCCGCAGGGCGGCGCTTATGGCTCCGGTGCGCAGAGACTCAAGGAAGGGTCCGTATTGGCTGGGGCTGGTCAGCACCACCACATCGGCGTGATTTTTGGCCGCTGCCCGCACCATGGCCGGGCCGCCGATATCGATGTTCTCGATGGCGGTATCGAATGCCACCTCCGGGTTGGCAACGGTTTCTCGAAATGGGTAGAGGTTGACCACCACCACGTCGATCGGCGCAATGCCCTGGGCCTCCAGATCAGCCTGGTGGCTGGGCTCGCAGCGGCGGGCCAGGATGCCCCCATGGATGCGTGGGTGCAGGGTCTTGACCCGGCCGCCCAAGATCTCAGGGGCGCCGGTGTGCTCCGCCACCTTGGTGACCTCAAGCCCGGCCGCCTTGAGGGCCGCAGCGGTGCCACCACTAGAAATCAACTGATAGCCAGCCTCCAGCAGCCCCTCGGCCAAGGGCACCAGGCCCTCCTTATTGGAGACGCTGAGAAGGGCCGTGGGGGCCATGGCTGCCAAACGTGCAGGTTTAGGGCCAACCTACGCAGCAACAGATCCCCCGTCATGAGCAGCCAAACCAGCCGGCCCAACGACCAACTAATCCGCAGTGGCCCGGACCTGTGCGACCGGCGCCTTGTGCTGCTGCACGGCTGGGGAGCGGATGCCGACGACCTGCTCGACCTGGCCGAGTTGCTGGTGGGGCCAGCGGTGAGCGTGGTGGCCCTGCGGGCACCACTGCCGCATCCAAGCGGTAGCGGCCGGCAGTGGTACGACCTGCAACAGCCAAATTGGCCCCAGCTGCCTGCCGCTCGAACCCAGCTCCTAGAGCGGCTCCAGGCCCTAGCCGTAGAGGTGCCCCTGCAGCAAACGGCTCTGCTGGGCTTCTCCCAAGGCGCAGCAATGGCCCTTGATGTGGCCACAGCCGGCAGCGGCCTCCCCCTGGCCGCTCTGATCGGCTGCAGCGGCTACCCCCATCCCGGCTGGCAACCAACCGCAGCATCCCTGCCAAAAATCCTGCTCACCCATGGCGAACAGGATCCTGTGGTGCCCTACGGAGCCAGTGAGGCCCTGAAAGAGCAGTTGCAACTCGGTGGCATCGACACCGAACTGATTGGCTTTAAAGGCGGCCACACAATTGACAGCGGCCTGTTTCCTGCCCTGAGGAGCTACTTGGCGGGCCAGTGGTCATGCTGAACAACCAGGGGCCCACCTGAGTTACGCCAGGGCAAAGCCAAGCTCAGACGAAAGCGTATTCGTACTCCTCCATTTCTTCCCAGTCGTCGGCGGCGAGGGCTTCGATGCCTTCGAAAAGCACCTCCTCACCGATGCGGTCGACGATCGTGCGCAGTGAGGGAAACAGGAAATGGTTTTCCTCGGCGTATTGGGCGCTGAACAGGCCCTTTTCGCCCCAGAAGAAGCGATCAGTGGTGTGCTCGTTGCGGCGCACGTTGAGAATTGCTGGGGGCACCAACAGCTCCTCAGCAATGAAGCGGCGTGCTGCCGTGACCGGCTTGTGGGAGCCGGTCTCGAGATTAAAGGTGGGGACATGCGCCAGCACCCGCTGGCCTGCGAGCCGGCGACGGCTAATCCGCTTGCGCTTTTTGGACATTGAACTGCTCCCGAGAAGGAGGAATTAAGAGGAGGAAGAGAAACCGGAGGGGGAACGGACAGTGGGAGCGCAAAACATGCGCAGGGTCCGTGACTCAGCCCACCCGCACCCCCCAAAATTCGGAGAGCAGGGCGACGCCCAAACGTTCTGTTGTCCGAGAGAGTCAGCAGGCCCAGGGGTCAGTGACGCCACACCCCGCCCATTCGGGGTGCAGAACAACAGGAAGCAAGATCGGCGTAAGTCGGATCTGTCACTGCTGTAGCCTGAATTGCCGAAATGGGCAACAAAGGGTGAGGGCGTCACGACGACGAACCGCTGCCCGCTTGCGGACCGCGCCGTATTGGTCGATACCGCTCATCTTAAGACTTTTTTCTGGTTTTCCCACGCCTTATCCAAACTTTTTGGAACACGGCCAGGGCTGAGGGCAGCAGATGCAAGTCTCCAACCGCTTTCTCGCCCTACTGCGCTTCCAGCTAGCCCAGTTCGCTGATCGCAGCGACCTCAGCTCCCTGGTGGTTTACGTCACCCAGCCCGGCGAAGCCAACGCCCCAATCCTTGTACCGATTGGTCAGTGGCCAAGTGACGGCCGCGCCCTGCCTGCGGTGGAAGCTGGCAGCCCGCTGAGCCTGCCCGCCGAGGAGCGGCGCTGGCTGCCGCTGCGCCACCAAAGGGTGCTGCTGGGCGCGATCCAGGTGGAAACCAGCGTGGTGCCCTGGCCAGACAGCCTCGGGCAGCGGCTCCAAGCCGTCGCCCTCTGTCTTACCGAAGCGCTCTGCCTTGATCTGGAACAACAGCAGTTGCAGCAGACCCTCGAGCAACAGCAAGCCGAATTGGGCCTGCTGTTGCACCAGCTGCGCAACCCCCTCGCCGCCCTACGCACCTTCGGCCAACTACTGCTGCGGCGCCTCGAACAAGACCAGCAGAACCGACCCCTAGTGGAAGGCTTGCTGGCGGAAGAGCGCCAGCTCAACCGCTACGTGGATGCCCTCAGCCAGCTGGGCCGCCACGAACAAGCCGCCGTCGGCGGCGAAGCGGCGCCGCCCCTGCTACTTCCCCCTGGGCTGGTGGGGCCCGAGGGCCAGCCCCTGCTCGACTGGCTTGAGCCCTTGGTGCAGCGAGCTGCCGCGACGGCCTCTCTGCAGGGCCGCCCCTGGCATCCGCCATCCTGCTTGCCCAATTGGCACGGGGACAGTGGCGCCGTGGCGGAAATTTTGGCCAACCTGCTAAACAACGCCTTTCGATATAGCCCTAGCGGCACGGCCATCGGCCTGGACTGCCAAGCCCTGGCGTCAGGGGACTGGCAACTGACGGTGTGGGATGGCGGCGAGCCGATTGCCGAAAACGAGCGCCAGGCCATCTTTGAGCAAGGTTTCCGGGGGCGGCAGGGGCAGGGGCGGCCGGGGACGGGGCTGGGACTGGCTCTGGCCAGGGATCTGGCCCGCAGCCTCGGTGGCGAGCTCAACCTGGTGTTGCCGCCGGCAGCCGTTGCCCGGCAACTGCCCGAGCGGGGCAACGCCTTTTGCCTCAGGTTGCCAGCCGCGGCCCCAAGCCCAGCAGCAGGCCCATGAGCAGCAGGGCCAGGGCTTCGGTCCATTCGACACAGGCTCCGTAGCTATCGCCGCTATGGCCGCCGAGCCGGCGGCCGAGCCATAGGGGCACGAGCACCGCTGGCAGCAAACCCAGCCCCTGGGGCCAGGGCCCGCGGGTCCAGGCCGCTAGCCCCAGGGCCAGGGAGAACACCAGCAGGGCCGGCACCAGTTCCGCGGCCAGACCACGCCAGTGCTGCCGGTGAAAAGCAGCACTGCCCTGCTGCCTCAAATATGGAAACCACTGCATGGCCACAAGCGGTGCCACCCGGCCCCAGTAAGCAGACCAGAGCAAGGCCAGCGGGGCAGCGGCCCCTAGGCAAAGCAGGGCTGCTGCCTTGAGCAGTAGCACCACCACCAAGGCCTGCACCCCCGATGCGCCCACCCGGCTATCTGCCATCGCCTCCAAGGCCCTAGGGCCAGCGCCCAAGCCATCGGCCGTATCCATTGCGCCATCAACGTGCAAGCCACCGGTGAGCACCAGCCCAAGGGCCAGCACCAAGGCCACCTGGGCTCCAAGGGGCAGCCAGCCAGCGGCAAGCCACCAGAAAAGGCCCTGCAGCCCGCCAAGCACCAGGCCGATCAGGGGAGCGAAACGGGCAATGCGCTCAAAGCGCGGCGGCACTCCTGGCCAGGCGGGCAGCACCGAATAAAACACCCAGGCACCGGCCAGATCGCCCAACCAGCCGGGAATCGGCCCAGAAAAAGACTTCGGCACGGGCTTTAGCAAGCGACACCTAGCGTCGGAACAGCACCTGTTCGGCGCAATCAGCTTCCCACCAGCGTTCTCCTTCGACATCACGGCCCAGTGCAGCCGCACCCGGGCCCGCTGCGGCTGCTTTCACACCCCCCATGGCGTTGTCACCACGCCCCGGTTCATGCCCGTGGGCACCCTGGCCACGGTGAAAGGGGTTACGGCATCCCAACTGCGGGACACCGGCGCTCAGATGGTGCTCTCCAACACCTATCACCTCCATCTGCAGCCGGGCGAGCAGATCGTGGCGGATGCCGGGGGGCTACACCGCTTCATGGCTTGGGACGGGCCGATGCTCACCGATTCCGGCGGCTTCCAGGTTTTCAGCCTCGGCGATATCAACACCATCGACGACCACGGCGTGGTGTTCCGCTCCCCGCGCGACGGCGCCCGCATCGAGCTCACCCCCGAACGCTCGATGGCGATCCAGATGGCCCTGGGGGCCGATGTGGCCATGGCCTTCGACCAATGCCCCCCCTATCCCGCCAGTGAGGCAGACGTAGCCGCCGCCTGCCGGCGCACCCACAGCTGGCTGGAGCGCTGCATCACCAGCCACACCAAGGCCGACCAGGCCCTGTTTGGCATCGTCCAAGGGGGCTGCTTCCCCCACCTGCGCCAGGAGTCGGCCCAGGTGGTGGCCTCCATGGGCCTGCCCGGGATAGCAGTGGGCGGCGTGAGTGTCGGCGAGCCCACCGACGAAATGCACCGGATCGTGCGCCAGCTGGGGCCGCTGCTGCCTGATGCCGTGCCCCACTACCTAATGGGCATAGGCACCCTGCGGGAAATGGCCATCGCCGTGGCCAACGGCTTCGACCTGTTTGATTGCGTGATTCCCACCCGCCTCGGCCGCCATGGCGCGGCCTTGGTGGGCGGCGAACGCTGGAACCTCAAGAACTCCCGCTTCCGCCACGACCACACCCCCATGGATGCCAGCTGCCCCTGCCCAGCCTGCCGCCAGCACAGCAGGGCCTACCTGCACCACCTAATCAAGAGCGAGGAGCTGCTGGGCAAGATTCTGTTGAGCTTGCACAACATCACCCAGTTGGTGCGCTTCTCAACCGCCATGGGGCAGGCCATCCGCGACGGCTGTTTTGCAGAGGATTTCGCTCCCTGGGAACCGGACTCCCCAGCCGCCCACACGTGGTAACGTCCGCCCCTAGCTCAGTGAATTCCGGGATGGCTTCCTACGCCCTGCAAACCCTGGCCCAACTCCCCGAGGCCTACCAAGCCTTCGGACCACTGGTCGACATCCTGCCGATCATTCCCCTGTTCTTTCTGCTGCTTGCCTTCGTGTGGCAAGCCTCCGTCGGCTTTCGCTGAATCCGCCCTCAGCCCTGCCTGAGCACCTCCCAGGCAAATTTGGGTAGAGAGAGCATGCGGCGCCAGCGACTGGGCTCCTGCATCAGCCGGTACAACCATTCGATCTGCAGGGCTCCCATCCAAGCGGGGGCTCTTTTTTTGACCCCAGCCCAAACGTCAAAGCTGCCGCCCACACCCATCCAGAGGCCGCCACTGCGCCCAGGCAGCTGCTGAATCCAGGTTTCCTGGCGGGGTACGCCTAGGGCCGCCAGCACCAGATCGGGCCGAGCCGCCAGCAGCTGCTGCTCCAGGCCAGGCCAGGCTTCAGCCGGTTGGTAGCCATGGGCATGGAGCACCAGCTTTAGCCCGGGAAGCTCCTGGCGCAAGCGCGCGGTGAGCTGCTCCATCACCTCCGGTGAGGCCCCCACCAAAGCCACCCTCCAGCCATGGGAAGCCGCGTGAGTGAGCAAATCACGGGCCAGCTCAATCCCAGGACTACGCCGCACCCGGTAGCCCTGGCGGCCTAGGGCCCAGACCACGCCGGCACCATCCGGAATCACCAGGGCCGCCGCGGCGATGGCAGCCCCCAAGGCTGGATCGGCCTTTGCCGCCATTGTCATCTCAGCATTGAGGGTGACGATCTGCCCACCACTGCGCTGCCGCAGGGCCAAGGCCGCTGCAAACACATCTGGACACACGCTCACCGGCACCCCCAGAACCCTGGTGCGCAGTGGCTCAGTTGCTGTTGATGCCATCAGGGGGTGAGGTGGGGGTGGAGAATATATGGCTGGCCTACCACTGGCATAGGGACATTCATGGCGCAATCCCTGCCACTGAACAATCCGGCCCAACCGCCGGAACCCACCGTTTCAGCCGCCTTGGATCCGGCTCAGGCCTGGGCCCTGCTGCAGGACCTGGATAGTCAGATTGATCGGGTGGTGTTGAGCCGCCAACACCCGATTACGGGACTGCTGCCCGCCAGCACCGCCCATACCGTGCACGGCAACTACGCAGACGCCTGGGTGCGCGACTGCGTTTATTCAATCCAATGCGTCTGGGGACTTGCCCTGGCCCATCGCCGCCTGCGGGGGGCCAGTCGCCGCGTATATGAGCTTGAAGCGAGGGTGCTGCAACTGATGCGCGGCCTGCTCAACGCCATGCTGCGCCAGGCCCCGAAGGTGGAGCGCTTCAAGCACAGCCTGCATCGCCTGCATGCCATCCACGCCAAGTTCGACACGGCCACCGGCGCTGCGGTGGTGGCCGATGACGGCTGGGGGCATCTGCAACTCGATGCCACGGCGCTGTTTCTGCTCCAACTCGCCCAGCTGACCCGCTCAGGCCTGGTGGTGGTGCAAAGCAGCCACGAGCGCGACTTCGTGCAAAACCTGGTGTACTACGTGGCCCGCGCCTACCGCGTAGCCGACTACGGCATTTGGGAAAGGGGCGACAAAGGCAACCACGGCCTCCCAGAGCGCAACGCCAGCTCGATTGGCCTGGTCAAGGCCGCTCTGGAATCCCTGGAGGGACTCGATCTCTACGGACCCCACGGTGATGGCCGCAGCTGTCTGGTGATCCCCCACGACGCCATCGTGCGGCTGCGCCGGGCTCTAAACTCCCTGCTGCCGCGGGAATCAGCGAGCAAGGAGGTTGACAGCGCCTGCCTAGCGGTGATCGGCTATCCCGCCTGGGCCGTGGACGACCCAGAGCTGCGGCGGCGCACCCGCGCCAAGATTCGCGCCGAACTGGGTGGGGCCTACGGATATAAGCGCTTCCGCCGCGATGGCCACCAAACCGTGGTCGAAGACCACACCCGCCTGCACTACGAACGGGAGGAACTGGCGCAGTTTGAGCACATCGAATGCGAATGGCCCCTGTTTTGGGCTTATGAACTAATCACGGCCTGCTGTGAGGAGCGCTGGGAGGAGGCCCGCCAATGGCGCCAGCGCCTGCGTGAAGTGAGTCTGGAGCAAGCGGAGGGCGGCCTGCTCCCCGAGCTCTACCTGGTTCCGAAGGCAGCCATCGCAGCCGAACGGCAACAGCCCGGCAGCCAGAGCCGGCTGGCCAACCCCAACGTTCCCTTGTTGTGGACCCAGAGCCTCACCTGGCTCTCCGACCTGTTGCTGGCCGGATTAATCAGTCCGGAAGATCTCGATCCAACCGGGCGACGCCGGCCCAGCACTCTCGGCGCCGACCGAGTGCTGGTGGCTCTGGTGCCAGCCAATGCGGCTATCGCGGCCAGCCTGGAGGCAGCTGGGCTGCCCCTGGCCCATGGCCCCAACAGCACCAATACGGCCATCCGCATCGGCGGCTCCCAGGAGCTGGCGATACGGATGGCCCAGGTAGGTGCAAACCCCGCCCTCGGTCTCAGCGGCCATCCACCGGTGCGGATGGAAACCATGGCTACGGCTCGCCTTTACCGGCAAGGAAGCAGCTGTTTTGCGTTTTTCCCAGCCGTGCTGGAGGAAGACACCTTCTACCTGGCAGACGATCCTGAGCAGCTCGTGGACGCCGTGACCGCCGAACTGCGCCTGTTGCAACGCCACTGGCGCGGAAGCGGCTCGCCGCTGCTGCTGCTGCCGATCGCCGAGGGGGCCTTCCAGGCCAACCCAGATGCCTTCCTGAGGCTGGGGCAGCAGTTGCAGGCAGGTTTGCTGGACGGCGTCCCCGTGCAGCTGGCCCCGCTGGCAGAACTCATCGACCAGGGCAGCTGGGTAGAGCTGCCCGCCCAAGCGCCGGGGGCCGTGCTTCTACCGCCTGCGCCCATACCCACCCCGTTGCGGGCTGGTACCAGCCAGACCCCCCTTAGCGCCAAGGAGGAGCAAGAGCTCGAACGGGAGGACATCAGCATTGGCGAACTCGCCGATCGGCTCTGGCGCAGCTCCTCCCTGGAAGAGCAGGGCGAGCTGCTGGAGCAGCTGGTGCGGCGCCTAGGTCCCGACTCCCGGCTGCAGGGACCGGCCGGCAGCCAACCAGTGCGCCTGCATGACCTATTGGAGGAGGTCTACCGCCGCGCCCTGGCCGAAGCCGACTGGAACGTGGTGCGGCGGGTGGCTGGGGCCCTCGATCTGGTCCATCCCCAGCTGGAAGATGCCCTCACCGACCTGCTGGTGCGCCAGAAGCAGGTGGTGGTGGGACGTAATTACACCAGCGATTCGCGCATCAGCGAGCCCCAGGGCAGCGCCAGCATCGCCGCCATGATCCGTCGCTTCAGCGGCGAAGACGGCCGCGAATGGATGCTGCAGCAGGAATTGCTACTTGCCCTCGACAGCCTGGCCCGCCACGAGCCAGCCCTGCTGAGCGGCAGCCTCACCCTGCAACTGGGCCAGCTACTGCTGTTGCTCACCGGCGAACTGGCCAGCGAAGCCGAGCTCAACCCCATCGACGCCTTCGAGGCCCTTTGCGATCAGCCCCCCCACGCCATCCAGCGCCGGCTGCGGACCGTGCTGGCTGACCTGGAACATGCCAAAGCCTCCCTGCAGCGCCAGGAGCAACTGCATGTGAGCGGCAGGGTGCGTTGGGACGTTCCCGATCCCCTGGCAGAGCTACCCAAGGGCGGCTGCTGGCTGCAACACCGGCTACGGCTCGGGGCCCTAGGGCGCGTGCCCCGCGATTTCTATCCCGGCATCTGGGATCTACTGCACCACTGCCACGGCATCGTCATCGGCGACAAGCTGGAGAAGCGCAACCGCCTGGACAGCGGACCCCTATTGAGTGAAAAGACACCTGGCGAACGTAATTTCGCCGCCCTTGTCGATCACCTGCTCAGCAAAATCGAAGCGCCCGACTATCGCCAGCTCTGCACGGAAACCCTGCTCACCTTGATCACCTTTATGGGTGCTAATCCCGAGGTGGTATTTGACGACGACCTGGTGTTAGACGTGGTGATCGGTCACGCCGTGCGGGTCGGCTGGCAACAACGCCACCCCAATATTCCTGAATCCCAATACGGCCTGCATAAGGCAGATGCCTGGGATCAGTTTTATTTGGCTTCGCCAGCTGATTGCCGCCGCTGGCAGCTGGCAGCTCTGCGCCAGCTCACTAGCCCGGAAATAGCCACGCCAGCTTCGACGACCTAGATCGGCGCTTCCAGGCTCATGCAGAGATTGGGCTGCTCGACGCACTGCTCAATCAGGTCGGCCAGCTGCAAAGCCCGGGAAGCCTGCAAACCATCCACCGCCGGGATCTCAACACCCCGTACGCACTGGAGGAAATGCTCTAGTTCGGCGTAAAGGGGCTCAATGGAAGTGGTACTAACCTCTTCAATTACTCCATCTGACCTGTACACCAGCTCGCCGTGATCTGCGCTCACCGACTCGTGGGCGCGGCGATGAATGTGCAAGGTGCGATTAAGAAAATCCGTCTCTACCAAGCTGCCGCGGCAGTGGGCACTAAGGCTGCGAATCTTGCGATGGGCCATCTTGCTGGCCGTGAGGCTAGCCACCACACCATTAGCAAAGGCCAAGGTGGCGTTGACATAGTCGATCGGACCCTCAGCACTGCGACCACCGGCCGCCGCCAAGCGAATCACCGGCGCCCCAGCCAGCTCCAGCACAAGGTCGATGTCGTGAATCATCAAGTCGAGCACCACCGACACGTCGTTAGCGCGGTCTGGGTTGGGACTGTGACGGCGCGCTTCAAGCACCACCACCTCCTCATTAGCCACAACCTTGCGCAGTTCCCGGAAGGCGGGATTGAAGCGCTCAATGTGGCCCACCTGCAGCAAACGACCGGCCTGCTCGGCCGCCTGAATCAACTCAGCTGCCTCCTCCTGACTGGCTGCGATCGGCTTTTCGATCAGCACATGCACCCCGGCCTTCAGGCAGGCCATGCCAACGCGATGGTGAAGCAGGGTGGGAACGGCGATGCAAACAGCGTCCACCTCTGGCAACATTTCCTCGCAGGAGGGGAACCAGCGACAACCAAACTGCTCGGTAGCTAGCTGTCCGCGGCTCCCATCTGGATCAGCCACCCCCACCAGTTCAGCGTCTTTGATCAGGCTCAGCACCCGGGCGTGGTGCCAACCCATGTTGCCGATGCCGATGACACCCACGCGCACAGGGTTCAAGGCAGGGGCTCTCGACTGTGGCCATTATCGGGGGTACGGGGGCCCAGACCGCTGATCAGGCGCCCTCGGTGCGCTCCGGTTCGACGACTGGACGCTCGATCTGTACTCGCTCAATGCGCGGGCCATCCATGGCCAGGACCCGAAATTGGTGGCCCTTCCAGCGCAAACCTTCACCGGCCGAGGGAATGTGCTGCAAGCGCTCAAGCAGGAAGCCAGCGAGCGTGTGATGCCCTTCCGCCTCAGGCAACTGCAACGCCAGCTGCCTATTGAGTTCGAAGATTTCCAGGTCCCCTGCCACCGACCAGCAGCCTTCGCCGAGTTGCTGCAGGTCTTGGGCCGCCTCGAGGGAATCTTCTTCCTCGCCAACGATCTCGCTGGTGAGGTCGGCCACCGTGACCAGCCCCTCCGTACCACCATGCTCATCGACCACCACCAGCAGGGGCTGACCACTGCGAATCAGGGGCAGGAGCTCCGCCAGGGAAGTGCTCTCCTGCACCAGCGCCACGGGGGTGATGTAGGGAGCCAGGGGAGTGTCGGCGCTTAGCAGGCCCCTGGCAATGGGATCAGCAAGACGCCGCAGGTCAAGCACGCCACGCACGTCGTCGAGGGAGCTGCCGATCACCGGGAAGCGGGCGTGGGCGGTGTCATGGACCTCGCGCATCAGCTCGGCAAAACTCACATCCAGGGGCAGGGTGACCATGCCGGAGCGGGGCACCATCACCTCCCGCACCAGGGTGTCCCGCAGCGAAAAGACTCCCTCCAAAATGTTGCGTTCGTCGGGCATTAAGCCCGTGACGTTGCCGGTTTCGATCAAGGTTTCAAGCTCGCCAGCCGACAAGGCAGGCACCAGCTCATCCCAGTTGCGGGGTAAGCCCAGCAGGTGCAGCAGCACGCCGCTGCAGCGCTCTATCAGGGAAAGCAAGGGGGCCAGGTTGCGACTCACCGCAGCCAACAACGGCGCCAGTCGCAGTGCCGAGCTTTCGGGACGATGCAACACCCAGGCCTTGGGCAGTAAGCCGCCCAGCACGGTGGCAAGCAATACCAGTACAAGAAATAAGCCGGCATCAAGCCAAACCTGGGGAATGGCCCCAGGGCTGGCTGCCAGGGCCCCACCCAGCTGTTCAGCCAAGCCGCGACCGGCCCAGCCCAATGCCACCAAAGCGAGCGCCGTACCCAGCTGGGTAGCCACCAGCACGCGCCGGAGCCGGTGTTGCAGCTTGGCAACGGCTTGGGCACCGGGCTCACCCGCCTCCTGCAGTTGCTGCACCCGGCTAGGCCGCAGGCGAATCAGGGCGAATTCCCCAGCGGCAAAAAAAGCCAGCAGAGCCAGCAAAACGGCCAGCGCCAGGACTTGAATCACAGGAAGCCCCGCCAGGAGAGCCATCAGTGCTCAAACGATAGGGGTTGCTGGGCAATCAGACCGCTGGGGTTGATTGAACCAAGGTGAAATGGGGGTCCCGAGGATCGAACTCGGCTAAGGCGAATTATGAGTTCGCTGCATTCACCAGATTGCTAGACCCCCGTGCCAGCAGGGCTACCAGAGGCCGCGCACTGGAGCGCTGTAGCTGGCACCGCCATCCTGCCAGCCGCGGCCGTCAGGCTGGGAGCCAGTAGAGCCCAGGCTGCCGGAATAGCCGTTGGACACATCACCCGTACGCCAGGGCATGGGATCACTCTGCTGCTGAAGCAATACCTGATAGGTATTTTCCACTGCGGTGCCATCCCAGATGATCGTTTGATCGGGGAAGCCAAAGCCCATCACCCTGGTGCCATCACCACCACCCATGGCGATGCCAAATAGATCGGTGATTTGATTGGTGAGGCTGACGCCGCGGGCAAAGGGTGCTGTGTAGCTGTAAAAACGCTGCTCCATCAGTTGGGGCGTGGTCTGTACGACGCCGCAACGGGTGACTTCAACGGGTCCGGCAGCTCCCCCATCGACTGCCTGCCCACTGCTGGTTGGGGCCTCCAAGGTGGTGGTGCAAACCACAGGGCCCGCCTCTGCGGGGGCCGAGACCAAGGCTCCAACCAAGCACCATGCGGCTACGGCAGAGGACCCTGCGGCTACGGCGAAACAAAAATTGGACCTTAATTTGGTGCTGTTAGCCATGGATCCCATCAGCCCAGCAGCTGATCCTGTCGTGATGGTCGCAAACTAGTCAACCAATCGCGAATGCACCAGATCTTGTCGACCGTTTCCCTGGCTGCCACGTCATTGGCTGCCAGCCCCGCAGAGATGCGCCTGACCCTGCTTCCCCTGCTCGCCACCCAGGCTTACCGCCACGGCAATTTCACCTTGGCCTCCGGGCGCAGCAGCCACCACTACGTCAATTGCAAGCCAGTCAGCCTCAGTGGCACCGGCTTGGCCCTGCTCGGCGCCCTGATGCTCGACCAGGTGGAAACGGAAGCGCGGGCGGTGGCCGGCCTCACCCTGGGGGCAGATCCCCTGGTGAGCGCAGTGGCGATGAGGGCTGCCTTGGATGGCCGGGAGCTCAATGCTCTGATCGTGCGCAAAGAGGCCAAAGGCCACGGCACCGGTGCCTGGCTGGAGGGGCCGCTGCCGGAACCGGCCAGCACCATCACCGTGCTTGAAGACGTAGTCACCACTGGCGGCTCTTCCCTAAAGGCTGTGCAGCAGCTGCGGGAGGCTGGCTACACAGTGAACCGAGTAGTGACAATCGTGGATCGCCAGGAGGGGGGCGTCGAGGCGATGACGGCTGCCGGGCTGGAGCTGCGCAGCCTGTTTCTGCTGGACGAGGTGGCTGCCACCGCCGCGAGCCTGGCCAACTCATGAGCTCCGATCCCTGGGGCTGGCAGCCCAGCGGCCCGTGTCGAAGCGAGCAAGCGGGCTGCCTGATCCGCCTGGATGGCCCCGATACGGGCAGATTTCTACACGGCCAAACCAGCGCCGCAATCGAAGGCTTGCCTGCCGGCAGCTGGATACCCAGCTGTTGCACCACCGCCACCGGTCGTCTGCGGGCCCTCGCTGAGGTGTTGGTGGATAGGGATGGGGCCTGGCTGCTGCTGCGCGGCGCTGATGGCACCGCCCTTTGGCAGGCCCTTGAGCGGGTGCTGTTCCCCGCCGATCGGGTGCAACTGGGTCCGGTAACGGCGGTGCGTTGGATCACACCGCTGGGGGATGGCTGCGACGCCCTGCCCCAGGTTGCTGATGGGCACTGGATTGCTCTGGAAGATGGCAGCGGTTGGTTGCTAGGCCGCCAGTTGGTCCTGCTGGCCAACGCCGAGCTGCCCGCCTGGCTAGCCGATCGAGCGCCCCTGCCGGCCAGGGAACAGGAGCGTTGGCGCATCCAGCAGGGGGTGCCGGCGGCCCCAGGGGAGATCAACGACGACACCAACCCCTTCGAAGTAGGGCTCGCCGATCGGGTGAGCCTCAGCAAGGGCTGCTACGTGGGCCAGGAAACCCTGGCCAAACTCGCCACCTACGACGGCGTTAAACAACAGCTGCGGCGCTGGTTCTGGCGCGGAACCCAGGGCCCAGGAGAGCCAGGCACGGTCTTGTATGGCGCCAAAACGGGCGAGGAGAGCAGCAGCCAGCGGGCGGGCCTGATCACCTCCAGCCTGGCCCTGGAAGATGGCCTCTGGATTGGCCTAGCCCTGGTGCGCCGCCAGTCGCTTGAACAAACCTGCCTGCGCGCCGGCCCCGATCCCGATGGCGCGCTGCTGGAGCTATCTCGCCCGCCAGCCTGCGTTGATCCACCGGTCGGTGCCGGCCGTAAATCCTGAATCTGAAGTCCTGAATCTGAAGGGCTGAAGCGTCAGGGCTGAGCCAGTAGCCAGCGCACCACGGCCCAGGTGGCCAGGCTGTCATCGCGGTTGTAGAGAAATATCCGCTGCAACTGATAGCGACTGGCCTGGCCCCGGCTGCCGTCTTGGCGGTGCCATTGACGCCACTGGCGCCACCAAAGCAGGCAGCGGGCCCCGTCTACCCCCTTCTGGCTCCAGGCAAAGCCAAGCCAGCCGGCCACTGCCTTGAGCCCGTAGCTGCTCACCGGCAGACGCCAGTGGCGCCGCAGCCGGGCGTGCACATCCAGCATCCGGCCCCGCAACCGGGCCACCTCAGCCTCACTGGCCCCCTGGCGCTGGGCCAGGCGCACCAGGCCAATCACCTCGGTTTCGCCGTAATGCAGCACCGGCCAATCGGGATAGCGGGCGAGCAAACGCTGCAATCGCTGCCACAGGCGCTGCTCACCATGCTCCTGCAAGGCCAGCAGGGGCTGGTAGCGGGTGGACTGCTCTAGCCAGCCCCCCGCCCCGTCGCTCTCCAGCACCACAAAACCGTGCAGGAAATCATCGCGGGCATCGGGATCGGATTCGATGTCGTAGAGCAGCACACCAGGTGCTGTTGCCAACTCGGGCAAGACCGGCCCACGGCCAAGGCGCTGCGGCAGGCCAGAGGCCTGCACCCGGGCCTGGGCCACCAACTCAGCGGCAATCTCGCGATGCTGCTCTCCGTAGGCGGCAAGGGCCTCGGCCAACAGCTCTGGATCGCGGGCAGCCAGGTCCGGCAGGCTGGTTACCCCCTGCTCCAGCAACATCTCGCGGCGCTTACCGCCGATGCCACTCACCTCGCTGAGATGCCCCATGGCGGCGGCCTCCTTATCGCAGACGCCTCGCCAGCTGCACAGGGTGCACTTTTTGCGATCGCTCACCAAGGGCGGTGGCGTGGACTGGGCAAGATCAGCCGCCAGGCGCTGCAGGCTCTCATCGAGCTGGTGCTGCAGGCCGCTAGCCAATGCCAGGCGCTCCCGCTGCAGGAACCTGCCTTCACCGGCCACCACCAGACCATGGGGCACTGCTGCCTGCTGGTGCTCCGCCAACAGGCGCCCCCAAAGCGCCAGCACCACCCGCGCTTCCCGGGTTAGACGTCGCCCCTGGCGAGCCAATACCGGCCGGTATGCATAGGCACCCCAACGGCTTTGGCCAGCGATGCGCTCCAGCAGGGAGGGATGGGATTCCAATCGCACTCCCTGGGGACCAGCCCCCCGCAGCCGCAAGCCCACCACCCCAGCCGCCCCTGCGGCGCAGGCCGCCTCGCCGTGGCCCGGCCGCTGGGGCAGCAGGGTCTGAAAGCTGCGCAGCTGGTCGCTCAAGGCCAGGGCCCGGTGGGCATTCCACTGCCGCTCGCTGGCAACCCCAAAGCGATCCAGCCAGGCGCGGCGCCTGCATCGCAGCCAACTGCGCAGCAAGCGATCCGTGAGAGCCGGCTCGGGCCCTGAACGTTCAATTTGGGGCCGGGAAGTCAATGCTGGCGTCCACAGACGCCGACGCTAGGGCTGGAGCGCCGCCGGCACCGCAGAATTGCCCCAGCTCGGCATGCCCACCCCCCATGGCCTCAGCCCCCCTGCCCCTGGAGGCTAGCCCGATCGCCTTCGGCACCGATGGCTGGCGCGGCATCCTCGGCGTGGACATCACCCTGGATCGACTGCTGCCGGTAGCTGCCGCTGCAGCCCGGGAGCTGGCCCACTCAGCCCCCGAAGGCCTGAAAAGCCGCGAGGTGGTGATCGGCTACGACCGCCGCTTTCTGGCGCCCGAACTAGCTGAGGCGATCTGCAGCGCCGTTAGAGGTTGCGGCCTGGAGCCCCTGCTTTCGGCCACAGCCACTCCCACCCCTGCCAGCAGCTGGGCCGTGGTGGAGCGCCAGGCCCTGGGCGCCCTGGTGATCACCGCCAGCCACAACCCGCCGGAATGGCTCGGCTTAAAAATCAAGGGGCCATTCGGCGGCTCGGTGGAAGGCGACTTCACCCGCCGAGTTGAAACCCGCCTAGAAGCCGGCGGCATCACCGTGCCAATCCCGGGCGACCCCCAACGCTTCGATGCCCTTGGCACCTACGTGGCGGGCCTGCTGACCAAGGTGGACACTGCGGCACTGGCGGCAGGCCTAGAGCGCCTGGGGCTCACGGTGATTGTCGATCCAATGCACGGCTCAGCAGCCGGTGTGCTGCCGGCCCTGCTGGGCGATGGGGCCAGATCAAGTGGCGTCATCCGCGAAATTCGGGCAAACCGGGACCCCCTATTTGGCGGCAACCCTCCCGAGCCGCTGGCCCCTTACCTGCAGGAATTGATCAAGGCCGTAACCGCCAGCACCGCAGCTGGCCGGCCCGCCATGGGCATCGTGTTTGACGGTGACGGCGACCGCATCGCCGCCGTGGATGAGCGCGGCCGCTTCTGCAGCACCCAGCTGCTGATGCCCCTATTCATCGACCACCTGGCCCGGGCCCGCCAGCTGCCGGGCTGCGTAATCAAAACCGTAAGCGGCTCCGACCTGATGCAGCTTGTGGCAGAAGGGCTGGAGCGCCAGGTGCTGGAAAAGCCCGTGGGCTTCAAATACATAGCTGCAGAGATGCTGAGCGGCGAGGTGCTGGTGGGCGGCGAAGAATCGGGAGGCGTGGGCTTCGGCATGCATCTGCCAGAGCGGGATGCGCCCTTTGCGGCCCTGCTGCTGATCGAAGCGCTGGTGGAGGGGGGCGTGCCCCTGGGGGAGCGAATCGATGCCCTGCAGCAGCGTTGCGGTGGTGCCGCCGCCTACGACCGACTCGACCTGCGCCTGCCAGACATGGCAGCCCGCGAGCGCCTCGAGGCAAAGCTGGCCGCAGCACCTCCCAGCGAGGTGGCCGGCAGCCCCGTGCTTGAGGTGATCACCACCGATGGGGTGAAGCTGCGCCTAGGCCCCAGCCACTGGCTGATGTTGCGCTTCTCCGGCACCGAACCGCTGCTGCGGCTCTACTGCGAAGCCCCCAGCGAAGCCCGGGTGGCTGAGGTGCTGGGCTGGGCGCGCGAGCTGGCGGAGTCGGTCTGACGCCATGCACACAACAGATACGGTCTGCTCACCCGTCAGCAAGCTGGTGATCGCCAGCGGTAACGCCGGCAAAGTGCGCGAGTTCCAGCACCTGCTCGCCGGACTCAAGCTTGCAATCGAAGCCCAGCCCGATGGCTTGGAGGTGGAGGAAACCGGCAGCACCTTTGCCGAGAACGCGCGCCTCAAGGCGGTGGCCGTGGCCAGCGCCACCGGCTGCTGGGCCCTGGCCGACGACTCAGGGCTGAGTGTGCATGACTTAGGCGGCGCGCCAGGGGTGCACTCAGCCCGCTACGCAAGCAGCGACGCAGCCCGTATCGCCAGGCTGCTGCAAGAACTGGAGGGCGCTAGCGACCGCAGCGCCGAGTTCATCGCCGCCCTAGCGGTGGCCGATCCCAACGGCAGGGTGCGGCTGCAGGTGGAGGGTCGCTGCGCTGGCCTGATCCTGCCAACGCCGCAAGGTAGTGGGGGCTTCGGCTACGACCCAGTGTTCTTTGTGCCGCATACGGGGCTCACCTACGCCGAGATGGACAAAAGCCTCAAAAGCGAGATCGGCCACAGGGGCCGGGCTTTTGCGCAGCTGGAGCCCCAGCTGCGCGCCCTGCTGGGCAGCTGATCAAGCAGTCGCAGACCAACTGCCGTGCAGCCCATAGGGAATCGCCAGGGGAAGCTCGAGCACGGCTTGCTCTGTCATATCGGCAGCGTTGAGGATCACCAGATCCGTAGCGCAGCGAGCCCCGTTCCAAACCGGCACCAACACCCAGCCCCTATCTTCTGCAGAACTGTCTTCGGGTGAGCCATCAGTTAGGCGGGGCACCATCACCGGTTCGGTGACAAAACCGCGGGGGGCCGCACTCCAAACCAGGCGTTCGCCGGTCTGCAAGTCGAGCTTCTCAATCGCCTGGAGCGGATCATTACCCCGCTCTCGCTGCGCTACAGCCATCCAGGCGAAGCGTGCATTTAGGCCCTGCTTTGCCGGATTAACCATGGCGAACTCACAGCAGCGCTGCTCCAGCCACTCGCTCTGCACCGTGCCGCTGCGGGGGTCTATCCGGCAACGGCGCAACTGCCCTTCAGGTATGGAGTCGAAATCGATTTCGCGGTAGTCAACCTCGGGGCCTATGGAAGGGAAATCGTCGTAGTAGATCGAATCCACCACCACCTCGCCGGTGGCCGGATCCTCAAAGGCATTGAGGTGGTGGAACACAAAGCCTTCAGGAGCAGGTAGCAGCAGCGGCCGGGCGCCAGCGTGGTGACCCGGCTGGCGGGGCACCAACCAAAACTGGCCGGCTTCGCCGGGCTTGGAAGCCAGGCATTGGGCCGCCCCCTTCTGGCCAAGCACAAACGGCAGGGGATTGAACGCGACAGCGTTCTGCAGAAACACAGCCCAGCTGGGTGTGATTGCGAAATCGTGCAGGAAGGCAAATCCTTTGAAGCTGTGGCGGCTGTCAGCCACCAGATCGCCGGCGCGCACACCATCTGGCTGGTCTGCGCTGGCAAATTCCATCAGGCGAATGGTGCTGGTGGGGCCCGCCTTGACGCCAAAGGTGACCATGCGGGGCTCGCCGTGGTGACCAGGATCGAAGCGAGGGTGGGCGCTGAAAGCTTCGCCTGGTTTGAGCAGACCCTCCAGCCGCGAGAGCCCCCTGGTCTCGAGAGTGCGGGGATCAAGGGCGTGGGGCTCGGCCGCTTCCCAGAGCGCCAGCAGCTGGTCACCCAGCTGCACCACATGGGTATTGGCAATATTTTTGAGCCTCAGATCGAAGGCATTGGCGAGTGGCCCGCCAGGCTTCTGAGTGCCGAAGACCCCCCGGTAAACGAAGCGGCCGGCCTGCTCCTCTTCCAGCCAGCCCTCGGTGCGCACAAAGCGGTTGGTGAGTCGGGCTTGCCCCCCTTCGAACCGGAAGGCGCTGATCATGCCGTCGCCATCAAATGGGTGATGAACCCACTGGCCACCCCGCTCAAGCCGGCCTGGCCCGTTGCGGAACAAAGTGCCTTTGAGCTCGGCCGGGATCGTGCCGCGCACGGGTTCCAAGGGAACGTCGCTTAGTTCAACACCGACGTTGCGAAAGGCGCTGGACCAATCGTGGCGCTCATAGGCAGGCTGAAAACCGGTGGGCTGAGAGGCGGTAGCTGTCATCCTGGCGATCCCGCGTCAGCGTTTGCGAATTGTGTCGAAAATAGGTCGGCATAAGGGCCGCCGCGAGCCAGCAGGGTGGCGTGATTTCCCGCCTCAACCACTCGGCCACCCGCAATCACACAAATGCAGTCGGCGTTAACCACGGTGGAGAGGCGATGGGCCACTACCAAGGTGGTGCGGTCAGCCATCAATCGATCTAGGGCTTCTTGCACCACCTGCTCAGAAGCTGAGTCGAGGGCAGAGGTGGCCTCGTCCAAAAACAGCAAGGGCGCATCCTTAATTAATGCACGCGCAATTGCAATCCGCTGACGCTGGCCGCCGGAGAGCATCGTGCCATTTTCGCCAATAAGGGTGGCATAACCCTCGGGCAGCTGAATAATAAAATCGTGTGCATTCGCAGCCCGCGCAGCAGCCTCAATTTGGGGCGCCGAAGCTGACGCCAATCCATAGGCAATGTTATTAGCAACAGTGTCGTTAAAAAGAAATGTATTTTGATCAACAACTGAAATCAAGGAGCGCAACGATGCGAGGGAAAGCTGACGAATATCAATGCCATCAATCGATATAACGCCTGAGCTGGGGTCGTAAAAGCGGCAGAATAAATCAATTATGGTACTTTTGCCGCCACCACTAGATCCAACCAAAGCGACAGTGCTGCCGCAGGGCAGATCTAAAGACAAGTCATCGATAACCAGATCATCGCCATAAGCAAAACAGACATTCCTGGCCACAAGGCCTTCAGAAACGTTGTTTAAGGACTTGGGACTGGAAGCCTCAGGAGGCTCAGGCTTGGTATCGAGAATATTGAATAAATCACTGGCAGCAGAGACGCCTTGCTGCAATGTGGAATTTGATCTAGCAATTCCCTTGAAGGGGGCATAGCACAGATAGAGAGAGGTTAGGAAGGCAAAGAAATTGCCAGTAGTACGCGTGCCAGCAATTACATTTTCACCGCCATACACCAAAACCGCACTAAAACCAATCGCGCCTATTACTTCCATTAGGGGCTGGTTAGCAAGCTTGGCCCTAGTTGTCTTTAGGGCGGCCCTTAAAACCGATTGATTCTCTTGATCAAACCTCGACAACTCATAGGCCTGCATGCCGAAGATCTTGACCACCCGCAAACCGATTACCGACTCTTGGAGGAATGAAGCCAGCTTGGCCAAGCTGAGCTGCCCTTTACTAGAGTGACGCCTGACTTTTTTAGATGAATTAAGAATCGGTAAAATCGCCAACGGGAAAAGAATGAAAGCGATCAACGACAGCAGCCAATCTTGATAAAAGGCCACGCAAACTAAAACCAGGAGAGTTAGGGAATCTTTAAATATAGATGAAAAACCATCAACAATTCCGCTCTTAACCAGTGACACATCAGTGAGCACTCGAGACACCAACACGGTGGAGGAATTGCGATCCACATAGGACTGGGGCAAATCCAATATTCGCTCAGCAAGTTGATGGCGCAAGTCGGCCGTGATTGACTGGCCCACAGTTTCAGTTAGATAGGCCCCTAAATATTGAGACACCGCCCTAAGCACTATTACAACAAGTATAACTACAGGCGCTAAGTACAAGCGACTTCGATCGCTCGAAGGCAATATATCATCAAAAAGATAGCGAATTACCAGCGGTACGAAGCCGGTAGATGCGCCATATAAAAAATTAAAGAATAGGGCTAGAGAAAAGCCCGGCCACAAATGGCGGCGTCCATAAAAAGCCAGCCGTTGATAAATTTGCGTGCTCACGTAAGCAAACCCACTAATTCATCAGCCGCTCGCCTGGATGCACCAGGAGGCCCCATGGTTGCCTGCAACTCCTGCACAGATTGATTAAACAATTCCCGATTAGCGTCGAGGCTGCGTAGGGATCTCACTATTTTGTCAGCCGTCACATGCCTCTGAACCAACTCAGGAAATAACTGGCGCCCGAGAATAACATTGGGCAGGCCCATAGAGCGCTGACCGATTACCAGCCTGGCAATTAAATAGGTGAGCCAGGAGAAGCGATAAAGAATCACATGGGGACAGCCCAGCAAGGCCGCCTCGAGCGTGGCTGTGCCAGAGGCGATCACACCAGCATCGGCAGCGTGCAGCAGGTTATGGGCGTCGCCGTCAACTAGGGAAACCGGCAGTGCCTCTCCGCCATTCGCCTGCTCCAAATAGGAGCGATCGATGGTGGGCGCCTTAAGTAAGACAACCTGCCAACCATCAAGTTTGAGCTGGTTGGCAGCTTTCAGCATGGCGGGCAACAGCATCCGCACCTCAGCCCGGCGACTGCCAGGCATCAGCACAAGCAAGGGCTGCTCTAGGGATAACCCATGGCGAAGCCGCGTCTGCTCACGGGAGCAACTGACTTGGAGCTCATCCACCAGTGGATGGCCCACATAGCGAGCAAAGTCGCGGCCATGGGCATTAAAGATGGGCTCCTCAAACGGGAAAATTACGGCCAGGCGCTCAATTAGCCGCTCCATCTTTTTGGCCCTTCCCTGGCCCCAGGCCCATACCTGGGGCGCGATGTAGAAAAATACAGGAATGCCGCGCTTCTTCGCCTCCTTAGCCACAAACATATTGAAGCCGGGATAGTCAACCAGCACCACCACATCCGGGCGATGGTTGTCCATCTGATGCTTCAACAACTCCATCACGCGGTGGTGACGGCGAAGACTGCTGATGATCTCCACCAAGCCAACCGCAGAAAGCACTCGCACGTCGGCCAGGATGTCGATGCCGCAGGCGCGCAGTTGGTCACCGCCCACCCCTGCTATCTCTACCCCCGGCACTTGGCGCTGCAGCTCGCGCACCAAGAAGCCGCCATGGAGATCTCCCGACGCCTCACCTGCCACAAACAAAACCCGCCGCCGTCCCAGATCAGCCATGGAAGCGAACACCCGACAGAGCACAAAGACGCTGATCCAGCCAATTCAGTAAGGGAGCCAGACTGGCCCTATCCACCTGAAGCGAAACCAAGCTCACCTCCTGGCGAAAACGCTGGGGCAGGCGTTGGCCATCCTTGACGGTGGTGACCAACCGTGCGCCATTGGCGTGGGCCAAATCCAACAAACGCTTCAGGTCTGATTCAGCATAAACGTGGTGATCCGGGAAGGATTCCGTTGCCACCAGCTCGAGTCCGCAGGCCCGCAGACCTGAAAAAAACTTCTCCGGCAAGCCAATACCGCAGAAGGCCAACAGACGCTCCTGCTGGAGCTGGGGTGGCGGCAGCAAACAGAAGCGCACATCAAACCGTGGCTTGTGGCTCGGCCAACCCACGGGGATAGGCGGCAACGGCTCAACAGGCTCTGCACCGGTGAACACCAGCCCATCGGCCCGGGCAAATTGATCCAGGGGCTCGCGTAGCGGGCCCGCCGGAAACACCAGACGGTTGCCCAGTCCGTGCTTTCGATCCAGCAGGGACAGGTCCAAATCACGGCCCAAACGCCAGTGCTGCAAACCATCGTCCAGCAAGATCACAGTGGCCCCAGCCGCCACCGCCAACGCCGCGCTCTGGCAGCGGTTCGAGCCCACCCAGGCCACACCCTCTCCGAGGCTTTGGGCGTACTCCAGGGCCTCATCCCCCACCTCCGCGCAGGAGCTGGTCGCAGAAACGGGGCACGAGTTTCGGCGCCGGCTGCCATAGCCCCGCAGCAGCACCGCCACCCGCCAGCCCCGCTCCTCAAGGCCCTGGGCCAAGGCAATCCCCAGAGGGGTCTTGCCCGTACCCCCCAGGGTGAGGTTGCCGATCGAGAGCACCGGCACCGAACAACGCCAGCGGCGGGTACTGCGCCGATGCAGGGTCGCGGCGCAGCCATAAAGCCAGCCCAGTGGCCAGAGCAGCCAGGCCTGCCAGCCACGGCGGCGCTGATACCAAAAACGCGGCGTAGTTAATGGCATCGAATCAGCGACACCGCTTCAGCAGCAGTGAAGCAAGCAGCTGGGAGGGGCCGCGCAAGCGCAGGCCCTCCCCATGCCCCCGCGGCAATGGCTGAACCAGCAGGGGCAGGGCAGCCGCCAGGGTTGCTGCCACATCGGCGCACTGCTGCAGGCAGCCAGTCGCCAGCAAGGGCTCCAGCAGGTCAGAAAAGTTGGCCATATCGGGGCCGCAGAACACGGGACGCCCCAGGGCCACGGGCTCCAGGGGGTTCTGGCCACCAAGGGCCCGGCCCTGCGGATAAAAGCTACCCCCCATCACGACCACGGCCGCGGCGCTGATCCAGGTGCCCATCTCGCCAATCACATCAGCCACCAGCACATCGGGATTAGGAGCCAAGCCCCCGCCAGCCAGGTCACTCCAGAGCGCCGCCGAAAGGCCCAGCTGCCGCGCCTGAGCAAGCACCTCCTGGGCCCGTTGGGGATGGCGCGGTGCCAACAGCAGTCCAAATGGGCGCTGCGTCAGCTGGTTTTCTGCCCAGGCTTCAAGCCATTGCCGCTCTTCACCAGCGTGGCTGCTGGCCAGCAGCAGCACCGATCTACCAGCAAACACCTGCTGCACCACCTCTAGGTAAACGCTATTGACCGGCGGCGGATCGGCATCGAGCTTGGTGGAACCCAGGGCGCGCACATCGCGGGCCCCCAGGCGCCGAAAGCGCTCGGCATCGGCCTGGGACTGGGCCAGGCATAGCTCCACCCGCGCCAGCAACCAGCCGGCATAAATGGGTAGCCGCCGATGCCGCCGGTAGGAGCGTTGGCTCATGCGGGCATTGATCAAATGCAGATGGGGCATCGCCTGCACCAGCTCAGGCCAGAGCTCCGCCTCCGCCAATACCCCCAGGCAGGGCCGCCAATAGCAGCGAAAGGGCAACAGGGCCAGCCAATGATCTATCGGCACGTATTGGTGAATCGCAGCAGGCGGCAATACCCGGCCAGCCAGGGCGGCGGAGGTGCGTGTCACCGTGGTCACCAGTAGCACTGGCGCTCCTGCACCCTGGCCCAGCGCTCGCAACACGGGCAGCAGGCTGTTGAGTTCGCCCACACTGGCGGCGTGAAACCACAGCAGCGTCCCAGCTGGGCGGCGGCGGCTGGGCCAACCCAGGCGCTCCCCCAGCCTGCGGGGATCCTCCTTGGCTTGGGCCAGGCGCACCAGCAACAAGATCAGCCAGAACGGGGTCAGGCCAAGGGAGAGCAGTCGATAGAGCCCCAGCAGCAACCAGGCCTGAGCTCGCTTCACAGGCACTCACCAGCCAGGCTGGCCACCTGACGCAATCGCTCCGCCAGCAGCTCCTGGCTATCCACCAAGCTGTCGTGCAGCCACAGCGGCTCGCCCAGCTGCACTACCACTCGCGACAGGGGCAAGGGCAACACCGACCGGTCCCAAGAGCGCAAGCGATAGCTGCGGGAGCAGGAAACAGAAACCGGCACAATCGGGCAGCCCGATTGCTGGGCAAGATGAATCGCCCCACTTTTGACCAACTCAGCGGGGCCCTTAGGCCCATCTGGAGTGATGCAAACAGGCTGGCATTGCTGCAGAGCGCGGCGCAGGAAGTGATAGGCCTGCAGGCCACCCCGGGTGGAGGAACCCTCCACCACCTCCAAACCGCGTAAGCGCACTGCCACGGCCACGATCTGGGCATCCCGATGGCTACTGAGCAGCACAGCCACCCGGCGCCGATCAAAGCGACGCAGTAGGGGTATAAAAAAAGCGTGGCGATGCCAGAGGGCGTAAATCACTGCGCCCCCCTGTTCCTGAACCAACCGATAGGTGTCGGGATGGGCCTGAATGCGGATCCGCGAGGTACGCACAAACAGCTCCCCGTAGCAATTGAGAGCAGCACCGGCAAGGCTGGCCAGCAGTCGGTTGTTGAGCAGGGTTCGTTTTTTCACCAAAACGACCCATCAAAAAACCCTACAGATCTGCCGGAAACGGCAATTCTGCAGGGAATCACGAATCAGATCGGCAGCCAAATCAGGCGGAACCAACGCCCACGTAGGAGCCGTAGAAAAACAGCCCAACCACAAAAATAACTGCCATACCGCCGGCTGTTGCGACCAGCCACAGGGGCAAAACCCCTTCGGTCCAGCGAGAGCGCCAAGCAACTGCAGGACGACCATCTGGCAGACGATCTGGAATCCGGCCATCAGGCAGGTTGGACTTCTTGCCGCTCATCGGGAGCTCTCCGGGTTACGTGAAGAGGGGTCAGTTAAAGAAATAGCTGGAAAAAAGGATGCCGATCGTGAAAACGAACAACAGGCCCAGAAACAAGCTGGTGCGGTTTAGTTCAACCGGCAAATTATTGGGGTTGGGAGAGCGTTGCATGGCTGACGAGCAATTACCGACTCAACGGCGAACAAATTGCATAGCCGCAAGACATCCCAGGAAAAAAACCGTGGGGACGCCGAGGGCATGCACCGACAGCCACCGAACCGTGAAGATCGGATAGTTGCGGGGAGTGGTGGAAACAGGTGCTTGGGTCATGGCTTATTGCAAGCGCTGGTCAAGTTGACTCTTGCCCTCGTAACGCCGACTCACCACTGGAGCCTTGCTCTCCTGAGCCTGAAAATAGGCGTCAGGGCGAGGGGTCCCAAAGGCGTCATAGGCCAAGCCCGTAGACACGAACATGAAACCAGCCAAAAAGATGGCGGGCAGGGTAACCGCGTGGATTACCCAGTAACGAATACTCGTGATGATCTCGAAGAACGGGCGTTCTCCAGTTGAGCCGGCAGCCATAGCGACAAGCGTTCAGCTCGTTGATCTTAAGGGTGAGCCGGGGGAGGACGGGGCCGAAATGGCCCCTTGGTTACAGAAGTTGGCGGCCGCAGCAGCCAGAAGGGGTGGGATCAGCCCACCCAGCGCAGCAGGGATCCCCGTTCACCCAGCACGAAGCCCTTGCCATCTGACTCAAAGCTGATGCGGGTGAAATTGGAGGGCTGCTGGGCGCCCACCGGATCTTTCTGCCAGCTTTTGCCCCCATCTCTGGAGATCAACAAGGTGCCGCTGCCGCCGCCGGTCCAGATCGAGCCATCAGGAGCCCAGGCCATGTCGAGATAACCGAAGCCATTAGTGATCGGCACCACCGCCTTGCCCCACTCCTCAACGTTGCTGGCATCAGGGTTGAAGCGGATCTGGGCTCCCCGGGCCAACATCCAGAGAGAGCCGTCGGGCTGGAACCCCATCGACTGGAGCCGCTGGCTGCTCATCCGTTGGTGGGGCTGCCAGGTGCCATCCCCCGGCTTCCAAGTGGAGAAGAAGTTGCCCAGGCCGCTGACGCTTACGTAGCGACCATCTCCAAAGCGGCGCAGCTCCCGCACGGCCCCGGCAGCGTCATCCACATCGGCTTGCCAATTGGTGCCGCCATCGCTTGTTTGATAAATCGCACCCACGTTGGTGGCCAGCTCGGCCTGATTTGGCCCCAGGGCCGTGATCAGGTACGGCTCGCCCGGCAGCTTGGTATCGAGGAAAAGACGGCTCCAGTTTTGGCCGCCGTCTGTGGTGTGCAGCAACAAACCAGGCTGGCCGGCAATCCAGCCCTCATCGCCGCGGAAATCAAGACTGATCAAACGGAAGTTTTCCTCCTCCGGCAGATCGAGGGCCCGCTCAGCCCAGCTGGCACCGCCATCGTTGGTTTCGAGGATCAGCCTGTTGCTACCCACCAGAAAACCGTGGCGGTCATCGGTGAAGGCCACATCCAGGGGATTGGCCTTGGTGGCCAAAGGCACCGCTTGCCAGGGGCTTGCGGCTGCCACAGGCAACCCAGTGGTGACACAACCAGATAGGCCAAAGCCCAGCCCAGCAACGAGCAGCAAGCTCACTAGGGGCCGCATTAGGGCCTGAAGCTGGCGGGTCAGGGGAAGACTGGTCATCAGCGCAGGGAGTAGAGGGAGAGGAAGAAGGCAAAAGCCAAAGCGAAGCCCCCGAAGATCAACACATTCTTCTGGCCTGGGGTGAGCCTGTTGACGCCCAAGCCGAAGTTGAGGTTTTCTTCGAAGCCGCTGGGCTTATTGCGGGGCCCGATGTCCTTAAAGGCCCCAACCCGACTGCGGCAGACGGGGCAGCGAAAGCCGATCGGATCAAGCTGGGTAAAGGGCGTGCCGGGGGCGATGGCCAGCTTGCGCACCCCCTCAGCCGGGTCGTAGACGAAACCGCAGCTGCGGCATTCAAATCGGTGCGTATCTGGATCCTCCACTGGATCAACTGACGAATCAACCGACAGATCAACTGACACCGCAGCTTCCGCTTGGGGGCCTGGCTCGGCCTCAATGACCTCGCTGGGTTCGCTGGCTTCGGGCTGGGGCCCAGGCACTTGATCAGAACTCATCCCTGGGCCTCAGGTGGTGTAGTCACTTTATCGGTGCCACCCCAGGGCCAGGGCACAGATGCCAGACTGATCACCAGGTTGGTATGGCTCGAATGTTCGTGCTCTCCGGCTACGACGCTTTTGTTGGCTTCCTGCTGATTTCGGCGGCGGTGCCAGTACTGGCGTTGCTGGCCAACAAACTGCTGTCACCCCAGAGCCGCAAAGGCGAGCGCGAGCTCACCTATGAATCGGGTATGGAGCCGATTGGCGGCGCCTGGATTCAATTCAATATTCGCTATTACATGTTTGCTTTGGTCTTCGTCATCTTTGACGTGGAGACCGTCTTTCTCTACCCCTGGGCCGTGGCATTCCACCGCCTTGGCCTGCTGGCCTTCATCGAAGCCCTTATCTTCATCGCCATCCTGGTAGTTGCCCTCGCCTACGCCTGGCGCAAAGGCGCCCTTGAGTGGAGCTGAACCCATGACCAACACACCCTCAATAGAAGCTTTAAAGGATCTGCGGGCGGCTAGCTGCAACCCGGTTGGCACGCCAACGATCACTTCAGATCTCTCTGAAAATGTCATCCTCACCACCCTGGATGACATTCACAACTGGGCGCGCCTCTCTAGTCTCTGGCCCCTGCTTTACGGCACGGCTTGCTGCTTCATCGAATTTGCCGCCCTGATTGGCTCCCGCTTCGATTTCGACCGCTTTGGTCTAGTGCCCCGCTCCAGTCCGCGCCAGGCCGACCTGCTGATCGTGGCCGGCACAGTGACCATGAAAATGGCCCCTGCCCTTGTGCGTCTCTATGAGCAGATGCCGGAGCCGAAATATGTGATCGCCATGGGCGCTTGCACCATCACTGGCGGCATGTTTTCCGCCGATTCCACCACCGCCGTGCGGGGCGTGGACAAGTTGATTCCCGTAGATCTCTACCTGCCCGGCTGCCCTCCTCGCCCGGAAGCAATCTTTGATGCGGTGATCAAGCTGCGTAAAAAAGTGGGCAACGAAGCCTTGGTCGAGCGCGGCAATCTGCAGCAATCGCATCGCTATTGCACGGTCTCCCACCAGATGAAAGCGGTGGCCCCGATCGTCAATGGCCAATACTTAGCGGCCGAAACCCAAAGACAGGCCTTAGCCGCCTCCAGCTCCCTTCCCATGCCCGCACCAGCTGCGGCCATTCCTGCTCCAGTCGAAGCCTGAGCACCACCTCCACGCCCGCCATGCCTGACGCAATCCAAACCAAAGCCGGCGACAACCCCAGCAGCACGGCGCTTGAAACCCCAGCTCCCGGCGCGGTTGGCAGCTGGCTTGGCAGCCAGGGGTTTGATCATGTTGCGCTTGGCCGCGACCATCTCGGCATCGAAATGATCGGCGTGGAAGCGGTGTTTCTGCCCGTAATCGCTACGGCACTCAAAAGCCAAGGGTTTGATTACCTGCAATGCCAAGGGGGCTACGACGAAGGAGCCGGTGGCCGGTTGGTGAGCTTCTACAACCTGGTCAAGCTGGCAGCCATTTCAGATCGCTGTACTGCTGGAGTGATGCCCCCAGGGGAAGCCCCTGAAGAAGTGCGCATCAAGGTATTTCTGGAGCGCGACGGCGATCTCACCATTCCCACTCTCTATGGCCTGTTCCGCGGTGCCGACTGGCAGGAGCGGGAAACCTTCGACATGTATGGCATTCAGTTTGCTGGCCACCCCCATCCCAAGCGGCTGTTGATGCCGGAAGACTGGAAAGGCTTTCCGATGCGCAAGGACTACGTGCAGCCCGATTTCTACGAAATGCAGGACGCCTACTAGGAAGCGGAACCACTGCCCCGCTGGTGATTACGGAAAAAACGCATCACCGCTAGAGCGACGCTGCGGGGATCGTGGCGCAACGTGGCCGTAGGCCTTGCCCCTTGCAGCGGTGCCAACATCACTTCGTAGCCCTGGCGGCGCAGCTGGCGCGTATCACAGGCCACTGGCTCAGCGCCCTGGTGCCGGTAGTGGTCAATCAAGGCGGAATCGCCCAGATCTTCCTGGGCCAGCACAGCGGTAAATAGTCGCTCCTCCACCCCGAGGCTGGCCAATTGGGCCTCAAGGGCCCGCAAATGTCCCTCTACATCGAGCCCATCGGTTTCGCCCGGCTGGGTCATCAGGTTGCAGATATAAAGGCGTGGTGCCCTGCTGCGACGGATGGCCTGCACCAGTTCGGGTACGAGCAGATTGGGCAGCAGCGAGGTGTAGAGACTGCCCGGACCCAACACAATTAGATCGGCATTGGCGATTGCCTCCAAGGCTCGGGGTAGGGCCGGGGGACGCTCGGGCGTGCAGCCCAGCCGCACGATTGGGCTGGAGGCGTGGCCAATCTTCGACTCGCCTTCGATCCGTTCGCCATTCTCAAGCTCAGCCCACAAACGCACGTCGGCGTTGGTGGCGGGCACCACCTGCCCCTGCACCGCCAACACCCTGCTACTGGCGGTGATCGCCGATTCCAGATTGCCAGTGATCGCCGTGAGGGCTGAAAGGAATAAGTTGCCGAAGCTGTGGCCCTCCAGGCCGCTCCCGGCCTTGAAGCGGTATTGGAACAGCCGGGTCAGCAAGGGCTCCTCCCGAGCCAGGGCCGCCAGGCAGTTGCGGATGTCGCCGGGTGGTTGCACGCCCAGCTCCCGCCGCAGCACCCCGCTGCTACCGCCGTCATCAGCAACCGTGACGATGGCCGTGAGATTGCTGCTGTAGCGCTTTAGTCCGCTGAGCAGGGTGGAAAGACCGGTACCGCCGCCAATGGCGACGATGCTTGGACCGCGGTTGAGGCGCCGCTGAGCCAGCAGGGCATCCACTAACAATGTGTCCTTTTCAGGAGCCAAGGCCTGCTGAATGGAGCCGAAACTGCGGCTCTGGCCCAGCCAGATCAGCACTGCCCCAACCAGCAAGACCAACGGGCCCGTGAACTTGCGGGGCAACACCCCGGTGACCTGAGCCAGCAGCCATTGAATACTGGAGAGCATCCAGTAGATCGGCTGCAGATCGGCCCACACCGCCGCGCCGAGCAGGGCCACCAATAACCCCAACCCGGAGGTGAGCACCCAGCGCTTCACCACCAGACCTGGCTGCAACCAGCGGGCCGCTCGCCGGGAGCGACTCATCAAGTCCTTGCGGCGCAGATCGCCGCGGCCCAGCCAACCCGGTTTCGGCAGCGGTCGGCGGGAGCGCCGCAATCGGGAAACCGGAGCGGAGGAGCGCAAAGGGCGGGGAAGGACGCTGCCTCAATTGGCTGAACTTTAAGGAGAGCCATCGGCCTCGCAAACAGCCAGAATGGAAACCTTCTTCATGAGCCCCCTCTGGCTTCCTCAGCAGCACCGCTGGCCGCAATGGAGAACCTCAGCGTGCGCTGGGGCAGCCGCTGCGTTCTTGACCAGGTAAACCTGCACGTCGCCCCCGGCGAGCGCCTAGTGGTGGTTGGGCCTTCCGGAGCGGGTAAGTCAACCATCCTGCGTCTGCTGGCAGGACTGCAGCTGCCCAGCAGCGGCAGCTTGAGTCTCCATGGCATCCCTCAGACCTACTTGCGTCTAGACCAGCGTCGGCCTCAGGACGTACGGCTGGTGTTTCAGAACCCGGCCTTACTTGGCTCCCTCACCGTGCGTGAAAACGTCGGCTTCCTGCTCTATCGCCACGGCCGCTTAGCTGAACGAGACATAAGGGAGCGAGTGGGCGCAGCCCTGCAGGCGGTGGGGCTGCAAGGCATCGAGGAGCAAATGCCTGCGGAGCTCAGCGGCGGCATGCAGAAGCGGGTCAGCTTTGCCCGTGCCCTAATCGACGACCCGGCCAAGCCAAATGAACAGATGCCCCTGCTGCTGTTCGACGAACCGACGGCCGGCCTGGATCCGATGGCTTGTACCCGAATCGAAGATCTAATCGTGCGCACCACAGAGGTGGCCCGGGCCACCTCTGTGGTGGTGAGCCATGTGCACAGCACCATCGAACGCTCTGCGGAGCGGGTTGTGCTGCTTTACGACGGTCAATTCCGCTGGAGCGGCACGGTTGAGGAATACCGCAGCTGCAGCGATCCCTACGTGGTGCAGTTCAGGAGCGGTAGTCTGCGCGGACCAATGCAGCCTGCGGAGCTCTGAATCCATGCGCCGCAGCATCCGCGAAGCAGTTGTCGGCTTCTCCCTGTTAGCCGCTATTAGCAGTGCCGTTGGTCTCTCCTTCTGGTTGCGAGGCATCTCCCTAAGCAGGCAAAACTGGAGCGTCAAAGCCAGCTTCGCCGAAGCATCTGGCCTGGCAGAGCGCTCACCTGTGACCTACAGGGGGGTTTTGGTTGGCAGCGTGCGGCGCGTAACCGTGACACCCGAGGCGGTGGTTGCTGAGCTGGAAATCAACCATGGCGATTTAAATCTGGCGCGGCCTACTAGGGCGGAGATTGGCGAAGCCTCCTTACTTGGGGGCGAAGCCGAAGTTGCCCTGATCAGCAGCGGCCCGCCCTTGCCGCCAGGCTCTGCCAAGCCACGCTCCAAGGCCTGCAATTCGACCGTAGCCATTTGCAATGGCGCCACCATTGAGGGAATTCAGGGGCCAAGTCTCACCAGCGTGACCACGCTGATGCACAAGATGCTGGTGGAAACCGACCAGATGAAACTGCTGAGCAAGGTCTCAACCGCCGCCAGCAGCTTCGAGCGCACCGCCAAGGACACCTCGGCCTTCATGAAGGATGGCCAGACCCTGGCCAAAGAACTCGAAACGTCGGTTAAGGCAGCCCAGCCCACGATCACCAACCTCAACAGCAGCAGCGCCCACCTACGCCGGGTGCTCGCTGCCCTGGACAATCCCCAGACCCTGAAGGATCTCAAGGCCACCGTCAGCAATGCCGAGCAGCTCACCGCCAAATGGAATGCGGTGGGGGGTGATGTGACCAAACTCACCGACGATCCCCGCTTCATGGACGGCATCCGCAGCGTGGCCGTGGGCTTGGGCAAATTCTTCGATGAGCTGTACCCGGCCCAGACCGAAGCCGCCCGGGACAAGGCCGCCCGAGAGAAAGCCGCGCAGGCAAAGCCCTAAATCCCGTTGATCGCCTCCATGGCTATGGCGGCGATGGCCTGATCGCTGGCCTTGGGCAGCTGCACATACTTGCCACCGGCGGCCTCAGCCAGGTCTTTGCCCATGCCGCTGCCGATGAACTTGCGCTCCGTGTCGATCACCAGCAGCTTGATGCCCAAGGCCCGGTACTTGCTGGCCACCTGCTTCACCTCCTCCTTGAGGTCCACAGGCTCCTCCCCCTCCAGCTGGGGCTGACCCAGGGAGCGGCTGAGGGGCACGTTGCCACGGCCATCGGTGATCGCCACCACCACCACCTGGCCCAGATCGCCCGTGGCCAGTGCGTTAGCCCCCACCCGGGCGGCCTGGGAGAGCCCGTGGGCCAGGGGTGAGCCGCCACCGCAGGGCATCGCCTCCAGACGCCGGCGCGCAGCTGTGATCGAGCGGGTGGGGGGCAGCAGCACCTCGGCCTGCTCGCCGCGGAAGGGAATCAGGGCCACTTCGTCGCGATTTTCGTAGGCCTCGGTGAGCAAGCGAATCACGGCCCCCTTAGCGCTCTGCATGCGATTGAGAGCCATCGAGCCGCTGGCATCCACCAGGAAGATCACCAGGGCACCGGCCTTGCGCTGCAGCTGTTTGGCGCGCAGGTCACCGTCCTCCACGATCACGGTGCGGTGGGGCTGCCGCTCACGGCGAGATTTCTGGTACGGCGCTGCGGCCCGGAGGGTCGCATCGACAGCTATGCGCTTCACCGGGCCGCGGGGCAGCATCGGCTTCACGTAGCGGCCGCGAGAGTCGCTGAATACCACCGCCCGGCTGCCACTACCGCCGCTCTTGGCCTTGGCCGAGGAGAACAGCAGCAGGTCGGGATCGATAGCGATGGCCTCCGGATCCAGCAGGAACTCCTCTGGCACCTGGGGAGGCGCCTTGTCTTCGGGACTGTCGTCTTGGGATTCGTCGTCTTGGGATTCGTCTTCTTCAGGTTCGTCTTCTTTGGAACTTTCGTCTTCTTGACCGTCTTTGTCTTGCTCGGGCTCCTGCCCGTTCTCAGGCTGGTCGGGATCCTCCGGCGCCTGCTCCCCCTGGGGCGGTGTCTCTCCCTGGGGCGGTGGCGGCGGGGGTTCAAGAGGCTGGTCGGGATCGGGGGGCGGCATTTGTAGGGCACGAGGTGCAATCACCAGGCGCACTGCTACTTGAAGGTCGTCGGCCTCGACTCGATCGCGGCCGCTGAGGGCTGCATGGGCCCGGGCCACCCGCACGGCATAGAGCTCGCTGCGATGGCCCTCGACCCCACCCCGCAAAGCCTCATTCACCAGATAAACGATCTGCTCGCGGGCAATCTGCACATCCGGTAGCCACTGCCGCGCCAGCAGCAGCTGGGTGGCCAGAGCATCGGTTTCCTCCTGCCAGCGTGCCCCAAAGCCGGTGCTGGATTCGGCCTGATCCATCGCCGAGCGGGTGATTTCCACCCGCTGCTCAAGCTCCAGCACCTGATTGGCACTTAGGCAGATGGCGAAGCGATCGAGCAGGTGATCGCGCACCGGCCCCTCCTCAGGATTGAAGGTGGCGATCAGCAGGCAGCGACAAGGGTGGCTGAGGCTGAGGCCCTCCCGCTCGATCCGGTTTTCGCCGCTGCCCACCGCCGCCAACAACAGGTTGGTGACGTTGTCGTCGAGCAGGTTGAGCTCGTCGACGTAGAGCACACCCCGATGGGCTTCAGCCAGTAGCCCTGGCTGAAAAACAGCCTGGCCACTGGTCAGCGAAGCCGTCACATCGACCGAGCCGACCAGCCTGTCTTCGGTGATGCCCAACGGCACCTGCACGAAGGGCGCCGGCACCACTGCGGTTGGCAACAAGGCGCTGGTATCCGCTCCCGTGGGATCGGCACCCAATTCGGTAAGCCGAATGCAAGTTGCCTCATCCCAGTCATCGGGTCTCTGGGGATCGATGTTGAGGGCCTGGCCGCCCACATCGAGCACGTCGATCGGCGGCAGCAGGGCGTGCAGACCGCGAGCCAACACCGATTTCCCAGTACCACGACCACCGGCGATCACCACCCCGCCCAGGCCTGGATCGACCGCGGCCAGCAGCAGGGCCAGCTTGAGGGTGCCGTGGCCGGTGATGGCGGCGAGGGGAAAGGCCCTACTGGCAACTCCGCTTGCAACCATGGGAGGGCTAAGACCCGATTCACGTGCCAGCCAGTCTCGCTGATCAGCCCAGAGGCAGTGAAGCGGCAGCCCTGGCCATCGCCCTAGGCGCCAACCTGCCCAGCCGCTGCGGTGGTCCGATCGCCACCCTGATCGCCGTGCGGCCCCTACTAGAAGCCAGCCTGCGCCAGTGGGGCCAGGGCCTCAGCTCGGGGCCCACCGGCTTCCGCTGGTCGCCTCTGTTTGAGACCGAACCCGTGGGCGGCCCCCCAGGCCAGCCGCCCTACATCAATGCGGTCCTAGTGGCGGACGGCCTGGTGGCAGGGCTGGGAGCTGATGGGGCAAGGGCAGCGGCCGGTGAAGCTCTACTGGAGCAATTGCAAGCGCTGGAGCATGACTTCGGCCGGGAGCGTCAGGCGCGCTGGGCCCCCCGCAGCCTCGACCTCGACCTGCTCTGGTGGGGGGATCTGAACTGCCACACCCCCCGCCTCCAGTTGCCCCACCCGCTTTGGCGGCAGCGAGACTTTGTGCTGGCGCCGCTGGCTGCCCTGGCAGGCCTGGCCCCAGAACATGGGTGCGCGGTGATGGCGCTTGCTGGCAGACCCGGCTGGCTCGAGCAGCTGGGGTAGCCCTGCGCGATGCTGGCCCCACCGACCCGCGACAAGCCCAGCCATGGCGCCCCTCCCCGCTCCTGAGCCCTCGCGTCACCTGGAAACCACCGCGGTGCTCGATGCCCGCAAGATCCGCTTTGAGGTGAACCGCGTCGAGCTGCCGATGGGCGTGGTGGGCACTTTTGGCTTGATCCGCCACCCCGGCGCCTCCTTGGCCGTGCCGGTGCTCGACGACGGCCGGGTGGTTGTGCTGCGCCAATACCGCTTCGCCGTGGCCACCCGGCTGCTGGAATTTCCCGCCGGCACCCTCGATGAGGGCGAAGACCCGCTCAGCACCATGCAGCGGGAGCTGCAGGAGGAGGCCGGCTACAGCGCCAGCCGCTGGGATCCGCTCGGAGCAATGCTGCCCTGCCCGGGCTACTCCGATGAGGTGATTCACTTATTTCTGGCCCGCGACCTCAGCCCCCTGGCCGAGCCGCCCGCCGGCGATGACGACGAGGACCTGGAGGTGCTGCTGATGGAACCCGGCGAACTGGATCGGGCCCTGGCCAGCGGCGACGAGTACCTCGACGGCAAAAGCGTCACCGCCTGGCTGCGGGCCAAGCAACTGCTGGGTCTCTGAATCCTGTCCAGATCCTCCCCAAGCCAATGACCTCACCCCGCTGGCTGTTCTGGCATCGCCGCGACCTGCGCCTGAGCGACAACAAGGGGCTCGCCGCTGCCGCCACCGCCACTCCAGCGGTGACCGGAGTGTTCGTGCTGGATCCCGCCATCCTCTCGGAGCCCAGCATGGCCCCGGCGCGGCTGTGGTTTCTGTCTGAGAGCCTGCGGGAGCTGCAACAGGCCTGGCAGCAGGCCGGCAGCAGGCTGGTGATCCTGAGCGGCGACCCCGCCGAGCTATTACCCCGCCTGGCCGCTGGCCTGGGCGCCGAAGTGGTGGCCTGGAACCGGGACGTGGAACCCTTCGGGCGCGAGCGCGACCGGCGGGTGGCGCGGGCGCTGCAGGCGGAGGGGCGCAAGGTGTTGGCCGACTGGGACCAGCTCCTGGTGGCGCCGGAGGCCATCAAAACCGGCGCCGGCGATCCATACCGGGTGTACGGGCCCTACTGGCGCAGTTGGCGCCGCTGGGTGGAGGAGGCGAGCGCCCTGGGTTCCGCCGCCTCGGGTGGCCTGGATCCCCTGCCGCCGCCGAGCGCCCTGATGGATTGCGATCCCGCCCAGCTTGCCGAGGCGCTGAAGGGCCTGCCAATCGCCAGCCCGGAGCTGGAGCACGGTTTTGCCGGCGCCGATCTCTGCCCCTGCCGGCCCGGCGAAAAAGCGGCCCAACAGCAGTTGCAAGCCTTCTGCGATGGCGATGGCCGCTCCATTGCGCTGCTTGGCTACGAACCAGGACGCAACATCCCAGGCGATGCGGGCACCTCAGGGCTCAGTGCCGCCCTCAAGTTCGGCACGCTCAACCCAAGGCAGGCCTGGGCCGCCGCCCAGCAGGCCCGGCTGCTAGCACGCAGCGAGGAGGAGCTGCACTCAATCCAGGTGTGGGAGCAGGAGCTGGCCTGGCGCGAGTTTTACCAGCAGGCACTGTTTCACTTTCCGGAGCTGGCCGAAGGGCCCTACCGGCCCCAATGGCGCGCCTTCCCCTGGGACAACGACCGCGGCTGGTTTGAGGCCTGGCGCGAGGGGCTCACGGGCATGCCGATCATCGACGCCGCCATGCGCCAGCTAAACGAGAGCGGCTGGATGCACAACCGCTGCCGCATGATCGTGGCCTCCTTCCTGGTGAAGGACCTGATCTGCGACTGGCGCTGGGGCGAAGCGGCCTTCATGGCGCGCCTGGTGGATGGCGACCTGGCCGCCAACAACGGCGGCTGGCAGTGGAGCGCCAGCAGCGGCATGGACCCCAAACCGCTGCGCATCTTCAACCCGGCCACCCAGGCCTCAAAATTCGATGCCGAGGGCACCTACATCCGCACCTGGCTGCCGGAGCTGCGCCATGTGGCCACCCGCGACCTGATCACTGGGGAGATAGCCCCACTGGAGCGCCGAGGCTACCCGGCACCTCTGGTGAACCACAAGATCCAGCAGGCCCGCTTCAAGGCGCTTTACGCCACTATCAAGGGCTGAGCCACCACGGTGCGCAGCACCTCAACCACCCGCTGCTGCTGCTCGCCGCTGAGCTCCGGGAAGATCGGCAGGCTCAGCACTTCAGTGCAGAGACGCTCGGTGACCGGCAGGGATCCGGGCCCGTAGCCCAGATCGGCATAGGCCGGCTGGCGGTGGATTGGGATTGGGTAATAGATGATCGTGCTGACCCCAGCATCCTGGAGCTGCTGCTTGAGCCAGTCGCGGCAGCAGGCCTCCGGCAAGCCAAAACTGGCGCTATCGGCAGCTGGCGTACAGGAGACACCGGAGTCAGCACAGGCCTGGGCCGCAGCGCACCGGGGCACCCTCAGAACGAACTGGTTCCAGCTATGGCCATCTGGGCCAAGCTCTGGCAAGGCCACACCGGAAAGGGCGGCCAAATGCTCGCGGTAGTGCCGGGCAATAGCACCGCGGCGCTCAACCCAGCGAGGCAGGTGGGGCAGCTTGACGTTGAGCACCGCCGCCTGCATGGCGTCAAGGCGGCTGTTGTAGCCCAGAGCCGTGTGCAGGTAGCGGCGGGGCATGCCGTGCACCGCCAGCTCCCGCATGGCCTGGGCCAGCTCGGCATCGCGGCAGGTGATCGCCCCTCCATCACCAGCGGCACCCAGATTCTTGGTGGGAAAGAAGCTGAAACAGCCCACATCCCCCCAGCTGCCCACCGGCCGGCCCGCCCAGCTAGCACCGGTGGCCTGGGCACAATCTTCGACCACCTTGAGGCCATGGCGCTCAGCGATGGCACACACCCGCTCCATGTCCACGGGCCGCCCAAACAGGTGCACCGGCAGCAGGGCCCGAGTGGCCGGCGTGATCGCCGCTTCCAGCTGATCGAGATCGATCAGGTAGCTGCTCTCCTCCACATCGACAAACACCGGCGTGGCACCCACGGCGCTGATCGCTTCGGCGGTGGCGAAAAAGCTGAACGAGGCGGTGATCACTTCATCGCCTGGACCGATGCCCAAGCCCCGCAGGGCCAGAATTAGGGCGTCGGTGCCGCTGTTGCAGCCGATGGCATGGGGAACTCGACAGGCCTCAGCAAAATCCTGCTCAAAGCGGGCGATCGTGGCGCCGCCGATGTATTGACCGCTGCGCAAAACCTCGAGCACAGCCTGATCTAGAGCTGCTCCCAGCCCTTGAAGCTGCTCGCTAAGGCTGAACGGGGGCACTTGCATAGCGGGCAATTTACGCCTTTCAGGCCTACGCCTTGGTGGCCGGATGCCAGTTGGTGGTTGAGCCAAGTGGGGCCGGGCCATGATCAGCTCACCATGCGCCACGGGACCCCGGCGATGATCCCAGCTCGGCGAAGACAACATGTCCTGGCCAGTGGCCTTGCCAGCGTGGTCGGCACCGCCTTACTGAGCGCCTGCGTGCCGGCCCACCGCCACCCCAGCTGGGCGATCTATCCGCTGCCGCGGCGCCTGCCCAATGACGGCCTGGCGGTGGTGAGTCAGCCCGATGGCTACGGCCTGCACATCTGGATCGACACCGACACCCGCCAGAGTGGCAGCTGCAAGCCCCGCTGGAGCGCCGATGCGGCCCGGCTGTTCAACGGCAACGGCACGGCCCCGTTCAGCTCGGGCCTGGCGCCACGCCAAGAGTTCTTTCAGGCCGTCGCCCGCCAGGACGTGCGCCGGGCCCTGCGCCAGCAGAGCGAGGCCCTCTGTAAGCAACAGTCCCCCCGCAGCAGCTTCAGCTGGCTGGAGCCTCCCCGCAACGCCGCCGAAATCAAGCCAGAGCCCTACCCGCTGCTGGAGGAAGCCGACCTGCTCAGCGATCCCAACGACGTGCTGGAGCAGGAGGAGCGGCTGCTGAACCCCGCCCCCACAGCACCGGCTCAGCCCGGCGCCAGTAGCGACTGAAGCGGCGCAGATCCAGCGGTTCCGGCAGCGCCACGAAGGGTTCAGGCTCGAGCACCTGCAGCGGCAACTGGGCGGCGATCTGCTCCCGCAGCACGGCGAAACGCGGATCCACCGCAGCGCTGGTGACCACGCCATCAGCCCCATGGCGGCGAGCGAAGCTCAGCACCTGCTCCACCACGTCGCCGTGACGCAGGGTCACCGGCAGATCCAGCAGGCACTCATAGAGAAAGCCCAGCCGCTTGAGGCTGAGGCGCTGGGTCTCGATCAGCTCCCGGTCAAACACAAACACCGCCGGTGCCGCCGGATGGGCCAGCAGCGCCGGGTTAGTGGGCCCTAGGGCCTCGCCATGGATCCAGAGCACGGGCTTCAACACGGGCTGGCTCCTGGGAATAGGTCTGCCTGCAACTGCTCGTAGCTGGCTTCAAAGGGGCAGCCCGCACCAGCCAGGGCGCAGTCGCGGCAAAAGCGGCCGGAGCTGAAGCGCTCCAGGTTTTCCCGGTTAAACATGTAGGGCTTGCTGCTGAAGCTGGAGGCCACCCACTGCCAGCTGAGGTTGTTGCTGGCCGGATCGCCATCGAGCAGATGCTGCAGAAACCAGCGGGCACCCGCCTGCCACTGGATCCGCCGCCAGTGCACCACATAGGCCGCCAGCCACATGCGGGCGTGGTTGTGCAGCCAGCCTGTGTGGATCAGTTCAGTGGCAAAGCCATCCATGCAGGCCAGGCCGGTGCGGGCCTCGAGCAGGTCGGCCGGCAGCGCGGCGGCGTAGCGCTCGGGGGGATGGCCGGTCTTAAGCGGCTCCTGGTCGCGCCAGATGCCATCGCCCAGCTGGCGCCAGAGCCGCTGCCAGTAGTCGCGCCAGCCCAGCTCGTTGATTAATTTTTGGGCCGCTACCGGCGGCTGGCCGCTGCGCTCCAGCCAGGCAAACACCGCCTCACGCACCTCCACCAGGCTGAGCACGCCGTGGCGGATATGGGGCGAGAGGCGCGTCACCGCCCCATCGAGGTGGTTGCGGCTGCGGCCATAGGCGGCCGGATCGATGGCGGCTAGCGCCGTTTCAGCCGCCCGGCGCCCGCCCTGAATCGGGCTCAACCCACCTGGGGCCTGGGGAAACAGCTGGCGCAGGGTCGCCTCCAGCGCATCGCGATTGGCGAACTGGCGGGGCAGATCGCCGGGTGGGAGAGAATCGCCCGATCGCATCGTTCCGGCTCCTGGCCACTGCTCCCATGCTCCTCGATCTGCGCGGCAAAAAGGCCCTGGTTACCGGCATCGCCAACAACAAGTCGATCGCCTGGGGCATCGCCCAGCAGCTGCATGCCGCCGGAGCGGAGCTGGGCGTGACCTACCTGCCAGATGAGAAGGGCCGCTTCGAGGGCAAGGTGCGCGAGCTCACCGCGCCGCTGGCACCCAGCCTGTTCGAGCCCCTCAACGTGCAGGACCCCGCCCAGATCGAAGCCGTGTTCGATCGCGTCAAGGAGCAATGGGGCTCGATCGACGTGCTGGTGCACTGCCTGGCCTTCGCCGGCAAGGAGGAGCTGATCGGCGACTATTCCGCCATCAGCCCCGAGGGCTTCGCCCGGGCCCTGGAGGTGAGCGCCTACTCTCTGGCCCCCCTGTGCCGCTTCGCCAAACCCCTGTTCAACCCCGGCGCCAGCGTGATCACCCTGAGCTATCTAGGAGCCGAACGGGCCATCCCTAATTACAACGTGATGGGAGTGGCCAAGGCTGCCCTGGAGGCCTCGGTGCGCTATTTGGCGGCTGAGCTGGGCCCCGAGAAGCAGGTGCGCGTCAACGCCATCAGCGCCGGACCGATCCGCACCCTGGCCAGCAGCGCCATCGGCGGCATCCTCGACATGATCCACAACGTGGAGGCCAAAGCGCCTCTGCAGCGCACCGTGACCCAGGAGGAAGTGGGCAGCACCGCCGCCTTCCTGGCCAGCCCCCTGGCCTCCGGCATCACCGGCCAGGTGATCTATGTGGACGCCGGCTACTGCATTACGGGGATGTGAGGGCTGGGGCTCAGCGCAACGGATTGCTGTAGCGCAGGCCCGGAAAGCGGCGAAAGTCGCTGTCGGCTGAACAGAGCGTGCAGTTGTGCTCAATGGCCAGGGCGGCCAGATGGGCATCGCTGGTGAGATTGCCTGCCGTTCCGGCCTCCTGGAGCAACAACCGGAGCACACTCCAGTGGCTTGGGCCCGGCTGCAGCTCCGCCACCAGGGGATGCTGCCGCCAGCCAGCTTCGAGTTCCAGCGCCTGGGCGGTAGTGAGCGGCATTTGCATCAGCCGGCTCTGGGTGCTGATCACGCAGTACGGCCAACACCACACTCCAGGGCAGGGCAATCGCTTCGTCGCCGTTGAAGCTGGCCTCCAGCCAGGCCTTGGCTTGCCTGTGCTGCGAGCTCTCCTGCAGGGCGGCATACAGCCAGAGGTTGGCGTCGATCAGGATCACCGGCCCTGCCGCAGTTTCTCGATCAGGAGCTCATCATCCAGGGCCGCCGCCAGTTGATTGGCCCTGCTGAGATCCACCCCGGGAGCCAGGGCACTGATGGAGAACGTGGGGCAGCGATAGGGCTCCCGCCGGGACGGCGCTGCCTGCTGGAGCCCGGCCCTCAGGGTGTCGTGCGGATCTAGCTCAGGGCCAGGAACTTACCTGTCCCGATATGGGAACGCGCGGCGGAAATGCTGTGGCCTCATGGGAACGCGCGGCGGAAATGCTGTGGCATCCATGCCGGGAATCGGCCCAACTCCATAACGAAGGAAGACCTCGATCCTTCCTGGGAGCTGCAAGCCATGACACCCCCCCCCACCACAGTTCTCTATGTAGACCAGACCACAGGCAACCAGTACGACGAGACAGAACCGAACCTGACGCTCCTGAAGGCGTGGGGCTTGGCAGCGCCCACCGACTTCGCATCCAAGACCGAGAGCTTCGGACAGCCCTCCGACTTCATCAGCTTCCAGCTGCAGGACAGCACCACCACCGACACCGGCCTGACCTCCCTGGACGGATCTCCGATCCTGCTCAGCGCGGCGATGACCGCTGACAACGGCGACACCTACTTCGACGCCGTCGTGGCCGGTGGCAGCTACGGCGGAGAGGTGGCCTTCCGGCTGGTGTACGTGCGCACCCTGAACGACGACGGCCAGGTGACGAGTTACACCCTGTACACCCTCCTGTACAACGACGACGCCCCAATCCGGCACGGCGACACCAACGATTCCAACGATCTGGTGGAGATGGCATCGTTGGTGTCGGCTTCACTGACCACCAATTTCACGCTGGAGTTCACCGACTTCACGGGAATCCCACCAGGCCAGAACGCTTTTGGGGTGCTGCGTGAGCCCCCGAACGGACCCGACCCGGACAACACGTTCGACGTGGTCGTCACCAGCAAGAACTACAACGGTTCGTCGTGGGTCGATGGAACGATTAACACCAGCAATGTGGCCGGTGTGGCCTCAGCCATCGGGGTTGGCAGTCAGGCTGTCAACAACAATGAGTTGGTAATTTATGACTTTGTCAAGAATGTAGCGACTGGGGTGGACACCAAGGATATCGCTACGCTCGATTATGATTCACACGTGCTGGTCAGCACGGCGTTCAGTACAGTCACCCAGCTGAACCCCGGCAATGTCAAAACCCGTGCGGATGTGAAGGTCTGGCTGCTCAATGTGAGTGGCATGGCAGAAGGCAACACTATCTCTACCCCAGAGGGGCAGGCGTTGCGAGACGCACCGTTTGATGCTGAAGACGACAACATCGGCGTCAAGTCGGCTTCGATCTATCTGAACGGAAATTATGAGACGCCGGCGATCACTGTTCAGGCCAGTGCAACCCCCTGGATCGGAATTGATGCCCTGGCGGGTTACAGCATCACCTTCGTGGATTCCGGTGATGGTGCTAGTGATGGCTATGAGTATGTCCAGATCAATGGCCTGAAGACGGGCGACCGGTTCGAGGTGGAGGGCGACACCAGCTTTGACCGCATGGTGGTGGACAACAACACCTCCAGTAGCAATTACACCTTTGACCTTGGTGTCACCGGGTACACCATTGCCGATTCCACGACCGCGGCTCTGGCGCTGGGCGGTATCGGCATCTATGACGATGGACCCACTGTCACCGACACCGCTGACGCCGACACCCTCGTCCTCGACGAAAGTGCCGCCGGAACTGATCCCGATGGCCCTGGCAAAGCTGCGGCTGGCAGCGTCTCTGCCTCCGCCAACTTCGCCGATAACTTCGATTCCGCCGGACCCACCGACTACGGCACCGATGGCGCCGGCAGCGTCAGCTATGCACTCGTCCTCGACGGCTCCGATGTCCCCTCCGGCCTCTATGCCCTCGATCCGGCCGACACCACCGCCAGCGAGGCTGTCGATCCGGATGGCATCGGACAGGGTGCCCAAATCGTCCTCAACACCGAGGCCGTCACTGGCGATATCGTCGGCACCGCCGGCGGCACCGAATACTTCCGCCTCTCCGTCGACAACGACCCCACCAAAACAAGCTTCGGAACCGTCACCTTCGCCAGGTCCAACAACATCTGGCACAGCGACACCACCTCCGACGATGACGCCGAAACCCTGAGCACCGCCGTCGGTGCGCTCACCCTCGAGAAGACCGTCGTCGATGCCGACGGCGACTCCGAGAGCGCCGCCGTCGATCTCACTGGCGCCTTCTCCATCGAGGATGACGGGCCCACCGTCACCGCCGACGACACGCCCGCCGACACCCTCGTCCTCGACGAAAGTGCCGCCGGAACTGATCCCGATGGCCCTGGCAAAGCTGCGGCTGGCAGCGTCTCTGCCTCCGCCAACTTCGCCGATAACTTCGATTCCGCCGGACCCACCGACTACGGCACCGATGGCGCCGGCAGCGTCAGCTATGCACTCGTCCTCGACGGCTCCGATGTCCCCTCCGGCCTCTATGCCCTCGATCCGGCCGACACCACCGCCAGCGAGGCTGTCGATCCGGATGGCATCGGACAGGGTGCCCAAATCGTCCTCAACACCGAGGCCGTCACTGGCGATATCGTCGGCACCGCCGGCGGCACCGAATACTTCCGCCTCTCCGTCGACAACGACCCCACCAAAACAAGCTTCGGAACCGTCACCTTCGCCAGGTCCAACAACATCTGGCACAGCGACACCACCTCCGACGATGACGCCGAAACCCTGAGCACCGCCGTCGGTGCGCTCACCCTCGAGAAGACCGTCGTCGATGCCGACGGCGACTCCGAGAGCGCCGCCGTCGATCTCACTGGCGCCTTCTCCATCGAGGATGACGGGCCCATCCTCCAATCGGCCTTGGTCAGTGACCCAGACCCATCGACAATCTTGTTCAAATCGGCGATTGGAGGCTCAGACCCGTCGCCGTTGACCGGAGAATTCATCTCCTGGGATCCAGGCTCGGATGGCTACGGCAGTCTGAGTGTGAGCAACTTACAAGGAACTCCTCCAGATACAGGAGGGCTCTATGGATACAGCATCATCAATCCGGGATCTCCCACCACGCCAACATCAACAGTCACCATCAATATCACCTACGACGCCGATGGTGCCGGCACAGATAGCGATCCACAGACCATTGCTCAGTATGTGTTCAACGCCGATGGTTACGACATCTTCGCGACCTTCGACTACCAAGGTGAGATCGAGATCACTCCAACAGAGCTGGAAGCGGGTGCCGCCGTCCAACCTGGTGGACCGCATCCGATTGAATTCAAGCTGTTTGATGCCGAAGATTTAGCGGTTATGGTCTCAGGTGGCACCCGGGCTGGCACCACGGACACAGATGTCGATTACTTTCCCGGCTTGCTCAACACCAGCGCCCAGGGCTATGCCTCCGGCGATGGTGACCAGAATCTCGAATACATCGATGCAACATCTAAGGGCGTCAGTGGCGAGAATGACAGGAAGGAGGCCATTAAGTTTACCTTCGTAGGCTATGATGAGCCTGCCAGTTACTACGCCAGTCTTTCAGCTACCGCCGCTGCAGACTTTGGCACAGGCGCTTATGACGAACCTGATGTTGGACTTGGCGTTGATGACGAGTTGTCTGCCTACCACCCTGTAGCCGGCTTCGGATTCGACTTCACAAAGCTAACGGGTGGCCCAAAGACAGGCGACTTCGTCATGAAAGTAACCTATCAGTGGAACAACAGTGACACATTTGACTACGCAGACATCTATTATCAATTCCAGGGTGTCGCCGAGGATGCCAAGCCGGGTGCCAACTATTCGAAGATTTTCATTGGCTATAATCCCGATACCAATATTCTAACTGAAGGCTGGGGGGGCATCAGCTGGATCGACCGCAATACCGATCCACTTCTGGATTTGAATTCTGTCTACGACAATGAAGAAGCCCCCAATGGGACTTGGGATATTGATGTGGTCCTTTCCGAAACCTTTACCGCATGGGACAGCATAATCGGGATCGTAGCTGTTGAGATTGAAAACAACGAGCTTCCATCGAAGCTCAACGCCGAGGGCTTCAATGTCACCAACCCGCGCTTCTATTCCGCAGGCTCCCAGACGGAAGTGGTTCCCGACTTCAACTACAGCTTTGATCTCACCCTTCTGGATGGCGATCAGGATGCGTCAACGATGACGGTATCCACCACCATCGATGGAACCGATGAAGGCACGCTCACAACAGCGGCACTTTCTCCAGAAGCCCCTCTAGCCCCCCTCGCCCCACTCACCACCACCCAACATCTCACGGCAGACGACGCGATCACCGGCAACGCCATCACCCTGACCACCACCGCGGGAACCCAGGGCGGCAGCGGCTCCAGCACCCCCACCGATCCGCTTACGGGCCTGCCCAGCTCGGTCACCAGCACCACCCCAACTGAAGCCACCACCGCAGCCGCCCTCGGCAGCACTGTCGCCGGCGGCACCGATCCGCTCTCTCCCCCACCCACTCCGGAACCGCCTAGCCCGCTCGGCACCACCGATCCCCTCACCCCTCCACCCTTACCAATCTCCCCACCTGCCAATGAGCAAGCCCAACGGCATGCCGCCCCTTGGAAGGGCGAGGGCGACTCCTTCACACCTCCCGCCAACCCATCTCCCGGCATCACACCCTTTGAAGACCATTCGCGGTTCCCATTGACCACCTACGACCCCATGAATTCCGGCATGGAACAACTGCTCGGCTGAGCCCATCCCCAGGGGCTGACGCCAACAACGTCAGCCCTTTCTGCTGGGCGCAACCCAGGGCGCCATCCCAGGCCGTCAAGCGAGGCCAATGTCCAAGCCCCCGGCTGATCAGGTCGTCGTCGGGCGATGCCCCGTCGCTGCGCTACTCAGCGTGGGGCGGGGTACCAGGTTCGATACCACTGCTCCATCTGCTGGATCTCATCGCTCTGCACCCGCACCATGGCCTGCTGCAACTGGCGCAGCTCCGGGTGTTGGGAATGCATCTGGGCCATCGAGGCCATCATCACGCCCATCTGATGGTGGGGAATCATCTGCTCGAGGAAGGCACGATCGAAATCGGCGGCCTGACGCAGCGCCAACAGGTTGGTGCCGCCACCCATATTCCCCATCCCCATGCCAACCCCAGCGCGAGCCCAGGCCCCAGCTGGGAACATCCTGGCCGTACCACTGCTTGTACCATGCGCGCATCTGGGCGTTCTCCCGGGTCTGACTGGCGTTGATGCTCTTGGCCAGCTCCTTGATCTCGGGGCGCTGCGCACGGGTGAGGGCGAGATCGGCCATGGCGATCGCCCCGTCGTGGTGGGGAATCATCATCACGATGAAGTGCTGATCCGAATAGCCCATCCCCATCCGGCCGGGGCCACCTGCAGCGCCTCCCGGGCCAGGCATGCCGGCACCACCCCAAGCCTGCGACCAGGAAGAGGGGGCCGCCAGTCCAGTCGACGGGGCCGATCGGTGTTGCTCATCGGTTTTCTCCCAGTTCCATGGGCTCACTTCCCATGCTCGTCAGGCTCATGAGAAGGGTTAGGCCGCCTACGCGATTGTTCATGCGATGCCGGCGCGGCAGGGCCCCACGCTGTTGAGGTTGGGGCCGATCACGGCCAGGGTGCGTGCTGGATCACTGGGCCGGAGCTTCAGCAGACGTGGCCATTCCTTGGTCCGAAGCCGAGGCCTTCTGCCCTGCCACCCAGTGACTCCTATCCATCGACCTCCTCTGCAGTAGCGAACTTGCCAGGCATGGTGCCCTCAGCCGGCATTGGAGCCTCTCCCGCGCCGAGGGCGTGCGCCAAACCCTCGGCCCAATGGCTGGATCAACAGCACCTCGATCACGAGGCGACCTACGGACTCTGGAGCGATCGCGGCGGAATCCGGCGAAGTGACGTGGACCCCAAAAACTGAGCCAGCCCTTATGAGAGCTTCGCTAACGGCCAAAATTGGCCAGGAGAAGCTCCATGAAAGTCAAAAGCCACAACCCCGAGCAGATCATCCGCAAGCTGCGCACCGCGGAACAACTGCTTAACCAAGGCCAAACCGTCGCTGATGTCTGTAGAGCCCTAGACGTTTCTCCGGCGACTTACCACCGCTGGCAGCAGCTATATGGCGGGATGAAAGCGACTGAGGCCAAACGCCTCAAGCCGTAAGGCTTCTCCGAAGGAGTAGGAGCTTGAGCTGGAGAACACACGGCTAAAGCGTTTATTGGCAGACGCAGAACTCGATAAGGCGATGCTTAAGGAGCTTGTTGCGCCGTGAGGCGCACCTTGCGGTGCAACGGGAAACTTCTGAGCCCGGAGCGTCGTCGCAGGGCTGTGGTGGTTCTGCAGGATCGATTCCGGGTTTCCAAGCGGCGTGCATGCCGGTTGACAGGTCAACACCGCAATACCCAGAGGCGCCCCGGATCCTCGACCGGTGACATGGTGCTGGGGCCGCCATAGCTGTTCTGAAGCCAGCGATCACAGGCCGGCAGGCCTATGAGGTCAGAAATCGATCAGGGGGGCTCCAAGCCCCCTTTTTTTGCCCACCCTGGGGCTCCTGGCGCAGGCTCGAATGACAGTCACCGCCGTACTCGGCCATGATAGTGCCAGCGTGAACACGCACCATGCGCACAGGCGAGATCCACCGCGTCACCGGCGAAACCGATGTGCGCGTGCAGCTCAACCTCGACGGCACGGGCCGCTGCCAGGTGAGCACCGGCGTGCCCTTCCTCGACCACATGCTCCACCAGATCAGCAGCCACGGCCTGCTCGACCTGGAGATCAAGGCGGTGGGGGACACCCACATCGACGATCACCACACCAACGAAGACGTAGGCATTGCCGTGGGCCAGGCCCTGGCCCAGGCCCTGGGCGACCGCCGCGGCATCCACCGCTTCGGTCACTTCGTGGCGCCGCTGGATGAGGCCCTAGTGCAGGTGGCGCTCGACTGCTCCGGCCGGCCCCACCTCAGCTACGGGCTAACGATCCCGGCCCAGAAGATCGGCAGCTACGACACCGAGCTGGTCAAGGAGTTTTTCGTGGCGGTGGCCAACAACGCCGGCCTCACCCTGCACGTCCGCCAGCTCGATGGGGTGAATTCCCACCACATCGTGGAGGCCTGCTTCAAGGCGTTCGCCCGGGCGCTGCGCCAGGCGACGGAGCTCGATCCGCGCCGGGCAGGTGCGGTGCCGAGCAGCAAGGGAATGCTGGCTTAACCCTGATTAGACTCCCGCGACCACAAAAACAACCCCAGCCGCTCGGCGTCCGCCATCGTTTGCTCCGCATCCAGCAGCAGGGCGCTGCGGGCTTCCCAGGCGATGCCCGCCAAACCAGCCGCCGCGGCCTTAGCCACGGTGGTGGGTCCGATGCCGGGCAGGTCCATGCGCCGGTCCTGGTTGAGCTTGGGGGCCTTGTAGAGCACGCCAGAGCGGCCCGTTTCCGGTCGCTCCGGGCGCGTGGCGGCTACCCACTCGAGCATGGCGTCGGTGCCGGGCAGCGCTTCGGTGGCCAGGCACAGCCCCTTAGCCACCACCGCTCCCTGGCCCACATCCACCTGGGAAATGGCCTCCACGATGTAGGCGGCGCGCTCCACATCGGCCCGATCCAGATCGCTGGGCACGGTGCTGGCATACAGGCCCGGCTCCGGCAGCAAATTTGGAGCCACATCTTCGATGCCCACCACCTTCAGGCCGTGCTCCTCGATGATCTGGGCCAGGGCCCGCAGGGAGGCATCGTCGCCATTGCGCAGCGACGCCAGGATGCGCGGCGCCGCCATCAAGGTGGAGCCCTCGAAGCGCAGCAAGTTGAGCGAGCGCGGCCGCACAAACTTGCCCACCATCACGATCTGCTCGATGCCGCGCTGCTGCAGCGACTTGATGAAGGCGATCGAGCGCTCGAAGAAAAACTCCTCAGCCGCCGGCACCTCCACCTCTAGGCCATGGGGATAGCAGGCGATGTGGGGCCGTCCCGCACGGCTGAGAGCCTCCGAGAGCATCCGAGGCAACACGCCCTCACCAGCAATGATCGCGACGGTCGGATCACCCATCAGGGCCGAAACTGCTCCGCGGCTTGTTGCTTGGCTAGTCAAAGGCCCTACACCCTGGCCTGGCCCCCATCGGTGGACAGGTCCTGTGGCGTCATGGCCTCAAGCAGGGCCTCAGGGGTGAGTCGCTGATCGGCTTGCTCAGTGCCAGCGCGCAGATCCTTGAGCCCCACCAGCCCCTCTAGCGCCTCCTGCTCGCCGATAACCGCCGCCCAGCGGGCACCGGAGCGGTCGGCCCGCTTGAACTGCTTACCGAAGGCCGCGCCACTGGCATCCCTCTCCACCGCCAGTCCGGCCTGGCGGCAGCGCCGCGCCAGGGCCAGAGCCAGCGCTGCCGCGGCCTCGCCACGGCTGACCACATAAAGATCGAGGGCGGGGGCGGCAGCCAGCGGGGCCTCGGCCTGGCTGAGCAGCAACACCAGCCGCTCCATCCCCAGGGCCCAGCCGATCGCCGGCGTGGCCGGCCCGCCCAGCTGCTGCACCAGGCCGTCGTAGCGGCCACCACCGCACACGGTGGCCTGCGCCCCCAGCTGGCTGCTGGTGATCTCAAAGGCGGTGTGGCTGTAGTAGTCCAGGCCCCGCACCAGCCGGGGGTTGAGCACAAAAGGAATCCCCAGGGCCGAGAGGGCCTGCTGCACCGCCGCAAAGCGGGCCTGGCTCGCGTCGCTGAGAGCGGACGCCAGGCTGGGGGCCGCCGCCAGCAGGGCCTGCGTATCGGGGTTCTTGCTGTCCAGCACCCGCAGGGGGTTGCTGTGGATGCGGGCCTGGGAATCGGCATCGAGCTGGTCGCGCCGCTGCTCCAGCCAGGCCACCAGCAGCTCGCGGTAGCGGGCCCGGTCTTCGCTGCTGCCGAGGGAATTGAGCTGCAGCTCCAACCCGCCCACCCCCAGCTCGGCCAGCAGATCCCAGGCCACGGCAATGGCCTCCACGTCACTGCAGGCATCGCCAAAACCGAGCAGCTCCAGCCCGATCTGGTGGAACTGACGCAGCCGGCCCGCCTGGGGGCGCTCGTAGCGGAACATCGGCCCGCCATACCAGAGGCGCTGGGGGCCCTGGCTCAGCAGGCCGTGCTGGATCGCCGCCCGCACCACCGACGCCGTGCCCTCCGGCCGCAGGGTGCAGCTGCGCTCACCGCGATCGAGAAAGGTGTACATCTCCTTGCCCACCACGTCGGTGGCCTCGCCGATGCCGCGGGCAAACAGCTCGGTGACCTCCAGCAGGGGGGTGCGGATCTCAGTGATGGCACTGCGGCGGAAGTGCTCGCGGGCCGTAGCTTCCACGTGCTGCCACAGGCGAATCTGCTCTGGCAGCAGATCGGCCATGCCCCGCAGGCTCTGCAGCGATGCCAAACCGAAAGCAGCAAGTGGGGTGAGTCTGCCTGCCGGCGCTCAGGCGTAGCTGGCTTGATACCAACGGGCGAAGCGTTCAACCCCCACCTCAATAGAGGTGGAGGGACTAAAGCCCACCCAGGCCTCGAGCAAGCTCGTATCGGCAGCGGTGGCCTCCACATCGCCGGGCTGCATGGGCTGCAGGTCGCGGATCGCCTGCCTACCTAAAGCCCGCTCGAGCAGATCAATGAAATACAGCAGCTGCACCGGCTGGCTGTTGCCGATATTGAACAAGCGGTGCGGCGCCCAGCTGGTGGCAGGGTCTGGAGCCGCGGTGTCAAAACTGGGATCGGCGCTGGCCGGCTTATCGGCGCAGGCGATCACCGTGGTCACGATGTCGTCGATGTAGGTGAAATCGCGGCGCATGCGGCCCTGGTTGAACACCCGAATCGGCTCCCCCGCCACGATCGCCTTGGCAAACAACATCGGCGCCATGTCGGGCCGGCCCCAGGGGCCGTACACGGTGAAAAAGCGCAGCCCCGTGGCCGGTAGCCCATAGAGATGGCTGTAGGTGTGGGCCATCAGCTCACTGGCCTTCTTAGTGGCCGCGTACAGGCTCACCGGGTGGTTCACCGGCTGGTGCTCCGTAAACGGCAGGTTGGTGTTGCCGCCATACACCGAGCTACTGGAGGCATACACCAGATGCTCAACGCCGTGGTGCCGGCAACCTTCCAGGATCGAACCAAACCCCACCAGGTTGCTCTGCAAGTACACCGCAGGGTTCTCAAGGGAGTAACGCACCCCGGCCTGGGCTGCCAAGTGGATCACCAGCCGGGGTCGTTCGCGGGCGAAGAGGTCCGCGATGGCAGATCCGTCCTCCAGCTCCAAACGCTGAAAGCACCAGGACTCCCTGGGGGCAGAGGCCTCGAGCCGGCTCAGCCGGGCCTGCTTCAAGGCGGGGTCGTAGTAGCTGTTGAGGTTGTCTATCCCCACCACCCGTTCACCCCGGGCCAAAAGCCGCTCACACACCGCCGCACCGATGAAGCCGGCCGCACCGGTCACCAGCACGGGGCGACTCATGGGGCCAAAAGCTGGCGGAAGTAAGCGATCGTGGGCTCCAGCCCCTGCTCCAGCGCCACCGTCGGCTGCCAGCCCAGCTCGCGGGTGGCCAGCTCGATCACCGGTTGACGTTGCAGAGGATCATCCGCCGGCAGCGGTTCACAGGTGAGTGGCAGCTCCGGATTAATCCGGGAGCGCACCAGCTCGGCCAGCTGGCGGATCGTGAATTCACCCGGGTTGCCGATGTTGATCGGGCCGGTGTGCTCCCCGTTCATCAGCCGGATCAGCCCCTCCACCAAATCATCCACGTAGCAAAAAGAGCGGGTCTGGCTGCCATCGCCATAGAGGGTGAGCGGCTGGCCTTTAAGGGCCTGCACGATGAAGTTGCTCACCACCCGGCCGTCATCGGGCAGCATCCTTGGCCCATAGGTGTTGAAGATCCGCGCTACCCGGATCTCCACCCCATGCATGCGCCGGTAGTCGAAGCACAGCGTTTCGGCGATCCGCTTGCCCTCGTCGTAGCAGCTACGGATGCCGATCGTGTTCACGCAACCCCGGTAGCTCTCAGGCTGGGGGTGCACCTCCGGATCGCCATACACCTCACTTGTGCTGGCCAGCAGCAACCGCGCCCCCACCCGCCGCGCCAGGCCCAGCATGTTGTAAGTACCCAGGAAGCTGGTTTTGGCGGTCTTGATCGGGTTGTGCTGGTAGTGCACCGGCGAAGCCGGGCAGGCCAGGTGCCAGATCCGGTCCACCTCCAGCCGGATCGGTTCGGTGACGTCGTGGCGGATCAGCTCAAAGCGCGGATGGCCGATCCACTGGGCCACATTGGCTTTGCGGCCAGTGAAAAAGTTGTCGAGGCAGATCACCTCCTCGCCGGCCTCCATCAGCCGGTCCACCAGGTGCGAGCCCACAAAACCGGCGCCGCCGGTGATCAGGTTGCGGGTAAGGGAGGCGGGCATGGCTCAGCCCTCCCCCACGGTCCACACCTGCAGCCCCGCGGCACGGGCTAGGGCGCCGTCGGCCTTAGCGCGCGCATCAAACAGCCAGGCCGGCTGGCGCATCACCGCCGCCACCTGCAGCCAGTCGATCACAGCAAACTGCTGCCATTCGGTGAGCAGCAGCAGGGCATCGGCGCCGCTGGCCGCCTGCTGCACCTCCGGCACCTGCTGCCAGCTGCCCTCGCCAGCGCCGGCCGGTTGACCCAGATCCTGAGCTATCTGGCTCTCGCTCACCTTGGGATCGACGATCTGCAGCACCGCCCCCTCCTCCAGCAGGTCCCGGCAGATCCGGATCGCCGGTGATTCCCGCGTGTCATTGGTATCGGCCTTAAAAGCAAACCCCAGCACCCCAATGCGCTTGCCGCTCACCGTGCCAAACAGCTTGCTGATCACCAGCCGGGCTATGCGCTGTTGCTGCCAGTGGTTCAGCCTCACCACCTGCTCCCAGTAGGCCGCCACCTCCTCCAGCCCGTAGTGCCGGCACAGGTAGACCAAATTCAAGATGTCCTTCTGAAAGCAGCTGCCGCCAAAGCCCGGACCCGCCTGCAGAAACTTCTCGCCAATGCGGCTGTCGGCGCCAATCGCCCGGGCCACCTCGCGCACATTGGCGCCAGTGGCCTCGCAGAAAGCCGCAATGCTGTTGATCGAGCTGATCCGCTGCGCCAAAAAGGCATTAGCCGTGAGTTTTGAGAGCTCGCTGCTCCAGAGGTTGGTGCGCAGGATCTTCTGGGGCGCCACCCACTGGCCGTAAATCGCCGCCAGGGCTTCGATCGCCTCGGGGTCCTGGCCGCCGATCAGCACCCGATCTGGCTTCTCCAAATCGGCAATAGCTGTGCCCTCCGCCAGAAACTCCGGATTGGAGAGCACCGAAAAGCTCTTGGCCGGCTGGGTTTCACCTACATCACTGCCCTCAGATGCGGAGAGGATTTGCTGAATCACCTCAGCGGTGCGCACCGGCAGCGTGCTTTTCTCCACCACGATCGTGTGACCGCGGGCAGCTTTTGCGACCGTGCGGGCACTCGCCTCCACCCACTTCAGGTCGCTGGCCTGGCCGGCACCAAGCCCTTTCGTTTTGGTGGGTGTGTTCACCGAGATGAACACCAGATCCGCCGCAGCGATTGCCTCCTCCACAGCCGTGGAAAAGTGCAAATTGCGGCCCCGGCAGCGGCCCACCACCGCATCAAGACCCGGCTCGTACACCGGTAGACGGCTGAGATCGGCGCCATTCCAGGCTGCAATCCGCTCAGCGCTGAGGTCCACCACAGTCACCTGCACATCCGGGCAGCGATCTGCAATCACCGCCATCGTCGGGCCGCCCACATAGCCCGCTCCGATGCAGCAGATGGAGTGGATGGTGGGCAATCCCATGGAACTCACATAGCCAGAACGAGAGACTATTCCGTAAGCACGAATTACCTCCATGGCCCAGCTGTTGATCACCGGAGGTGCTGGCTTCATCGGCAGCCACAGCTGTCTGATGCTGCTGGAGGCGGGCCACAACTTGGTGGTGCTCGACAACTTCGACAACAGCTCACCCGAGAGCCTGAAGCGCGTGCTCGAGCTCGCCGGCCCCTCCGCAGCAAGCCGGCTGCAGGTGGTGGAGGGCGACATTCGCTCCGCTGCAGATCTGGAGCGGGCCTTCGAGGCAGCCCCGGCCGGCCAGCCAATCACAGCCGTGGTCCACTTCGCCGGCCTCAAGGCGGTGGGTGAATCGGTGCGAGAGCCGCTGCGTTACTGGGAGGTGAACCTCTGTGGCTCGCGCCAGCTGCTGGAGGCAATGCAGGCCCATGGCTGCCGCAGCCTGGTGTTCAGCAGCAGCTGCACGGTTTACGGCCTACCCGAACAAACACCGATCAGTGAATCTGCCGCCATCCAGCCGATCAACCCCTACGGCCACAGCAAAGCCGCGGTGGAACAGCTGCTGGCCGATCTGGCGGCCAGCGAAGCAGGCTGGCGCATCGCCCGGCTGCGCTACTTCAATCCGGTGGGCGCCCACCCCAGTGGCCGCATCGGCGAAGACCCCAGGGGCATACCCAACAACCTGTTCCCCTTTGTGAGCCAGGTGGCGGTGGGGCGTCGCGACTGCCTGCAGGTATTTGGCGGCGACTGGCCCACCCGCGATGGCAGCGGCATCCGCGACTACATCCATGTGATGGACCTCGCTGAGGGGCACCGGGCCGCCTTGGACGTGCTGCTGGCCGAGCCCCCCCAGCTGCTCAGCCTCAACCTGGGCAGCGGCCAGGGCCACTCGGTGCTGGAGGTGGTGCGGGCCTTCGAGCTCGCCAGTGGCCGTTCAGTTCCCTACACCGTTGTGGAAAGGCGAGACGGAGACGCGGCCAGCACCGTGGCCGATCCGCGCCTGGCAACTACACGACTCGGCTGGCGCACCCGCCGCTCCCTGGAGGAGATGTGCCGCGACGGCTGGACCTGGCAGCAGGCCAATCCCGAGGGTTATGGCAGCTGAAGCAAGGCTGGTGCTCGCCGGTGGCGGCCATAGCCACGCCCTGGTGCTACGCATGTGGGCGATGGGCCGGCAGCGGCCGGCCGCCTGGATCACTCTGGTGAGCCGCCACAGCACCACCCTCTATTCGGGCATGGTGCCGGGGCTGGTTGCCGGTCTTTATGAGCCAGCCGACTGCGCCATCGACCTGCGCCGCCTTTGCCTGCTGGCGGGGGTGACCTTTGTGCAGGCAGAGATCACGGCGATTGACCCCGAAGGTCGGGAGCTGGCACTGGCGGGGCGGCCCAACCTGCGCTGGGACTGGCTCAGCCTCGATGTGGGCGCAGAAACCAGCGCCGTAACTCATGCGGCCATGGCGGTAAAGCCCCTGGAGCCCTTCTTGCTCTGGTGCAGCCAGCCCAAATCAGGCAGCGTCCGCATTCGCGGTGGCGGTGCCGCAGCCGTAGAGGTGGCCCTGGCCCTACGGGCGAGGGGCCAGCAGCCCAAGCTGCAGCTACGCGGCACCCAGCTGAATCTGGGCTCAAAGGCAGCCAACCGATTGGGGGGGCAGCTACTGGAGAGCGCCGGCATTGCCATCGAGGCCAACTGCCCGGACGCCGCCGCCGCCGACCTGGCCTGCACTGGCAGCCGCGCACCCCGCTGGCTCGCCGCCTCAGGCCTGGCCTGCAACAGCGAGGGGCGCCTGCTCACTGAGGCCTGCCTGCAGGTACGGCAGCAGCCGAGGTTGTTCGCCAGCGGCGACTGCGGCGTGATCGCCAGCAAGCCCAGGCCCGCCTCCGGTGTCTGGGCTGTGCGCTGCGCCCAAACCCTGGCCCACAACCTGACGGCAGTGGTGGCAGGCCGCCAGCTGCGGCCCTGGCGGCCCCAGCGCTGGGCGCTGCAGCTGCTGGGCGATGGCAGCAACACCAGGCCCCAGGCGGTGGCCTTCTGGGGTCCATGGGCCCTGGGCCCCAGCCCGCTGCTGTGGCGTTGGAAGCAGGCCGTGGATCGGCGCTTCATGGCCGGTTTCAGCGAGCTGAAGGCCATGGACCCAGATGGGGGCGCAGCGATGGCATGCCGGGGCTGCGCCGCCAAATTGGCCGCCAGCCCCCTGCAAGACGCCCTGGCGCGCAATGGCCTCGGCGGCGGCACCCCGGGCAGCGCCGAGGACGCCGCGGTGATCGCCCAGGCAGGCGATGGGTCCCTGCTGCTGCAGAGCGTCGATGGCTTTCCAGCGCTGGTGGCCGACGCCTGGCTCAATGCCCGGCTCACCACCCTGCATGCCTGCAGTGATATCTGGGCCAGTGGCGCCCAGGTGGAAAGCCTGCAAGCGGTGGTCACCCTGCCTGAGCTGGCTCCCGCCCTGCAGGCAGACCTGCTCAGCGACACCCTGGCCGGCATCCAATCGGTGCTGCAACCGCTCGGGGCCCGCCTGATCGGCGGCCACAGCCTGGAGGCCCGCGACAGTCAAACCAGCCCGGCCAACCCCGCTGGCCTGAGCTTGGTGCTGAGCGTGAACGGCAGGGCAGCCGCTGGGCGGCACTGGGGCAAGGGGCCCTTGCGCAGCGGCGATGGGCTGTTGCTGTGCCGGCCCATCGGCACTGGGGTGCTTTTTGCCGCGGCCATGGCTGGAGCCGCCCAGCCCCAGTGGATAGATGCCGCCCTAGCCCAAATGCAGCAATGCCAGGCAAGCCTGGTGGAGCTACTAAACCGCCGCGGCTGCCGGGCCTGCACCGACGTGACCGGCTTCGGGCTGTTGGGCCATCTGGGCGAAATGCTGGCCGCCAGCCCAGCAAACTGCCGCGTGACGCTGGCGGCAGCAGCTATCCCGGCCCTACCTGGGGCCTTAGCCCTGCTGGGCGCAGGCTGGGCCAGCAGCCTGGCCCCTTCTAATGCCAGCGCCCTGGCCCTACTGGGGGAGCGGATTGAGCTCCAGGGGCAAGCCGATGCAGCGCATCAAGCCCTGCTGCTTGATCCCCAGACCTGCGGACCCCTGCTGGCGGCGCTTCCAGGCGACCAGCTGGCTGCGGCCCTGAGCGATCTGCAGCAAGCAGGCTTTGGCGAAGCCGCTGTGATCGGCCAAGTGCACACCTAAAAGGCAGCGCGCCGAACCGCCAGCGACAATGGCTTATCTGCGAGACCTGCGTCTTGTCTGCCCTTACCCGCTGCCTGGAAGAAGAAGCAGCTGCCATTGCCGCCGCCGCCCAGCGCCTCAGCAGCGAACAGGTGGAAGCAGCCCTGGAGCTGCTGGAGGGGTGCCGCCAACGCCGCGCCAAGCTTGTCCTTACGGGTGTGGGCAAGAGCGGCATAGTCGCCCGCAAAATTGCGGCCACCTTTTCCTCTATCGGCCTTACGGCCGTATTTCTCAATCCGGTCGATGCCCTGCACGGCGATCTCGGCATCGTGGCTGCCGACGACGTCGCCCTGCTGCTCTCCAACAGCGGTGAAACCGAAGAGTTGCTAGCGATCCTGCCCCACCTGCGCCGCCGCGGCACGGCCCTGATCGCCCTGGTGGGGCGTCTGGAGTCCAGCCTGGCTAATGGCTGCGACGTGGTGCTGGATAGCTCGGTGGATCGGGAGGTTTGCCCGCTGAACCTGGCTCCCACAGCCAGCACGGCGGTAGCTATGGCGATTGGCGACGCCCTGGCGGCAGTGTGGATGGAGCGGGCAGGCATATCGCCCGAAGACTTCGCCATCAACCATCCAGCCGGCTCCCTCGGCCGCCAGCTCACCCTCACCGTGGCCGATCTGATGGTGCCGGCAACAGCTCTGGACGGGCTCTCTCCCGAGGCACCCCTGGCTGAGGTGATAGGGCGGCTCACCGAAGGCAGCAACGGCAAAGGCAGTCTTGGGGCTGCCTGGGTGCGAGCCAGCGCAAACCCCGAACTGATGGCCGGGCTGATCACGGACGGAGACCTGCGTCGCACCCTGCAGCACCATGACCCGGCCAGCTGGGGCACCATCCGCGCCGACGCCATGGCCACTGCTGACCCGATCACGGTTACGCCCCAAACACTTGCAGTCGCAGCCTTAGAGCTGATGGAGCGCAATCCTCGTAAAGCCATTTCGGTGCTGCCAGTTGTGGAGCCCTCCCAACCTCACCAGCTGCTTGGCCTGTTGCGGCTGCACGATCTGGTGCAGGCTGGGTTCAGCAGTACCGCCGCGGAGCGCCCATGACGGCCATTCCCTTCACCTTGATCGCCGGGCCCTGTGTAATCGAAAGCCGCGATCTGGTGCTGCAGATCGCCGAGCAAGTGAGCACGATCTGCGCTCGCGTCGGCATCCGCTACATCTTCAAAGCCAGCTTCGACAAAGCCAACCGCAGCTCCGGCAAGTCGTTTCGCGGCCCGGGCCCCGATGAGGGGTTGAAGATCCTCCAGGAGGTGGGCCAGAGCTTCGGGGTGCCCGTGCTCACCGACATCCACGAGAGCTGTCAGGCGGCGGCGGCGGCCCAGGCCGTGGATGTGCTGCAGATCCCCGCCTTTCTCTGCCGTCAGACCGACCTGCTCGAAGCCGCCGCCAAGGCAGTGGCCGGCACCAGCAAGGTGGTGAACGTCAAAAAGGGGCAGTTTCTGGCGCCCTGGGACATGGCCCAGGTGGTGAACAAAATGCAGGAATGCGGGCTAGATCCCGCCAGCGGCCGCCTTTGGCTCACCGAGCGAGGCACCAGTTTTGGCTACAACACCCTTGTGGTCGATTACCGCAGCTTCCCCCAGCTCCAAGCCCTGGGTTGCCCGGTGATCTTCGATGCCACCCACGCCGTGCAGCAGCCCGGCGGTCGTGGCACCAGCACCGGCGGGCAGCGGGAGTTTGTGGCACCACTTGCCAGAGCTGCCGTCGCCGTGGGGGTGGACGGTTTGTTTATGGAGACCCATCCAGACCCCGACAACGCCCTGAGCGACGGGCCGAACATGGTGCCGCTGCACCGGCTCGAGGCCCTGCTCAGCCAGCTGCTGGCCCTGCGTCAAGTAGTGGCAGCCGGTGTGGCCCCAAGCAGCCTGTGATCCGCCAGCTGCTGCAACGAACCCTGCTGCGGCGCCGGAATCTTGCAGCGATTGAACTACTGGTTTGTGACGTTGACGGTGTCCTCACCGATGGCGGCTTGCACTACGACGAGCAGGGCCAGGTGGTGAAGCGCTTCGACGTGCGCGACGGCCTGGCGATCCGGATGCTGCAGCAAGCAGGCATTGAGGTGGCCTTTCTAAGCGGCGGGCGCAGCGGCGCCATCGAGCAGCGGGCCCGGCATCTTCACGTCAATCACTGTCTGGTGGGCGTCGGCGACAAGCTCAGCGCCCTAAGCCAGCTCCAGGCCAACCTGCAGCTGGAGCGCCAGCAAACCGCCTTCATCGGCGACGACCTCAACGACCTAACAGTGCGCCCGGCTACGGGTCTGCTGATCTGCCCCGCCGACGGCGCCCGCGGCCTGCGCCGCCAGGCCGACTGGGTGCTGCGCCGCCGGGGGGGGGATGGGGCCGTGCGTGAACTAGCTGAAGCCCTGCTGCTGCAGCGGGGGCTGTTGCAAAGCCTCAACCGCGAGGGCTGGCGAGACGGCAACGCCTAGGCGCCGGCTAGGGCGCGGGCCTGCTCCAGTTGCTCCGGGGTATCCACCGAGAGGCAGTCCTGCGCCACCTCGTAGGTGAGCAGGGGGATACCGGCGTCGATAAGCCGCAGCTGCTCCAACTTCTCCAGGTCTTCGAGCCGGGAATGGGGCAGGGCCGCCCAGCCAGCCAACACGTCGGCCCGATAGCCATAGAGGCCCACATGGCCCCAATAGGTGGTGTGCTGGGCCCACTGCTCCGACGGCACCCCGCGCAAATGGGGCAGGGCACTGCGGGAGAAGGTGATGGCGCGGCCGTCGCGGGCCCGCAGCACCTTCACCACATTGGGATCGTGCAACTTGTCGGCTGTGAGGGGATAGACGGGCGTGAGCACCGGCGGCCGCTGCAGCTGGGCAAACTCAGCCGCCATCGCCTCGATAATCGCCGGATCCAGCAGCGGCTGGTCGCCCTGGACGTTGATCACCAGGGTTTGGTCAAAATCAGAGGCCGCACCCCCCGCAGCGGCCACCAGCTCCGCCACCACGCTGGCCAGGCGTTCACTGCCGGAGCTGCAATCAGGCGAGGTCATCAGCACCGGGAAGCCCCAGCCTTCGGCAACAGCGCGCACCTGGTCGCTGTCTGTGCACACCACCACGGCCGCCACACCCTGGGCCTGCCGGCAGCGCTCCAACACATGCTGGAGCATGGGCTTGCCGGCAATATCGGCGAGCAGCTTGCCGGGCAGCCGCGCCGATTCCAGCCGGGCCGGTACGGCCACCACCACTCGGGGAGCAGACATCTGGTCAGTCATCCCGCCACGCTAACGAGGGGTCTGCCGCGCTCAGATCCGCTCCAAGCGCAGCCGCTCGGCCCGCAACTGGCGCAGCCGCTGGCCCAACTCGGGGCCTTGCCTCATGCCAGCAGCCAGCAGGTCGGCGGCGGTGAGCTCGGCCTTGACCTGGCGCCAGCGCAGCAGCCAGCGCAGCAGGGGCCGGCGCGGGCCGCTGCCACAGGCCAGGGCCAGGGCCACCGCTTCTGGACTGCAACCAGAAGCCTCCAGCAGGGCGCACCAGTGCTCGGGCAGCGCCGGAGATCCCTCGAGCTGGTGCTCCACCAGCCGGCGCCGCAACTCCAACCATTGCGCCAGCAGGCGGTGCTGGCGGTGGGGCAACTGCAGCCGCTCCGCCAGGGCAAGGGGCTGGCGCGCTCCCGCCACCAGGGCCACCAGCAGCGGCAACCCCAGCCGAGCAGCCCAGCGCAACCGCCGCGGCCACTGGGTATCCGCCTGCAGCGCCGGATCAAGCAGCGCCAGAGCGCCCCAGCGCTGCAGGGCCCCCAGCGCCGCCGGCCAGGGCTCGCGCTCCAGCAGCAACTCCAACTCCATCCGCAGGCGCGTGCCCAGGGCTGACGGCGCCTCAGCCGGCGGATCACCCTGGCGCCAAGGCCAAGGCCACTGGGCCAGGGTGGCCGCCGCCTGCTCGGCGCTCAGCGCCTCAAGCTCCAGACCTAGCCGCGCCGCATAGCGGGCACCGCGCACCAGCCGGGTGGGATCGTCGCGAACGCTGCCGTGATGCAAAAAGCGCAGCTGGCGCAGCTCCAGATCCGCCTGGCCTCCATGGGGATCGAGCAGGGTGCCACTGACCAGATCCAAGGCCATGGCGTTGATGCTGAAATCACGCCTGGCCAGGTCATCGGCCAGAGAGCCGAAGCTCACCTGAGGATTTTCGGCTGGCACCGGGTAGGTCTCGCAGCGGGCGGTGGCCACATCCAGCAGCACCTGCTGGCCGTCCAGGCTGAGTTCGAGCTCAACGGTGCCGTATGCCCCGTGCTCCTGGCAGCGCTGCACCACACCCTCGCCCAGCTGGCCAGCCAGGTCCTTAACCAGCTCTGAAGCCCGGCCCTGCACCACCAGGTCCAGATCGGGCAGCCCCCGCCAGGGATCGTTGTGCAGCCGGTGCAGCAACAAATCCCGCACCGCCCCACCGACCAATGCCACCGGCCCAACCCCTGCCCGGCTCAGGGCTGTCAGCAGGGGCGCTGAAATGCCGGGGATTTCCACCTAGACCGGCTCGATCGGCGCCAGACGCGGGTCAAGGATTTTGGGCCCCATCCCCTGAAATTTCACGGCAATCGACACCTTCTCACCACTGCCAAACAGGTGGGTCACCTGACCTTCGCCAAAGCTGCTGTGGCGCAGCCGGTCCCCCACCGCCCAGGTTTTGGCAGCCGCCCGGCGCCGCACCGCATTGGCGGGAGCACCGGCCACACCGCCACCGGCCACCTGGCGTGAATCCTCGCGATCCACGCGGGTGAGCCGCTCCAGGCGCTGCTCACGGCGAATGGAAGCTCCACCGCTATGGGGAATATCCCCCTGGATCAGGGCGCTGGGCAGCTCCGAAAGAAACACCGAGGGCACCGCCGGCTCGCGCATGCCACCCCAAAGCCGCCGCTCACTGGCATGGGATAGAAACAGCCGCTCCTTAGCCCGGGTGAGGCCCACGTAGCAGAGGCGGCGCTCCTCCTCGAGAGCAGAGGGGTCTTCCAAGGAGCGATAGCTGGGGAAGAGGCCCTGCTCCATGCCCACCAGGTACACCACCGGAAATTCCAAGCCCTTACTGGCATGCAGGGTCATCAGGGTGACCCGGTCCTGCTCGGTGTCCTTGCTGTCAGCGTCGCTGGCCAGGGCGGCTGAGGCCAGGAAATCCTCCAGGGAGCCCTCCTCGTTTTCCTCCTGGTATTGGAGGGCGGCATTCACCAGCTCATTGAGGTTGCGGCGCCGGTCTTCCGCTTCATCGGTGCCTTCGGTGATCAACTCGGCCACATAGCCGCTCTGCTCCATCACCCGCTGCACCAGTTCAGACGGGGCGATGTCTTGAGCGCAGGCCTGCAAGCCGTTAATCAGCTCGCAAAACTGCAGCAACCCCTTGGCCGAGCGGCCGCCCAAAGAACGCACTGCTTCAGCATCACGCACCACTTCCCAGAGGGGAATGCCGAGCTGGTTGGAAGCGTCGGTGAGTCGCTCGATCGTGGTTTTACCGATACCGCGCTTGGGGGTATTGAGCACCCGCAACAGGCTCACGGTGTCGGCGGGGTTCACCAGCAGCTTGAGGTAGGCGAGCACATCCTTGATCTCACGGCGGTCGTAGAAGCGCAGCCCCCCCACCACGATGTAGGGGATGCCCCAGCGCACCAGCGACTCCTCCATCGCCCGCGACTGGGCATTGGTGCGATACAGCACCGCCATATCGCCCCAGCTGAGATCGGGGTGGGCGGCCTCGAGCATGCGCATGCGATGCACCACCGCCTCGGCCTCGGCGATCTCGTCATCGCAGCGGGTGAGGGAGATCAATTCACCCTCGCCTCGGGTGGGCCGCAGCACCTTGTCGATCCGCTCGGAGTTGTGGGCGATCAGGGCATTGGCCGCCTCCAGGATCGTGGCGGTGGAGCGGTAGTTCTCCTCCAGCTTCACCATCGTGGCGGTGGTCTCACTGGCGGCCCCGTCACCGAAGTCGTCTTGAAAGCCCATCAGGATCGTGAAATCGGCGGCGCGGAAGCTGTAGATGCTCTGGTCCGCGTCACCCACCACAAACACCGAGCGCCCGTCCCAGTCGTCGTAGTCGGAGGGTTCACGACCGTTGGTCACCAGCAGCTTGATCAGGTCGTACTGGGTGCGGTTGGTGTCCTGGTATTCATCCACCAGCACATGGCGAAAGCGCCGGTGCCAGTAGTCGCGGACCTGCTCGTTCTGACGCAGCAGCTGCACCGGCAGCAGCAGCAGATCATCGAAATCGAGGGCGTTGTTGGCGGCCAGGGCGCGCCGGTAGCGCCGGTAGGTCTCCGCCATCAACCGACCCCGCTGGCCGCCGGCATCGGCTTCCAGCTGCTCGGGCATCCAGCCCTGGTTCTTGGCGTTGCTGATCGCCCAGCGCACCTTCTTGGGCTCAAAGCGCTTGGGATCTAGCTGCAGCTCCTGGGTGACGATCTCCTTGATCAGGCTCTGCACGTCGTTCTCGTCGTAGATCGAGAACTGGCGCGTCCAACTGAGGCCTTCGGGATCCTTGAACTTGTCGATGTCGAAGCGCAGCAGCCGGGCGAACAGGGCGTGGAACGTACCGATCCACAGCTCCTTGATCACCTCGCGGTAGATGCGCGAGCGCAGCTGGCGCTGCTCCACCGCCGGCAGGGTGCTCCAGGGCTGGCCAAACTGGCTCTGGGCCAGCTTCTGAGCCAGCAGCAGCTCCAGCCGCTCCTTCATCTCGCGGGCCGCCTTATTGGTGAAGGTGACCGCGAGCAGATGGGCCGGATCGGCGCCGTGGTGGCCGATCAGGTGGGCGATGCGGTGGGTGAGGGCGCGGGTTTTGCCGCTGCCCGCACCGGCCACCACCAGCAGCGGACCGGTGTGGTGGTCCACCGCCTTGCGCTGGGCGTCGTTGAGGCCGGCGAGAAATGCGCTCATTCCTGAGACCCTAGGCAAGGCGACGAGCCAACCTCTGCCGCCACCGCTCCAAGCGCAGCTGGAGCAGGGAAGGGGGCCTGAGGGGTGGCTCACCGGCCTGCAGCCGATCGATGTGGATGTTGATCGCCTCCAGGGCCTGGCGCCAGCGCTGGCGCAGCCGCGGTTCACTGAGCTCATCAAGCAGCTCTTCCAAGCGGCGCGGCCCAGGCAGCCAGGCGGCTGGATCGGCCACCGCCGCAGCGATCCGCTCCCCGTCGGCGGCCAGGCTGCCCATACCGATCTGGTGGGCCAGGTCCCCGGGGTCGAGGTTGTCAGCCAGGGCGTGATTAAGGCTGCTGAACAGCACGCAGCCACAGGCCAGGGCCTCGATCGGCGGCAGACCAAAGCCCTCGCTCACACCACTGCAGCGCCAGTGGTCGGCGGAGTCGTAAACCACCACCTTGGCGCTGTTGAACAGCCCCACCAGATCCTCCACCCAGCCGTCCTGCACCAGCACCGTGAGCCCCCGGGCCCGCAGGGCTGGCACCAGCTGCTCCAGCACATAGGCGCTGGTTTTGCGCCGCTGGATCAGCACATCAATCGAGCGGCCGCCCGGCGCCGGCTCAGCGCCGAAGTTGTGGGGGCGATCACCGCGGGCGATCCAACTGGCCTCCAGGGCGTTGGGCACCAGGAACAGCGGATTGCGGCTAGCCCATTGGCCCCAGTAGCCCAGGGTGTTGCGGCTCACTGCCAGCACCGGCACCCCAGGTGGCAAGCGGAAGCCGTAGCCGCTGCTGTGGGCGTGGTATGCCACCGGCCGGCCCCGCAAGGCCCCCAACTGGCGCGGCACATCAAAGCCCCAGCTCACGATCCACAGGGCGGCGGTGGCGGCGGGGCTGCCTAGGGGTTCAGCACGGAGCAGATCGTCCAGGTAGGGCAATCCGGGCTCCCGCTGCCGATAGGTGACCAGTTCTGTTGGCACCAGTTCGGCCAGCAGCCGGGCCGTCTGCTGCTCCACCAGCAGGCCGCCGCAGCGGTAGCGACCGCTGGTGCCTGGCACCAAAAAGCGAAGGGGACGCAAGACGCTCAGAGGCTGCGGCCCGCCAACTCTGGCTCAGGCCGCCGCCACTTCCGTGCTGCCGGAACGCTGACGGCGGGTAAGGAAACCAAACAGCACCTTGCCAATGGCGGCGATCAGATTGCCTTCCAGTTCCTGGAACATGGTCATGTTGAGGTGGAAGGCGTGGTTGGCCTCCTCCACAATGCGGTCGGCCATAGCCTGGTCGATTGGCAGGGCGTCGAGGGTGGTGCGGTAGTTGGCCTTAAAAGCCTTCTCATCGGGGATAGCAGCGAATTCGTAGAAACGCAGGCCATCGTGCTCGCCCAGGCCCATCGCCTTCTGGGCGATGTTCTTGAGGATCTGGCCGCCGGAAAGATCACCTATGTAGCGGGTGTAGTGGTGACCCACCAGCAGCTCCGGGCACTCCCGCGCCACCTGGTGCAGACGCTCTACGTATTGCTGGGCGCCAGGGGTGGGTTGGACCGCATTGCGCCAGTCGCCACCGAAGTAAAAGGCAAGATCCTGCTCGAGACTTTCGCGCCGATTCAGCTCTGGGAAAGCCACCGGGCCCACCACCGGATGCTCCCTAAGCCGGCCAAACTCCTCCTCCATGGCGGAGTACACGAAATAAAGGTCGGCCACCAGGGTGCGGTAGCTGGCCTTATCCACCACCCCCTTGAGGAAGCAGCTCACGAAGCCGGTGTTCTCCGCCATCGTGTGGGCCTTTTTAGTGCCTTCACGCAGTTGGGAAGCAAGGGCGACGGCCATCTGACGGGGGCGTTGTACGGGCGAGGCGCCAAGTTAGGCGGGAGTTTTACCGGGGCGCCTGGCAAGGTTGCGAAGGGTTACGCCGCCAGGTTCTGATCGGCCTGCTCGGCGCCACCGAAGAGATCAAACAGCTCCCGGGAAAACTGCTGCAACTTCTGCGCCACCTCGGCCTGGGGCAGGTGACTGCCCGACGGCTGCCAGTCGCCCACGGTGGCCAGCCGCCAGCGCTCGCTCTCGTAGGTGAGGCCCCGGATCGTCACCCCCAGCAGGCGAGGGCGTTCAGGCCTGCTCCGCCCCGGGGCCCCGTCCAGGCGCAGCTGCACCAGAAATGAGCGGCACTGGCTGCGCGGACTCCAACCCGGTAGATGAAAGGCGAGATCCAGGCTCTCCTGCTCGGCAAAGGCACGGGTCAGAGCGTCGTCGCGCCAGGGGGTGAGGTTGGCTCGGGCATCGGGGAAGTGGACGCGAAACAGGCTCGCCGCCGCAGCGATTGCCTGGGCAAGTTCCAGGGATCGGGCCTGATCGGCGGCATTCATGCCGTTTCCCCTGAGCAGAACCGCAACATGCCTGAAACCTAGGCTCGCCGCACCGCTCAGGCCGAACAGGTCCGTAACAGCCCATGGCAACCCCTAGCGCCGCCAGCTTTGAGAAGCTCACCGCCCCTGCCAACGGCACCGCAATTCGCTTCGAAAATGGTCAGCCGATCGTGCCCAACGATCCGATTGTTCCCTTCATCCGCGGTGATGGCACGGGCGTAGACATCTGGCCCGCCACCCAGAAAGTGCTGGATGCGGCGGTGGCCCAGGCCTACGGCGGTGAGCGCCGCATTGAGTGGTTCAAGGTGTACGCCGGCGACGAGGCCTGCGACCTCTACGGCACCTACCAGTACCTGCCGGAAGACACCCTGAGCGCCATCAAGCAGTTCGGCGTGGCGATCAAGGGGCCCCTCACCACACCGATCGGCGGCGGCATTCGCTCCCTCAACGTGGCCCTGCGCCAGATCTTCGATCTCTACTGCTGCGTGCGCCCCTGCCGCTACTACGAGGGCACCCCCAGCCCCCACAAGCGCCCTCAAGACCTGGATGTGATCGTGTACCGCGAAAACACCGAAGACATCTATATGGGGATCGAGTGGGAAGCGGGCGATCCGGTGTGCCTCGATCTGATCAAGCACCTCAATGAGGTGGTGATCCCAGCCAACGGCAAGCTGGGCCAGCGCCAGATCCCAGCGGGCTCCGGCATCGGCATCAAGCCCGTGAGTAAGCACGGCAGCCAGCGCCACATCCGCAAGGCGATCCAGCACGCCCTGCGCCTAGAGGGCGACAAGCGCCACGTGACCCTGGTGCACAAGGGCAACATCATGAAATTCACCGAGGGTGCCTTCCGCGACTGGGGCTACGAACTGGCCAGCACGGAATTCCGCGATGTCTGCATCACCGAGCGGGAAAGCTGGATTCTCGGCAACCTCGAAAAGGATCCCGGCCTGAGCATCGAGGCCAATGCCCGCATGATCGAGCCCGGCTACGACAGCCTCACCCCCGAGAAGAAAGCCGCCATTGATGCCGAGGTGCAGGGCGTGCTCGATGCCATCGGCACCAGCCACGGCGGTGGTAAGTGGAAGCAGATGGTGCTTGTTGACGACCGCATCGCCGACAGCATCTTCCAGCAGATCCAAACCCGCCCCGCCGACTACTCGATCCTCGCCACCCTCAACCTCAACGGCGACTACATCTCCGATGCGGCCGCAGCCGTGGTGGGAGGCCTGGGCATGGCCCCCGGCGCCAACATCGGCGACAACGCTGCGATCTTCGAGGCCACCCACGGCACCGCTCCCAAGCATGCCGGCCTCGATCGCATCAACCCCGGCTCAGTAATCCTCAGCGGCGTGATGATGCTCGAGTTCATGGGCTGGCAGGAGGCCGCCGACCTAATCACCGCGGGCCTGAGCGCCGCCATCGCCAATGGCGAGGTGACCTACGACCTAGCCCGCCTGATGGAGCCTCCCGTGGAGCCGGTGAGCTGCAGTGGCTTTGCTGATGCTGTGATCCGCCACTTCGGCGGATGAACACCGACCCCTGCGTGCACTGCGGCTTCTGCCTGCCCACCTGCGCCAGCTACCGGGTGCTGGGAACGGAGATGGATTCACCCCGGGGCCGCATCTACACCCTCAAGGCGATCGCCAACGGTGAACTGAGCCTCGACGCCACCGTGGCGAAACACTTCGACAGTTGCCTGGGCTGTCTCGCTTGCGTGACCGCCTGTCCTTCAGGGGTGCGCTACGACCAAATGATCGAGGCGACGCGCCCCCAGCTCAACGCCCCGGAACTGCGCAGCTCCGCCCAGCAAGCATTTCGCAAGCTGCTGTTTGCCCTGCTTCCCTACCCTGCGCGGCTTCGGGCCCTGCTCACGCCGCTGCGCCTTTACGCCGGCACCCCCCTGCAGGCCCTGGCCCGCCGCAGTGGGCTCACCCGCCTGTTCGGCCCCCAACTGGAGGCCCTCGATCAGCTGCTACCTCCCTTAGTGCCGGCTGGCTTCCGCGACGACTTCCCCCTAGTAGTGCCCGCCCAGAGTCCTCGCCGCGCCCGGGTAGGGCTGGTGCTGGGTTGTGTGCAGCGTTTGTTTGATCCAGCCGTGAATCAGGCCGCCGTGCAGGTGCTGAGCGCCAACGGCATCGAGGTAGTGATCCCGCCAGCCCAGGGTTGCTGCGGCGCCGTGACCCACCACCAGGGGGAACTCAGCCAGACCAACGAGCTGGCAATCGGCTTAATCCAAAGCTTTGAGGCCGTAGTGGGCCCAGGCAAGCCCGCCGGAGCCGAGCCTCTCGACGCCGTATTGGTGGCAGCCTCCGGTTGCGGCCACACCATGAAGGCCTACGGGCGGCTCACCGGCAGCAGCTTCTCTGCCCCGGTCGCGGACATACAGGAGTTCTTAGCCGAGCTCGGCCTAAGCCAGCCATTCCTCGCCGCCCTCAAGCCCCTGAGCCACGCTGACGGCGAGCCAGCCAGCGCCAAACGCCCGCTCCAACTGGCTTATCACGACGCCTGCCACATGCTGCATGGCCAGGGCATCAGCAGCCAGCCCCGGGCCCTGCTCAATGCCATCCCCCACATCCAGCTGCGCGAAGCGACGGAAGCGGGAGTGTGCTGCGGCAGCGCCGGCATCTACAACCTGGTGCAGCCTGAGGAGGCCGCCGCCCTTGGCCAGCTCAAGGCCAAAGACCTAGCTGGCACCGGTGCCGAGCTCGCTGTTAGCGCCAACATCGGCTGCAGCCTGCAGATCCGGCGCCACCTGCAGGAGCTGCCCCAGCCAATCCCGGTGCTGCATCCGATGCAGTTGCTGGAGCAGAGCTACAGCGGTTGAGCCAACCCATCCCCGACCAGCCGCCAATCAACAAGGCCCCTAAAGGCCGCCTGCTGAACATTCTGGGAGTTGGTTTTGGCTTGGCCGGTGCCGTGGGCGGCACGATCGGGGCCGGCATCCTGCGCACTCCGGGCCTGGTGGCAGCCCAATTGCCCTCGGCGGAGCTGGTGCTGGCCGCCTGGCTGGCCGGCGGGCTCTATGCCCTGCTGGGGGCGGTGTGCGTTGCCGAATTGGCGGCAGCCTTGCCAAAGGCCGGCGGTTGGTACGTCTACGCCGAGCGAGCCTTCGGCAAGCGAGTGGGCTTTCTGGTGGGCTGGACCGACTGGCTGGCCCACTGCATCGGCCTGGCCTGGGTAGCCACCACAGTGGGGGAATACGGCCAGGCCCTGCTGCCCGCCGCGATCCCCCAGGAGCCCTACACGGTCCGAATCCTGGCGCTGCTGGCCATCGGCCTGTTCAGCCTGATTCAGCTACGGGGCCTGCGGGCCGGCAGCGCCAGCCAGGAATTACTCAGCCTCGCCAAGGCGGTGGCCTTTCTGGCCCTAGTGGCGGCGTGCTTCCTGCTGCCCATCCAGGCGGCGCCCCCTATCGCGCTATCACCGCCTGCGCCCATGGCGATCGCGGGCTGGCGGAGCCTGAGCCTGGCAGTGGTACTGGCCCTACAGGCAGTGATCACCACCTACGACGGCTGGGCCAGCCCCGTTTATTTCGCTGAAGAATTCAGCGAGCCGGGGCGAGATCTGCCCCGCTCCCTGATCGGCGGGGTACTGGCGGTGCTGGTGCTTTATCTGCTGATCAACCTGGCCCTGCTGCATGTGCTGCCCATCGCCCAGCTGGCCAGCGCACGCCTGCCGGCCGCGGACGCGGCACGGGCCCTGGCTGGACCGCTGGGTGGCCTGCTGATCACCGCGTTAGCGCTTGTGTCCCTGCTAGGCCTGATCAACACCGTGGTGATGGCCGCCCCACGGATTTTGTTTGGCCTCAGCCGCGACGGCCTGCTGCCGAGCTTTGTTGCCCAAGTGAAAGGGGGCGGCACCCCGAGCGCGGCCCTGCTGCTCACCAGTACGGCCGCCGCGGCCCTAGTGCTGGCCGGCTCCTTCGAGCGGCTGCTGACCATGGGCGCCGTGTTCTACGTGAGCCTGCCGCTGGCGGGCATTGCCTCCCTGGTGACCCTGCGCCAGCGGGAGCCGGAGCTGCCCCGCCCCTTTCTCACCTGGGGCTACCCCGTGTCCCCCCTACTGATCACGGCGGTGTCCCTGGCCTTCCTGATCGGCAGTACGGCCAACGACTGGCTAAGCAGCCTTGCCTCCGTAACCCTGGTGGCCATGGGCTACGGCGTCTGCCTGTTGGCGGAGCGACGACCCCTAGCCGAGGAGACGAATTAATCCGCGCTTTCCAAGCCCTCCATCCAGCGCCAGGCCAGCTGCAGCGTGTCCCCATCACCGAGGTTGCCAGGGAAGGTGAGCACCGGCAGAGGCTCTGGCAGATCAGCCAGCACTAAGGAAAGCCCCGGCAGCAGCTGGCCTTGCAACTCGACAGCCGCCAGAGCCAGACCATCGGCCAGCAGGGTGTGGGTGGTGATGCCCCCCTTGCTGATCAGATAACCCAGCTGGGGGGCCAGGGCAGCAGCCAACCGGGCCATCAGCGCCGCCAGAGCGTCGCCTAAGCGGCGGCGCTGCGCCACTGATGAGCACTGGAGCTCACCCCGGCTTGTGTACAGCACCGGCGTTTGCCCCTGAGCCAGCACCCGCCGCAACTGAACCAACCAGTCGGCCTCCAGGGAAGCCAGCAGGGGCTCCGGCAGGGGGCCTTCCAGCAGCCGCGCCAGCTTGGCGACGGGCAGCTCCAGCCCCACGCAGCGGGGCTCCGTCAGCAGCTGGGTAAGCTGGGCATCAGCCAAAGGCACGTGGGAGCCCACCAGCACCAGCCCTGGCTTGGGGCGGCGCAACCGGGCCAGGGCAGCTCCAGCCAGGGGCTGGGGCGGCAAAGCCGCTAAGGCCTGGATCCAACTGGCCGCCGACTGGGAAAGCACCGCCCGCGGCCAGGCCTGGCGCACCACCTGGGCCAGGGCGGCCAATTGCTCAGGTCGCTCCCCGTCAACGGCCACCACAGGCCCGCCATCTAGGGCCGCAAATCGCTCCGCCAGGGCCTGGCCGCCATCGCTTAGGGCGTAATCCAACTCGGCGCCCGTCAGACGCTGGACCTGGTGAGCGGCGATACGGCCCCCACTTTTTTCCTCCACCCAAACCGGTAGATCGCTGCTGGCGTAGCCAAACAGGCGGTCGCGGGCGAAGGCGGTTTCGTGCACGGGCTGGCCGTGCAGGCGATGCACCCCCTCCACGGTGGTGCGTCCCCCCTCAAAAAAAGCCGGGATCAACAAGGTGGCCGCAAAGGGGCCGAGCTCGGCCGCTATCACCTCCACCTCCAAAGGAAAGTGGCCCCGCAAGGTGGAGTCGCCGCGACTCACCAGCCACCAACGCTCAATGCCTGCCAGGGGCAGGGCCGCAGCCAGGGCCCGGCAGATCTGGCGCACCCGCTCCGCGGCCGCTTCCGGCGCTAGGGCCCGGGTGTTAGCCAGCAGAAACAGCAGTGGCGAAGGGTGCCGCAGCCCCTCCGCCAAGGTGGCGGCATCCCAGCGCAGCAGCAGCGGGCAGCTGTGCACCGTCTGGGAGCCGGTGGGGTCATCGTCGATGACGATGATTTTGGAGGAGGCGGCCATGGCACCATCGTGCCGTGATGACTCCGGAGCCCAGGGAGCTGCAGGAGCTGGTGCGCGAGCTGCACCAGCAGGCTGCGCCCTGGCAACCCGCGGGCCTGGGCAGCCGACTCAACTGGGGGCCACCAGTTGTGGGCGCCAGCGCCACAGTGAGCTGTAGGCGGCTGAGCGGCATCGTTGAACACAGCCCTGGCGATTTCACTGTGACGGCCCTAGCCGGCACGCCCCTGGTCGAATTGCAAGCCGAACTGGCCCGCCACAGGCAATGGCTAGCCGTTGACTGGCCCTGGGGCAGTGGCATGAGCGGCCAAGCCAGCGGCAGCCTGGGCGGCTTGGTGGCCAGGGGCCTGGCCGGAGGTCTGCGCCAGCGCTACCTGGGCGTGCGCGACCAGATCATTGGCCTGGAATTGATCCGCAGCGACGGCACCCGCGCCCGGGCCGGGGGCAAGGTGGTGAAAAACGTGGCCGGCTACGACCTGATGCGCTTGATGGCGGGCAGCTGGGGGTCCTTAGGCCTGATCAGCAGCCTCACGCTGCGCACCATGCCGGAGCCGCCCCAGCGGCGCGGCCTGAAGCTGGAGGGGCCGCTCGAAGCCCTCGGCCAACTGGCCGCCTGGCTGCTGGGCTCAAGCCTCAGCCCGGAGCGGATCGACTGGTGGCGCCCCCCTGCCCCCCAAGAAGACGGCACCGGACTGCTGATCAGCCTGGCCAGCATCAACGCCCTCACTCTCAATGAGCAAATCGGCTGCATCGCCGCCAAGGCTGCTCCCTTGGCAATCACGGCCAAAACTCTTGAACCTGCCCAACTCGCAAGCCTGGTAGGCCAAAGCCAAGGGTCTGAAACTGGGTCCAGCGACTGGTTGCTGCGGCTGGCGGTGCGCCCCAACCAGGCGACTGCCCTGCTCAAAGATCCAGCCCTGGCCGGCTTGCCGGTGGTCCTGGGGGCTGGCAGTGGCCTAGGTATCGCCTGGGCAACTGCCTCAGCCCTACCTACCTACAAGGTGGAGGCGCTCAGGCGCTATTGCCAGCAGGGTGGCGGCTACCTGACGGTGCTACGCCAGCCGGCCAGCAGCAAACTGCCAGCCTGGCTGGATGCCCCATCGCGGCCCCTGATCGAAGCGATCAAACGGCAGTTTGACCCGAAGCAGCAACTGTCGCGCGGTCGCCTGCCGGGAGTGAATCTGCCTGGAGTGGAGCCGCCCCGGAGCTAAGGCCGGCGATCCAGTCGAGCAGGGCAGCATTCACCTGATCTGGCACCTCGTCGTGGGGACAGTGACCCGCCTCGAGCACCACTTCGCTGGTGCCTGCAGGAGCATGGCGCTGGAAAGCAGCCCGCCGGCCCACGGCGTTGATCCAGGGGTCGCGGATGCCCCAGAGCAACAGCAACGGACATGTCAGCTGGACAAACAACTCATCGAGGGGCTGGCCGCGGGGGATATCAAACACGGTGCGGAAGACACCGAAAGCCCCCGGATCCAGCGACGGCCGCCGGATCGCCTCCACCAAGGCTTCATCGACGTTGGTCTTGTCGACATACACCTGGTTGAGGGTGCGGCGAATCGTGGCCGGCCGGCGCAAATTTTCAAACAACAACCGCTGCAGCACCGGACTTTTGAGCAGGGCTCCCGCAATGGTCTGGCGGGTGATCGCTCCCCAGCCCTTAGGCGGCGCCTGCTCATCGCTGAACGGCCCTGCCGCATTCAACAGCACCACCCCGGCCGCCTGGTCCCCCAAGGCAGCGCCAGCCGCCAAGGCTGAAAAACCGCCAAGGGAATTGCCCGCCAGCACCGTCGGCCGGCCGATGCGCTCGTGCACATAGGCGGCCAGCTGATCACGCCATAGGGAGCCGCCGTAGGCCAGCTCGGCCGGCTTGGCACTGCGGCCAAAGCCCAGCAGATCGATGGCGTGCACCTCATGGCGCTGGGCCAGCACGGGAATGTTGTGGCGCCAGTGATCAGTGGAGGCGCCGAAGCCATGCACCAGCAGAATCGCGGGGCCCTCGGGCTCAGCCGGCGCAGCCGCGATGGCATGTACTGGATGGCCGGCGTAGCTCCAGGGCTGTAGTGCAGACAAGGAAGCCACCTTGATTTGTCCAGGGTGGTCGATGCTAGGGAGATCTGCGGCGCGCCATTGCCCCTCACCAGCCCTGACTGGAGCCCCTTCCTACCTGGGATCGCCCTGTGGGCCCTAGCTCTGTACCTCCCCTTGAGCGGCCCCCTGGGGCGCCTGGAGGAAGCCCTGGCCGCGGGCTCCCTGCCGAGCCCTGTCCAGCAGGTGATGTTGGTGATTAGCAGCTTGCTGCTGGCCCTGGCCATCGGGGTGCTGGCCGACCTAGGCCTGAGCTGGGCTTTGGGCCCCGACTGGGCCAGCAGCCTCGGCCTGATCGCCGCAGGCTGGGGGCTGTTCACAGCGCTCGCCAGTCGAGCCAGGGAAGACGGGGAATGATTGCTGGTGTGCGGGCCCGGTAGGTGGCGTAATCGGGATAGGCAAGCTCAAGGGCCCGCTCCTCGCGGCGCGCCTTACCGCCCAGCACGGCCACCAGGGCCAGCAGCAAGGCCAGATGCAGCAGGCTGCCAAGGGCCAAACTCACCCCTAAGGAACAAAGCAGCACCGCTTGATAGAGGGGGTGACGGCAACGGCCGTAGGCCCCGCTTGTCACCAATGGGGCGCCAGGAATCGGATCAGGCAGGGGCGTAAGGCTGGAACCCAGCCCCCAGAACGCCTGGACCGCCAACACCAGACCAACCAGCAGCAGCAGGGCGCCGGCCAAAGCTAGGGGGAGGGGCCAGGCATAACCCCAGGCGCCGGGGGCAGGCCAGGGCGGCAGCAGGTGGGCGGCAATCAGGGCCAGCTGGGCGAGCAGCCACCACTCACCGTGGCGGTTGTCTAGCCAGCCCCCCCAACTCAGGCCCCAGCGCTCAGGTTGGAATTTCGGCAAGTGGATCAAGATCCGGACCTCCAGCGCTGCCACCCAGCACCAGTCTGAGCAGGATCGGCGCCAGGAAGGTTGTGCCGATCACCATCAGCAAGATTGCGGCCTCCAGCGGCTTGGTAAGCAGGCCAGCCTGGGTACCCAGGCCGAGAAAAATCAAGCCCACCTCGCCGCGGGGCATCATCCCCAAACCCACCACCAAGCGGTTGGTTTTCTCCTTGCTGAAATAGCTCCAGCCGGTTGCCACCTTGCCGGCAATCGCCACGGTGAGCAGGAAGGCCGCCACGATCAATCCCTCCCGGTTCTCAGGGTTCAGCGGATTGAGCACCGACAGATCCATGCCGGTGCCAATCAGCACAAAGAAGATCGTGGCAAACAGGGCAACCAGGGGCTTAACGGTGTCCTGGATCGCATGGGTGTGCTTAGAAGAGCTGAGAATCAAGCCTGCAGCGAAAGCGCCAAGAGCGGCTTCTAGGCCGATCGCCTGGGCCACAAAACAGCAGAGCGACAACACCACGAAGGCCGCCACCACCACTTCGCCAGGGGCCTTGAGCTGATCGAGCAGCCAGTCGAACCCAGGAGCAGCAGTGCGGCTCAGGAACAGGGCCGCCGCCACAAACACCGCTGCCGCCGCAACCAACTTCAGGATCGGGCCAAGGCTGAAGCCCTCGCCGCCAGCCAGGCTCACCACCACCGCAAGGATCACGATGCCGAGAATGTCGTCGAGTACGGCCGCGCCGATCACCGTCTGACCCTCGCGGGTGCGCAGAAACTTCAACTCACCAAACACACTGGCGGTGATGCCGATGCTGGTGGCCGTCATCGCCGCACCGGCGAAGATCGCCGGAATCAGGGGCACGTGGAAGATGTAATAAAGGCCCGCAGTGCCTAGGGCAAAAGGAAGCACCACCCCGGTTACGGCAACGGTGGTGGCCTGGGCACCCACCGCTACCAGCTCATCGAGCTCGCTTTCCAGTCCGGTGAGAAACAACAGGGCAAACAGGCCGATCTGGGAGACCGCCTGCAGATTCGGGAAGGTCTCGGCGTAGATCTCCTGCACCTTTTCCGGTGAAAGATCGGCCAGGGAGCTGAGCAAGCCCAAGCCCCAACTGCTGAGTTGGACCTGGGTTTCGGGCGGCACGATCAAATGCAGGCCGGAAACGCCAATCAGAACGCCAGCTACCAGCTCTCCCAAAATTGTGGGCAGCTGCACCCGCACCATCAGCTCCGCCAGCAGCCTGGCCGCCACGAAGATCACCAGAAACTCGCCCACCGAGATAAGGGTTTCAGCAACTTCGGCTTGGTGACTGCCGATTTCAAGCAAAAGCGCTGGCAGAACCATGGAAAGGTGGGTGCGCGGTAGTGGGAGGCGCGACCTTAAAGCCGCCCGCGCCAAGGTGTTTGGACCCTGATCTCTATTCGGGCGTGGGGTTGGGATTTGGCAACCATCGCTACGGTCTGAATATTGAGTAGATGACGCGGGCAATGGCAGAGCAACTGCAGCGTCTTGATGCCTGGTGGAGGGCCGCCAACTACTTAGCGGTGGGGATGATCTACCTGCAGGACAACCCCCTGCTGGCCGAACCGCTCCAACCTGCCCATATCAAAAGTCGGCTGCTGGGGCATTGGGGCTCGAGCCCGGGTCAATCCTTCATCTGGGCCCATGCCAACCGGGTGATCCGGTCCCACGAGCTCGACATGATTTATCTGTCGGGCCCGGGCCATGGCGCCCCTGGGGTACTGGCGCCCACCTACCTCGATGGCTCCTACAGCGAGATCTATCCCGACAAATCGACGGATGCTGCCGGCATGCAGCGCTTCCTTAAGCAGTTTTCCTTCCCCGGCCACATCGGTAGCCACTGCACACCGGAAACCCCTGGCTCGATCCACGAGGGCGGCGAGCTCGGCTACGTGCTCTCCCACGCCTGCGGGGCGGTGTTCGACAACCCCAGCCTGATCGCCCTGGCCTGCGTCGGCGATGGCGAGGCGGAAACCGGGCCCTTGGCCACCAGCTGGCACATCAACAAGTTCCTCAACCCCGCATCCGACGGCGCCGTGCTGCCGGTGCTGCACCTCAACGGCTACAAAATCGCCAACCCCACCCTGCTGGCCCGCATCCCCAGGCAGGAACTCGCCAGCTTGATGCGGGGCTACGGCTGGGAGCCCCTGTTTGTGGAAGGCAGCGAGCCGATGGCGATGCACCAAGCCATGGCAGCCGCCATGGACAGCGCCATAAACCGCATTCAAGAGGTGCAGGCGGAGGCCCGCCGCAGCGGCGATCCCAGCAACGTCAACCGGCCCCGTTAGCCCATGATCGTGTTGCGATCGCCTAAGGGCTGGACAGGGCCGGCTGAGCTAAATGGCAAAAAGCTGGAAGGCTTCTGGCGCAGCCACCAGGTGCCCCTGGCCAACCCCAAGGGGGATCCGGAGCAGCTGCAGATGCTGGAGGCCTGGCTGCAGAGCTACCGCCCCGACGAACTCTTTGATGGACAGGGCAGCCTTATTCCCGAGCTGCGGGCCCTCTCGCCCAGCGGCCAGCGCCGCATGGGCTCCAATCCCCATGCCAATGGTGGGCTGCTGCGCCGCCGCCTGCACCTGCCGCCGGTCAAAAACTACGCCGTGCCCGTCGAGCAGCCGGGCAGGCACGAGGCCGAAAACACCGCTCCCCTAGGGGAGCTGCTGCGCGATGCCATTGCCCTGAACCCCGATTCCGTGCGGGTGTTCGGACCGGATGAAACCGCCTCCAACCGGCTGCAAGCCATCTACGAGGTCAGCAAAAAGGTGTGGATGGAGGAATTTCTGCCGGAAGACCTCAACGGCAGTGAGCTCTCCCGCAGCGGCCGCGTTGTCGAGATGTTGAGCGAACACACCTTGGTGGGAATGATGGAGGGCTACCTACTCACCGGCCGCCATGGTTTTTTCCACACCTATGAGGCCTTCGCCCATGTGATTGCCTCGATGTTCAACCAGCACGCCAAGTGGCTGGAATCCTGCATTCACCACGCCCCCTGGCGCGCACCGATTTCCCCCTGGAACTGCATGATCTCCAGCACCGTGTGGCGCCAAGACCACAACGGCTTCACCCACCAAGACCCTGGCTTCATCGATCTCGCCGGCAACAAAAGTGGCGAGGTGGTGCGCGTCTACCTGCCGGCCGATGCCAACAGCCTGCTGGCGGTAGCTGAACAGGCACTACAGGAAACGAACGTGTGCAACATCATCGTTTCTGACAAACAGAAACACCTGCAATATCTAACTCTGGAGCAGGCCCGGGCCCACGTGGCCAAAGGCATAGGCCTATGGAGCTGGGCGAGCAACGACGAGTGCGGCACCGAACCAGATGAGCCTGATGTGGTGATGGCCTGCGCGGGCGACATCCCTACTAAGGAAACCCTTGCCGCAGTTGAAATTCTGCGGCGTGAAATTCCGAGCCTAAAAATCCGAGTGCTCAATGTGGTGAAGCTATTTGCTCTCACCACTCCGAGCGAACACCCCCACGGCCTCAGCGATCGGGACTTCGACAGCCTGTTCACCACAAACCGACCGGTAATCTTCAATTTTCACGGCTACCCGTGGCTAATCCACCGACTCACCTACCACCGCACCAACCACGTCAACTTCCATGTGCGCGGATATAAGGAAAAAGGCAACATCAACACCCCTCTGGAGCTGGCGATGAACAATCAGATCGACCGTTTCAACTTGGTTATTGATGTGATTGACCGGGTTGCGGGCCTGGGCTCCCGCGCCGCCCACGTCAAGGAGCGCATGAAGGAGGCGATTTTGGCCAACCGGGCCCACGCCCATGAGCACGGCATGGATGCGGAGGATGTCACCAACTGGCGATGGAACCCACTGCCTGCAGCGGCCCATGCGGGAGAATTACGCCAATGAGCGACCTCCAACCCAGCAACCTGCGTCTGCCCACCCCGGGCTGCTACGCCGATCCAGATCGCAGTGGCCTGACCGCGGACAACGTGTTCGACGGCATGACCGAGCACCTTTTTTACACGCTCGGCAAGCTCGCCCCCACGGCCAGCCGCCACGACCTCTACATGGCCCTCAGCTACGCGGTGCGCGACCGGCTGATGACCCGATACCTGGCTGGCATTGAGGCGCTCAGTGCCACCCCGACTCGAGTGGTGGCCTATCTCTCCGCTGAATTTCTGATCGGGCCCCAACTGGGCAACAACCTGTTGATGCTGGGCATCCAGCAGGAAGCGGCAGAAGCCCTGCGCCGTTTCGGCATCAACGACATCAACGAAATCCTCGATGTTGAGGAGGAGCCTGGCCTGGGCAACGGAGGCCTGGGTCGGCTGGCGGCCTGCTTCCTGGAGTCGCTGGCCTCGCTGGAAATCCCAGCCACCGGCTACGGCATCCGCTACGAATTCGGCATTTTTGACCAGCTGATCCGCGATGGCTGGCAGGTGGAGATCACCGATAAGTGGCTCAAGAGCGGCTGGCCCTGGGAGCTGCCCCACCCCGATCAAGCCTGCTTCGTGGGTTTCGGCGGCCACACTGAGAGCTACCGCGATGAGCACGGCACCCACCGGGTGCGCTGGATTCCGGCCGAGCACGCCATCGGCATTCCCCACGACGTGCCGGTGCTGGGCTATCGGGTCAACACCTGCGACCGGCTGCGGTTATGGCGAGCCGATGCCGCCGAATCGTTTGACTTCTACGCCTTCAACAGCGGCGACTACTACGGCGCCGTAGAGGAGAAGGTGGGCTCCGAGACCCTCTCCAAGGTGCTCTATCCCAACGACGGCACGGATGAGGGTCGGCGTCTGCGCCTGAAGCAGCAGCACTTTTTCGTGAGCTGCTCCCTGCAGGACATGATCCGCAACCTCGATGCCCGCGGCATCCCGATCACGGATTTCCCCGATCACTGGGCGGTGCAGCTAAATGACACCCACCCGGCCATCGCCGTGGCAGAGCTGATGCGCCTGCTACTCGATGACAAGCACCTGGACTGGGAGGTCGCCTGGAACATCACCAGTCGCTCCCTTTCCTACACCAATCACACCCTGCTGCCGGAAGCCCTCGAGAAGTGGGGCTTGGGGTTATTTGGCTCCCTGCTACCCCGCCACCTGGAGCTGATCTACGAGATCAACCGCCGCTTCTTGCAACAGGTGCGCCTGAAATATCCGGGCAACGAGCAGATCCTGCGCAAGGTCTCGATCATCGATGAGGAGGGCGATAAGGCCGTCCGCATGGCCAATCTGGCCACCGTTGCTTCCCACCACGTCAACGGCGTAGCAGCCCTGCACAGCGAACTGGTCAAAACCGAGCTGTTTCCTGAATTCGCGGCCCTATGGCCCGAGAAATTCACCAATGTCACCAACGGCGTCACCCCGAGGCGCTGGGTGGCCCTGGCCAATCCCCAGCTGTCGGCCCTGCTGAATGAATCGATTGGCACCGGCTGGATTAACCATCTCGATGAGCTGCGCCGCCTGGAGCAGTTCGTCGACGACAGCAGCTTCCTCGAGCGCTGGGAGGCCACCAAGCTGGGCGTTAAGGGCCAGCTGAGTAATTACATCCATCGCCACACGGGTGTGCTGGTCGATCCCAGCTCCCTGTTCGATGTACAGGTGAAGCGGATCCATGAATACAAGCGCCAGCACCTCAATGCCCTGCAGGTGGTGGCCCAGTACCTGCGCATCAAGAATGGTCAGGCTGAGGGTATGGCCCCACGCACGGTGATCTTCGGCGGCAAGGCGGCACCGGGCTATTACATGGCCAAGCTCATTATTCGTTTCATCAACGGCATCGCCGAAACGATCAACGCCGACCCCGACATGGAGGGCCGGCTGCGGGTGATCTTCCTGGCCGACTACAACGTCAAGTTGGGGGAACGGGTTTATCCCGCCTCCGACCTCTCGGAGCAGATCTCCACCGCTGGCAAGGAAGCCTCCGGCACCGGCAACATGAAGTTCGCCATGAATGGGGCGCTGACCATCGGCACGCTCGATGGCGCCAACGTGGAAATCCGCGAACAGGTGGGTGCTGAGAACTTCTTCCTGTTTGGCAAGACCGCTGAGGAGATCTCCGAGCTGTCCCGGTCGGGTTATCGCCCCTGGGAGCTGATCGGCGGGATGCCCGAGTTGGCCGAGATCCTGCGACTGGTGGAGCAGGGCCACTTCAGTAACGGGGATAGCGACCTATTTAGGCCGCTGCTGCAAAACCTCACCGGCCGTGATCCCTTCTTCGTGCTGGCCGACTTCAACGAGTATCTGCGGGCCCAGTCCGAGGTCGACCTGGCCTGGGCCGATAGGGGACGCTGGAACCGCATGTCGCTGCTGAATTCAGCCCGCAGTGGCTTCTTCTCTTCAGATCGCTCAATCCGCGACTACGCAGATCGGATCTGGAAAGCTGAAAGCTTCCCAGTCACGATCACCTGCGAGCTGGATTGAGCAGGTAGATGGTCTAACCGGGAAGATCTGGAGTTTGGTGGAGCAGCCGATTCAGCCTTAGGCGATCGGCATTAAGTGGATCAGGGGCCAGCTCACCAGCCACCTCCCGAAACTTTTGCTCCACCTCATCGGGCACCCGCACGTCAAAGATGCGCTCCATCAGCGCCTCTATGGAGAAGAGGTGGGCATTGATGTTCTCCAGATCAGCCATGGCCTGCTGGAAGGCATCGGGCTCAGCGCCCTGATCCTCAACAGCCCCTGTACCTGCCCCTTGGCCGCCAGGAGCGACGTTGGCCTGACTGGCAGCCTCTGTTGCCTCCTGCTGCTTCTGCAACTCTTCCATCACCCGGCCTGCCAGGGTGCGAAAAGATTGCAAGGCAGCCCAATTGAGCTCCTGCTGCTGGCGCAGGGTGGGATTTTCACGGATCAATCGGTCATGTTCCCGATAGAACCGCTGGCAATCAGGGCATTGGCAGGGCTCTTCTGGCACCGCACTCCCTTTGGATCTCAGTCCCCATCATGGCACTCACGCCGCCAAGGGGATCTCGATCGAGGTCACCACGTTGATTACGTCGCGCAGCCGCATCGAATCGGCAAACCAGCCCATGGCTTGCTCGGTGTCACCAGTCCGCTCAGCGTCGGTGGCCTGCTCCTCGTGAGCCTCAGCTAGCAGGGCCAGCCAGCAAAGGCAGCGGGCTTGAACAACCGACAGGTCGAGTTCATCGGGCTGGCTATCGGCGATGCGTTCGCTCTCCTGCTGCACCAGCAGACGCAGACGCAGATCGTGAAGCTGGGTCATCGCGGTCAAACGACTGGAACCACGCTAGCCCCGGTGCTGCGAATGGGTAGGCCACCACCTGTAGCGCTCGCTACCCATACCCGTGAAGGGGTGGCTTGGCGAAGCTTTATCGCGTGACTGGGCTTTTAAAGAACGGGGCTGGCGGGACTCGAACCCACGACCTACGGTTTAGGAAACCGTCGCTCTATCCGGCTGAGCTACAGCCCCATACCGGCATTATGGAATGCGAAAGCAGGCGAGGTGATCGCGATCAGGGCTGCGGCACCTCCGCGGAGGTGGCTGGAGCGCTTGGTTGAGGAAAGTCCGGGCTCCCCAATGGCCAGGCTTGCTGGGTAACGCCCAGTGCGGGTGACCGTGAGGACAGTGCCACAGAAATACACCGCCGATGGCAGGGGGCTCGCCCCCCGCACAGGCAAGGGTGCAAGGGTGCGGTAAGAGCGCACCAGCAGCATCGAGAGGTGCTGGCTAGGTAAACCCCAGCTAGGAGCAAGGCCCAGGGACAACGGTTGGCCATGACACCCGTCCCGCTTCAAGTGCGCCGCTCGAGGCCGCCGGCAACGGCGGTCCCAGACAGATGATCACCCCCCACCGGCTTGCTGGTGGGAGAACAGAACCCGGCTTACGTCCTGCTTTCACCCCTTTTCCCCGTCAGTCCATGCGGCCCGAACGCCACCAGCAGCTGGTTGCCTTCCTGCGCTCCCTGGGCCTGGAGGTTGGCGACCGCGACCTTGCCCCCATAGAGGAGGCCCTCAGCCACACCTCAGCGGGCCTGGCCCGCAACCACGAGCGCCTGGAATTCCTGGGCGACGCCGTGCTGCGCCTAGCCGCAGCCGAGTTCTTGCAACGGCACTTTCCAAACCTGAGCGTGGGGCGCTGCTCTGCCCTGCGAGCCCAACTAGTTAGCGACCGCTGGCTGGCCGAACTGGGCGAGCACTGCGAGATCGAATCCGTGCTGCACCTCGGCCCAATGGCCAGCGGCGACCAGGCCGGACGGGCCACGGTGCGGGCGGAATGCTGTGAAGCCCTGCTTGGTGGCCTCTATGAAGCCTGGGGCGCCGGCCAGGGCGGACTGGAGCCGGTGCACCGCTGGCTCAATCCCCACTGGCAGCGCAGCAGCAGCGAATTACTGGCCGATCCAGACCGCCACAACTGGAAATCAGCCCTGCAAGAGTGGACCCAGGCAGCCGGGCTGGGTCTGCCGCACTACGACTGCCAGGAGCGCAGCCAAGTCCACGCTGACCCGCGCCGCTTTCATTGCGCAGTGGAAATTGCGGGCCAGGCAAACTACACGGGCTGGGGGCCTTCAAGGCGCGGCGCCGAACAGGAGGCAGCCCGGGCCGCCCTCGCTGTTATCAAGCCTGCTCGAGAAGCTTGAGCGGCATGGTTACGAGCTTGTCCCAGTTACCGCCCTCAAACAGCACGGCGGCCTGCTGGCCGCTGATCCGTTGCACGAAGCCCCGATAGCCGTTGTAAATCGAGCGGCCGTCACGCACCACCACGGTGGAGCCCGGCAGGATCGGCAGGTCGGCCATGATTTAGGCGAGGCGTAGGGCCATTATCGGGTGACGCGGGAAGTAGCTGGCCATGGCCGATCAAACCAGCAGCAGCCAGATCGCCACTCCTGCCCCCAACGATCTACTTGTGGTCGGCAAAGTGGTGTCTGCCCAAGGGCTGCAGGGCGAGCTGAGGGTGCTGCCCATGAGCGATTTCCCGGAGCGGTTTACCCGGGCCGGCCGGCGCTGGTTGCAGCGGCGGGAAGAGGCGCCGCGGCAGGTGGAGCTGCTAAGCGGCAGGCAACTGCCAGGCAAGGAGTTGTTTGTGGTGCGGCTCGCCGCCATCGACAGCCGGGAAGCGGCCGAAGCCCTGGTGGGTGACCAGTTGCTGGTGCCCCTAGCCGACCGCCCCAAGCTGGCCAAAGGCGAATTTCACCTGCTCGACCTGGTGGGCACCGAAGTGCGGCTGCTGGAGGATCAACGGCCCATTGGCCGGGTTCGCGACCTGATCCACGCTGGCAACGACCTGCTGGAGGTAGAGCAGGAAACCCCCGATGGCCCGCGGCGACTGCTGATCCCCTTCGTGACTGCGATCGTGCCGGAAGTCCATCTCGAGGAAGGCTGGATCGGCATCACCCCGCCCCCCGGGCTGCTGGAGCTTTAGGCGACTCTTAAAAGGCTGCCTTTGGCTGGGTAGCCAAAGGTGACCTTGAATGGGAGCAACCCAGTCCGGTCCATGACAAATAGCCCTAGCTCCCCAAGCAGTGCACTTGTGCCGGTGATCCTGTGCGGCGGCACGGGTACGCGGCTATGGCCGCTCTCGAGAGCTAGCTACCCCAAGCAGTATTGGCCCCTGGCAGGCACAGGAGAAGACACCCTGCTGCAGCAGACCCAGCAGCGCCTAAAGGGCTTGCCGAGCCTCGGCGCACCCCTGCTGATCTGCAATGAAGACCACCGCTTCATCGTGGCCGAGCAATTGCGCCAGATCGGCGTGGAGCCCCAAGCGATCCTGCTGGAGCCGATCGGCCGCAACACCGCTCCAGCGGTGGCGGTAGCAGCGCTGCAGGCCACGGCCCATGGGGATGATCCCCTGCTGCTGGTGCTCGCGGCAGACCACGTGATCCGCGATGCCGCAACCTTCCGCGCCACGGTGGCGGCGGGGATGGCAGCAGCTGAGGCCGGCCAGCTGGTCACCTTTGGAATCGTGCCCACGGCGCCAGAAACCGGCTACGGCTACATCGAAGCCGCCCAGTCGCTGCTGGGTGCCAACGCACCGGTACCGATCGCCCGGTTTGTGGAGAAGCCGGATCGGGCTACCGCCGAGCAATTTCTTGCCACGGGGCGCTTCACCTGGAACAGCGGCATGTTCCTGTTCAAAGCCAGCGCGATCCTGGCGGAATTGGAGCGGCTCGCACCTGAGGTTGTGAGCGCCTGCCGTTCCTCGCTGGAGCAAGACAGCGCCGATCTCGACTTCCTGCGGCTGGAGCGGGAGGCCTTTGCCAGTTGCCCAAGTGTGGCGCTGGATGTGGCGGTGATGGAGCGCACAGACCGCGGCGCCGTGTTGCCCCTGGAGGCAGGTTGGAGTGATGTGGGCAGCTGGAGCGCCCTGTGGGAAACCGCCGATCAAGACAGCGACGGCAACGTGCTGCGGGGCCGGGTGATCAGCGAGGGAAGCAGCAATTGCTATCTACGCAGCGAGCATCGGCTGGTGGTGGGGCTCGGTGTAGAGGATCTGGTGGTGGTGGAAACCGATGACGTCGTGCTGGTAGCCCACCGCGACCGGGCCCAGGAGGTCAAAGCAATAGTGGGGCTGCTGGAGAGGGAGGGGGCGCCAGAGAGCAAGGCCCACCGCAAGATCTACCGCCCCTGGGGCTCCTACGACGGCGTCACCGAGGGTGAGCGCTGGCAGGTAAAGCGGATCGTGGTCAACCCAGGGGCCAGCCTGTCGCTGCAGATGCACCACCACCGCGCCGAGCACTGGATCGTGGTGCAGGGCTCAGCCCTGGTGGAGAAAGACGGTCGCCAGGAGATGGTCAGCGAAAACCAGAGCACCTACATCCCCCTGGGTTGCCGCCACCGTCTCTCCAACCCGGGCAAGATTCCGGTGGAGCTGATCGAGGTGCAGAGCGGCCCCTACCTAGGCGAAGACGACATCGTCCGCTTTGAAGATCGCTACGGACGCAGCGACGCCAGCCTCACTCCGACCCTCACTCCACAGTGACGCTCTTGGCCAAGTTGCGGGGTTGGTCCACATCCAGGCCCCGGTGGGCGGCAATGTGATAACTGAGCAGCTGCATGGGAATCACCGTTAGCAGCGGGCTGAGTAGCTCGTCTACCGCCGGCACCGGCAGCAAGACATCAAACAACTCCGCATCTGGACATTCGGGCGCCACTCCAATCAGCTGGGCATCACGGGCCTTGGCCTCCTGGGCATTGCTGAGCACCTTGTCGAACACCGCACCTGGCATGGCGATTGACACCACCGGCACCTTGGCATCAAGCAGGGCGATCGGTCCGTGCTTCATCTCGCCGGCCGGATAGCCCTCGGCGTGGATGTAGCTGATCTCCTTGAGCTTGAGCGCACCTTCCAAGGCAATCGGGTAGTTGATGCCACGGCCCAGAAAGATCACATCCTGGGTGCCCTCAAAGCGGTGGGCCAGGGAAGCGCAGCGCTGGTCGTGGTCTGCCACCAGGGCTTCGAGCTGCTGGGGCAACAGCCGCAACTGGGCCACCAGCGCCTTGAGCTCCTCGCGGCTGCGGCCCGAGCTCACGCCACCCTGCCGCTGGCCCACTCGCCGCTCCGCAAATGCCAGGGACAACCCATAGAAAGCCAGCAGTTGGCCAAGGAAAGTCTTGGTGGCCGCAACCCCCACCTCAATGCCGGCGCCAATATCAAGGATGTGGTCCACCATCCGAGCCAGGGAGCTTTCTGCCCTGTTGGTGATGCCCAGCAGCCGCGGCCGGTAGGCCGGATCGGCCACCAGCCGGCGACGCTCCTGCTCCATTGCCAGGGCCGCCAGGGTGTCGGCGGTTTCCCCCGACTGGGTGACGCCGATCGTGAGCGTGTGGGGGCTCAGCGGCGGAGGCGCATAACGAAATTCACTGGCATAAAAAACGCTTGTGGGGATACCGGCCAGCTGCTCCAGCAGGTAGGCGCCCACCTGGGCGGCGTGGCGGCTGGTACCGCAGGCGAGGATCTGGATCCGCTCCACCCCCTCAAACACCTCAGCCGCCAGAGGCAGCGCCACCAGTGGCGTCGCTTCCCCTGCCACAACCTCGGGCAGGTGCCGGGCCACCCAAAGGGCAGCCGTTTCAGGCTGCTCGTGGATCTCCTTGAGCATGAAATGGCGGAAGCTGCGCTTATCCGCAACGTGCTCGGTGCCGCTAAGCAGGCTGGGACTGCGCTGCACCCGCTGGCCCGCGGCGTCATAAAGCTCGATGCCCAGCGGGGTGAGCATGGCCACCTCGCCGTCTTCCATCGGCAAAATCGTGCGGGTGAAGCCCGCCAGGGCCGGGGTGTCGCTGGCGCAAAGAAACTCCCCCTCCCCCAGGCCGATCAGCAGGGGCGCCGCCTTACGGGCCACCACCAGAGCTCCAGGGGCTTCTGCCCACACCACCGCCAGGGCGTAGGCCCCCTGCAGCAAAGGCAACACCGACTGCAAAGCAGCAAGTAGGAGCGCCGCTGAAGCCTGCTCACCTGCCTCCCGGCGGCTCTCCAGCTCCCGAGCCAGCAGGTGCGGGATTACCTCGGTGTCCGTCTCGGAGAGGAAAACCACGCCTTCCGCCTGCAGCTGCTCCCGCAAGCCGCGGTAGTTCTCGATGATGCCGTTTTGCACCACCGCCAAACGACCAGAGCCATCGAGGTGGGGGTGGGCGTTGCGCTCCTCCGGCTTGCCGTGGGTGGCCCAGCGGGTATGGCCGATGCCGCACTGGCCCGGGGCCCCCTGGGCCTCAAAGCGGGTCGTGAGATTTACAAGCTTGCCCTCTGCCTTGAGGCAATGGAGGCCAGCCCCGTCAACGGTGGCAATGCCGGCGGAGTCGTAGCCGCGATATTCCAGCTGTCGCAGACCCTCCAGCAGCTGGGGAGCCGCCTCCCGCGATCCAATCAGGGCAACAATGCCGCACATAGGCCTGGGCCAGCGAGGAGCGCAACAAAAAAGCCCGGCGAAGGGCCGGGCTTGAGCTTATTGGCAATAGCGCCAATGATCTTCAGTAGGACAAGCCCATCGAGCGACTGGTTTCGTCACCCAAGTAGACGCGAATGCTGAGGAAGTCGGTGGGGCAAGCAGTTTCACAGCGCTTACAGCCAACGCAATCTTCAGTGCGGGGAGAGGAAGCAATCTGGCCGGCTTTGCAGCCATCCCAGGGCACCATCTCGAGCACATCGAGTGGGCAGGCGCGCACACATTGGGTGCAACCGATGCAGGTGTCGTAGATCTTGACGGCGTGGGACATGGGCCTGAGCCGGGAACAAACGGCGTGGAGCCCAACGTACCCACAGCCTCCGGACACGCACCCACGCAGCCCTCAGCCCGTCACCCTTGTTCATACGCCGGGGGGAGCCCAGCGGGGTGACCCGTAGAGTGCATCGACTCTCACAGCGGCCATGTCCCAGGAAGCGATCTACGAGAAAGTGCGCTCGATCGTTGCCGAGCAGCTCAGCGTTGACGCTGGGGAAGTGAAGCCCGAATCAAACTTTCAAAATGATCTGGGTGCCGATTCCCTCGACACCGTCGAGCTGGTAATGGCTCTGGAAGAAGCCTTTGACATCGAAATTCCAGACGAAGCTGCCGAAGGCATCACCACCGTTGGCGATGCCGTCAAGTTCATTCAGGACAAGCAGGCCTGAGCCACCCCATGGTGCAGGGTCTCCAGCGCGTCGTCGTCACCGGTCTCGGCGCGATCACACCGATCGGTAACGACGTCTCCAGCTACTGGGAGGGTCTGAGCACGGCGCGCAATGGCGTGGCGGGCATCACTCTTTTTGATGCCAGTCGTCACGCCTGTCGCTTTGCAGCTGAAGTTAAAGATTTTGATCCCTCCGGCTGGCTAGAGCCAAAGGAATCCAAGCGCTGGGATCGCTTTTGCCAGTTTGGGGTAATCGCCGCCAAGCAAGCAGTTGCCCATGCGGGGCTCACCATTGATGAGTCCAACCAACATCGGGTTGGCACAGCCATCGGCTCCGGCGTGGGCGGCCTGCTGATGATGGAAACCCAGGCCCACGTGCTCAAGGATCGGGGCCCGGATCGGGTGAGTCCGTTCTGCGTGCCGATGATGATCCCCAACATGGCCACTGGCCTGACGGCGATTGCCCTGGGCGCCAAGGGTCCCAGCAGTGCGGTAGCCACCGCCTGCGCCGCCGGCTCCAATGCCATCGGTGATGCCTACCGGTTGATCCAGATGGGCCTAGCCGACGTGATGGTCGCTGGTGGTGCCGAATCGGCCATTACCCCTTTGGGAGTAGCGGGATTTGCCAGCGCTAAGGCGCTGTCCTTCCGCAACGACGACCCCACCACGGCCAGTCGTCCCTTTGACGCCGAGCGCAACGGCTTCGTGATCGGCGAAGGCGCCGGAGTAATTGTGCTCGAGAGCCTGGAGCACGCCCGGGCCCGCGGTGCCCAGATCCTGGCCGAGGTGGTGGGCTACGGCATGACCTGCGACGCCCACCACATCACCTCACCCACCCCTGGAGGGGTCGGCGGCGCCGAAGCCATGCGTCTTGCCCTCAAGGATGCCCGGCTTGAGCCAGAAGCCGTCGACTACGTCAATGCCCACGGCACCAGCACCCAGGCCAACGACAGCAACGAAACCTCCGCCATCAAGAGTGCCCTTGGGGATCGGGCTTACCGCATACCCGTGAGCTCCACGAAATCGATGACCGGCCACCTCCTAGGTGGCAGCGGCGGCATTGAGGCGGTCGCAGCGGTGCTGGCTATTGAGCACAACCTGGTGCCACCTACCATCAATTACCAAAATCCGGATCCGGCCTGCGATCTGGATGTGGTTCCCAACCAGGCCAGGGAACACACCCTCAACGTGGTGCTCTCCAATTCCTTCGGGTTTGGCGGTCACAACGTCTGCCTGGCGTTCCGCCGCATGGCGTGAGCCTCCTCCTCCCACTCCCCCACCTGCCTTAGCCATGGTCGCCGCTCCTTCCACATCCGTCGAATCGCTCTGCGTTAACAGCATCCGCTTCTTAGCGATTGACGCGATCAATAAGAGCAATTCGGGCCACCCCGGCCTGCCCATGGGCTGCGCCCCCATGGCCTTCGCCCTGTGGGACAAGCTGCTCAAGCACAACCCCAAGAACCCCAAGTGGTTCAACCGGGACCGCTTCGTGCTCTCGGCTGGCCACGGCTGCATGTTGCTTTACGCGCTGCTGCACCTCACCGGCTACGACTCGGTGACCATCGAAGACATCAAGCAGTTCCGCCAGTGGGGCAGCCGCACCCCTGGTCACCCTGAAACCTTCGAAACCCCAGGAGTTGAGGTCACCACCGGACCTCTAGGCCAGGGCATCTCCAACGCCGTGGGCTTGGCCATCGCCGAAGCGCACCTGGCTGCCAAGTTCAACAAGCCCGGCTGCGAACTGGTTGATCACTACACCTACGTGATCATGGGCGACGGCTGCAACCAAGAAGGAGTGAGCGGTGAAGCCGCCTCCCTGGCCGGCCACCTGGGCTTGGGCAAGCTGATTGCCCTCTACGACGACAACCACATCACTATCGACGGCAACACCTCGGTGTCCTTCACCGAGGACGTGCTGAAGCGCTACGAGGCCTATGGCTGGCACACCATCCACGTCAAGGATGGCAACACCGATGTGGCCGCCATTGCCCAAGCCATCGAGGCCGCCAAGGCCGTCACCGACAAGCCCAGCTTGATCAAGGTGACCACCACGATCGGCTACGGCTCACCGAACAAGGCCAATACCGCTGGAGTTCATGGCGCAGCCCTAGGCGCCGACGAGGCAGAGCTCACCCGCAAAGCCCTCGACTGGAGCTACGGCGAATTTGAGGTTCCTCAGGATGCCTACGACCACTGGCGCCAAGCGATTACCCGCGGTGAAGCACTAGAAGCCGCCTGGAACGCCAGCCTGGCCACCTATCGCAGCCAGTACCCAGCTGAAGCGGCTGAATTTGAGCGCCAGCTGCGCGGCGAGCTTCCCCAGGGTTGGGACGCTTCCCTGCCGAGCTTCAGCCCCGAAGACAAGGGCCTGGCCACCCGCATGCACTCCTACAACGCCCTTAACGCCTTCGGCCCCAACCTGCCCGAGCTGATCGGCGGCTCCGCCGACCTCACCCACTCCAACCTCACCGATATCAAGGGCGAGGCCAGCTTCCAGAAGGGTGGTGAGGCCAACCGCTATCTGCACTTCGGTGTGCGCGAGCACGCCATGGCAGCGATCATGAATGGCATCGCTTACCACGGCAGCGGCCTGATCCCCTACGGCGGCACCTTCCTGGTGTTCGCCGGCTACATGATCGGCGCCATGCGCCTTTCAGCCCTGAGCGAGCTGGGCGTGATCTACGTGCTCACCCACGACTCGATCGGTCTGGGCGAAGACGGCCCTACCCACCAGCCTGTGGAAACCCTCGCCAACCTGCGCGCCATCCCCAACCTGCTGGTGATGCGCCCCGGCGATGGCAACGAAACCATGGGTGCTTATCAGGTGGCCGTCACCAACCGCAAGCGCCCCACCGTGCTGGCCCTCAGCCGTCAGGCCATGGCCAACCAGCCTGGTTCGACTGCAGCCCATGTAGCCAAAGGTGGCTACATCCTAGAAGACAGCAATGGCACCCCGGAACTAATCCTGATTGGCACCGGCACCGAGCTGGAGCTCTGCACCAAAGCCGCCGCCCAGCTGCGCGCCGAAGGCAAAAACGTGCGGGTAGTTTCGATGCCCTGCGTCGAGCTGTTCGAAGAGCAGGATGCCGCCTACCGCGAAAGCGTGCTGCCCGCCGCCGTGCGCAAGCGCGTTGTGGTGGAAGCATCGAGCTCCTTCGGCTGGCACAAGTACACCGGCTTTGATGGCGCCTGCATCTCGATCGACCGCTTCGGTGCTTCGGCACCTGGTCCGGTTTGCCTCGAGAAGTTTGGCTTCACCGTCGACAACGTGGTGGCCACTGCCAAAGGGCTGGGATGATTCCCAACGGCTGAGCCCCCACTTAGCCAGGAGCCCCGCCAATGTGGCGGGGCTTTTTTAATGGCAGCTCGGCAGGAGTGCAGCCGCCGATCAACCCTTGAGGTCGAAGCGATCGGCCTCCATAACCTTCACCCAGGCGGCCACGAAGTCGCCCACGAGGCGGCCGGCGCCATCGCCCTGGGCATACACCTCGGCGATCGCCCGCAGCTGGGAGTTGGAGCCGAACACCAGATCCACCCGGCTGCCGCTCCAGCGCAGCGCGCCGCTGCGGCGATCGCGCCCTTCAAACAGCTCGCCGGTCTCATCGGTGGGGCTCCAGCTGGTAGCCATGTCGAGCAGGTTCACGAAGAAGTCGTTGCTCAACACCCCCGGCCGCTCGGTGAACACGCCATGGTGCTGGGCGCCAGTGTTGGCGCCCAGCACCCGCAGGCCACCCACCAGCACGGTCATTTCGGGGGCGCTGAGACCGAGAAGCTGGGCCCGGTCCACCAGCAGGTGCTCGGCGCTCACGCTCATCGGAGCCTTCTGCCAGTTGCGGAAGCCGTCGGCCTGGGGCTCCATCACCGCAAACGAGGCCGCATCGGTGTGCTCTTGGCTGGCATCCATCCGCCCCGGTGTGAACGGCACATCGACGGTGTGGCTCCCAGCGGCCGCCGCCTGCTCCACGCCCACGCCACCGGCTAGCACGATCAGATCGGCCAGCGACACGCGCACGCCATCTGTGCGGGAGGCGTTGAAGGCCTGCTGGATGCCCTCGAGCACCGCCAACACCCGCTGGAGCTGCTCGGGTTCGTTGACGGCCCAGTCTTTTTGCGGCGCCAGCCGCACCCGGGCGCCGTTGGCGCCGCCGCGCTTGTCGGAGCCGCGGAAGCTGGAGGCCGAAGCCCAGGCGGTGCTCACCAGCTCAGCCACGCTCAGGCCGGAGGCGGCCACACGCGCCTTGAGATCGGCGATGGCGGCCCCATCCACCAGGGGATGGTCAACCGCTGGGATCGGGTCCTGCCAGATCAGCTCTTCGGCGGGCACCTCGGGGCCGAGGTAGAGGCTCCTGGGCCCCATGTCGCGGTGGGTGAGCTTGAACCAGGCGCGAGCGAAGGCATCGGCGAAGGCCTCCGGGTGCTGGTGGAAGTGGCGTGAAATCGGCTCGTAGATCGGATCGAAGCGCAGCGACAGATCCGCCGTGGTCATCATCGGCGGATGCTTGAGCCCGGGGATGTGGGCGTCGGGGATCAGGTGCTCCTCGCGGCAGTCTTTCGCCTGCCACTGCCAGGCACCGGCGGGGCTCTTGATCAGCTCCCACTCGTAGCCAAACAGCATGTCGAAATAGCCCATGTCCCAGCGGGTGGGGTTGGGTTTCCAGGCGCCCTCAATGCCGCTGGTGGTGGTATCGGCCCCCTTGCCGCTGCCATGGCGATTGGCCCAACCCAGGCCCATCTGCTCCAGGGGAGCGCCTTCCGGGGCCGGGCCCATCAGCTCTTCGCTGCCGGCACCATGGGCCTTGCCGAAGGTATGGCCGCCGGCGGTGAGGGCCACGGTCTCCGCGTCGTCCATCGCCATGCGGGCGAAGGTCTCGCGCACGTCGCGCCCCGACGCCACCGGATCGGGCACCCCATTAGGGCCCTCAGGGTTCACGTAGATCAACCCCATCTGCACGGCAGCCAGTGGGTTTTCCAGCTGGCGATCGCCGCTATAGCGCTCATCGCCGAGCCAGGTTTTTTCGTTGCCCCAGTAGATGTCTTCCTCCGGCTGCCAGATGTCGGCGCGGCCGCCGCCGAAGCCAAAGGTGCGCAGCCCCATCGATTCGAGGGCGGCGTTGCCAGCCAGGATCATCAAGTCGGCCCAGGAGATGCTGTTGCCGTATTTCTGCTTGATCGGCCAGAGCAGGCGGCGGGCCTTGTCGAGGTTGCCGTTGTCGGGCCAGCTGTTGATCGGCGCGAAGCGCTGGTTGCCGGTGCCGCCGCCGCCGCGGCCATCGGCAGTGCGGTAGGTGCCGGCGCTGTGCCAGGCCATGCGGATGAATAGCCCGCCGTAGTGGCCCCAGTCGGCGGGCCACCAGTCTTGGGAGTCGGTCATCAGGGCGATCAGGTCGCCCTTGAGGGCCGGGTAATCGAGCTGCTGGAAGGCCTCGGCATAGTGAAAAGCCTCACCGAGCGGATTGGAGGCCGGGCTGTGCTGGCGCAGGATCGCCAGGTTGATCTGCTGGGGCCACCAGTCGCGCGGCGCGGGACCGCGGCCCGCCACTGAAGTTTCGCCGTGGTTGAAGGGGCACTTGCCGAGTTCAGTCATGGTGTTGCCTGCCTAATCGCACTGGCTGAACCGTAGCCAGGACGATTAGGGGCAACCGGCAAGGGTCACAGTCCTTAGCGGGCCGCCCGCCTGGCTCAGACGGCGGCGGCTTGGCCCGCCTTCTGCTCCGCCAGCACCTGCTCCAACCCAGCTAAATCCTCATCGGTGATCTTGGTTTGCATTGGGCAGTGCTTGGGGCCGCACATGGAGCAGAACTCGGCCTGCTTGTAGATGTCAGCGGGCAGGGTTTCGTCGTGATACTCGCGAGCCCGCTCCGGATCCAGCGAAAGATCGAACTGCTTGTTCCAGTCGAAGGCGTAGCGGGCCCGGCTGAGTTCGTCGTCGCGGTCGCGAGCGCCGGGGCGGTGGCGAGCGATGTCTGCGGCGTGAGCCGCGATCTTGTAAGCGATCAGGCCCTCCCGCACATCTTCGGCGTTGGGCAGGCCCAGGTGCTCCTTCGGGGTCACGTAGCAGAGCATCGCCGTGCCGTACCAACCGGCCATCGCTGCGCCAATGGCGCTGGTGATGTGGTCGTAGCCGGGGGCGATGTCGGTGACCAGCGGACCGAGCACATAGAAGGGCGCCTCGCTGCACTCCTCCATCTGCTTTTTGACGTTGAACTCGATCTGGTCCATCGGCACATGGCCTGGACCCTCCACCATCACCTGGATGTCGTGCTCCCAGGCGCGGCGGGTGAGCTGGCCCAGGGTTTTCAGTTCCGCCAGCTGGGCCGCATCGGAGGCGTCGTGCTGGCAACCTGGCCGCAGCGAATCGCCAAGGGAGAAGCTGCAGTCGTAGCGCTTGAAGATTTCGATGATGTCATCGAAATGGGTGAACAGGGGATTCTGCTTGTGGTGATACAGCATCCACTGGGCCAAGATCCCGCCGCCGCGGCTAACGATGCCGGTGAGGCGACCCTTCACTAGCGGCAGGTGCTCAATCAGCAGACCGGCATGAATCGTTTGGTAGTCAACGCCCTGCTGACAGTGCTTCTCAATGATGTGCAGGAAGTCGTCGGCGTCGAGCTTCTCGATTGAGCCGTGCACGCTCTCGAGCGCCTGATAGACGGGCACCGTGCCGATCGGCACCGGCGAGGCATTAATGATCGCCGTGCGCACCTCATCGAGATTGACGCCGCCGGTGGAGAGATCCATCACCGTGTCGGCGCCGTATTTCACCGCTAGGCGCAGCTTGGCCACCTCCTCATCGAGATCGGAAGCATTGGGGGAGGCGCCGATATTGGCGTTCACCTTGCAGCGGCTGGCGATGCCGATCGCCATCGGCTCCAAATTGAGGTGGTTGATGTTGGCCGGGATGATCATGCGTCCCCGAGCCACCTCCTCCATCACCAACGACTCGGGCAGGTTTTCCCGCTTGGCCACATAGGCCATCTCCTCAGTCACTACGCCCTGGCGGGCGTAATACATCTGGGAATAATTCGCGGTGCCGCGACGCTTCTCAATCCAGGCGCTACGCATTTGAGGCTGCAGATAGGGCGGGGCGCAGCCTGAGAGTGGTTTCACAATCCAATTCCACTTCCCTGCGCCGGCATGACCCGGATCAGGTTCGGAGGGTGTGATCTCAGCCCGAAGCTGCAGTAATGCAGCGGGGCACCCCTAGTGACAAGTGAAAGCTAGCAAGAGCAGGCACCATCAGGGTGCTGGCGCCGTGTACAGAGTTTGTACATCTGTACAGACTCTGTACACATCCAGGAATGCGTCCCCAAGCCTCAGCTCTGCAGACCATTGAGCGCCGCGGCCACCACCCGGTGGTCTGGATCGGCCTGGAGCTGCTGCAACAAGACCCGGGCCTCGGCAGCGCCCTGCTCCCGCACCAAGCGGGCCAGGATCTCGGCGCCGCCCACCCGCACCGTGCCATCTGCGTCTGTGATCGCCATCGAAGCCAGCTCCAGCAACCAAGCCGGATCAATGGCTGGCTGCTCAGCAAGAGCCGAAAGGATGCTGCAGCGCACCAGCCACTGCTGATCGGATGCGAACACATCACGCAGCAGGGGCCAGGCCCGCTCAAGGCAGTGGCTCACTAGGGAGTTGGCAGCTTCGGCTCGCACATTGGCGTCCTCATCGCCCTGCATCGCGGCCACCAGCGCCTGCCAGCCGGCCTCGTTTTGCTTCACCCCAAGGCCGGCGCAGCTGAGCGAGCGCACCATGAACATGCTCTGCTCCAGCCCGAGCAGCAGTAACGGCACGGCCTGCTCCAACGCCACCTCCCGCAAACCCACCAGGGCCGGCATGGCCCGGCTGGGGTCTCCGCAAAGAATGGCCTCACGCAGGGCCGATAGATCGGGAGACGGATTGCTCATATATCCCCATCGTGGCGCAGGGCCGCCAGCAGCTCACGCCGCCGCCGCCGCCACCCCACAGCACTGGTGACAAGCAGGCCCGTGCCGATCAGCAGAGCTGGCAGGGCTGGAATCCGATCGACGCCGCGGCGCTGCAGCAGCACCAGCAGCGCCAGCAGGATCAACAGGGGCGAGGAGAGGGCCAGCAACCCCCGCAGCCAGGGCCTTTGCTTCACGGGCGCCGCTCCATCCAGCGCAGCAGGCTCAAGGTGAGCACGCCAATGCCCACCGGCAGGGACTCTTCGTCGGGAGCAAAGCTGTTGCTGTGCAAAGGCGTGCAGCCCTGAGGCCCCGCCACCCCCAAGCGAAACATGGTGCCGCGGGTGCCATCGAGCAATTCGGCGAAATCCTCTGCTCCCAAAGACGGCTGCTCGAGCCACTGCACCTGCTGGCGGCCAAGCAACTCCACCCCAGCTTCAGCCACCAGCTCGGTGAGGGCAGGGTCGTTGTGTACAGGCGGTGAAATCACCCGATAGCGCACCCGGGCCTCGCCGCCATGGCCGCGGCAGAGGGCCTGCACCGTGTCTTCAATCCAGCCCGGCAGCTGGGCGTGCACGTCGGTGTCGAGGCAGCGCACCGTGCCCAGCAGACGCACATGGTCGGCGATCACATTGAAAGCCTTACCGCCCTCGATCCGCCCAAAACTCACCACCACCGGGTGCAGGGCATCAAGGCGGCGGCTGATCGCCTCCTGCAGACCACTCACCACCCGCGCCGCAATCCAAATGGCGTCGGTGCTCTGGTGGGGCCGGGCGCCGTGGCCGCCCTCGCCCAGCACCTCCACCTCCAGCTCACCGGCCGCCGCTGTAAGGCTGCCGCTGCGCACGCCGATCGTGCCCGCCGCCAGGCTGGGAAACACGTGCACACCAAACAGGGCTGCCACGCCTTCCATGGCGCCATCGGCCTTCATCCAGGCCGCCCCCTGGGCCGTTTCCTCAGCGGGCTGAAACAACAGCCGCACCCGGGCCGTGAGCAGCTCGGGGTGGCGCTCGGCAAGCTCAGCCAGCAGGTAGGCCACCCCCAGTCCCACGGCGGTGTGCAGGTCGTGGCCGCAGGCATGCATCAAGCCCTGCTGGGTGGAGGCGTAGTCGAGGCCGGTGCGCTCCTCCACCGGCAGGGCATCCATATCCACCCGCAGGGCCACCAGGGGGGCGGGCAAGCCATCAGGCCCCTGCTCTGGCCCCAGCTCCGCCAGCACGCCGGTGCGACCGACCCCCTCGCGCACCTGCCAACCCCAGCGCCGCAGCTCACCTGCCACCAGGGCAGCGGTCTGCTGTTCATGGCCACTGAGCTCGGGGTGGCGATGGATATGACGCCGCAACTGGATCAGCTCCGGCAGCACCTCGGCCAGGGCCTGCTCAAGCCCCAGGGCCTGCCAATTCAAGCTGCAGGGTGTTGCCGTCATTCGAGGGCCATCGTTCAGGGGGCCAAAGCGAGGAATTGCGCCAAAGCTTCCACCGGCTCGGGGGGCCAGCGCCGCGTCGCAAGCAACCATTCTTGCTGCCGGTAGCGGGGATCGAGGCCAGAGGCGGCCGCCCAGTTGCTTTCGGCCTCACCGCGAGCCCCCTTCTGCCAGAGCAGCGCCGTGAGACCAGCTCTGGCATCAGCAAACAGGGGATAACGGCGGATCAGGTTGCGCAGCTGCCGCTCGGCCTCGGCGCGATCGCCCAGCTGGAAGGCCGCCAAGGCAGCACTGGAGCGGGCCATGGCGAAGCCTGGCCTAGCCAGGGAAGCGGCCTCAAAGCAACTTCGCGCCTCCTGCCAGTCACCCAGGGAGCCCTGCACATTGCCGAGGTTGTAGAGGGCCGAGGCGCGCGGTTCACCCGCGTCCTGCGGGGCGCGCTCCAGGATCCAGCGGTAGTCGGCTTCGGCGGCAGCCCACTGGCCCAAGGCCTCCTCGGCTGTGCCGCGATTGAGGTGGGGATCGGGGCTCTCGCCGTCGAGCTGCATCGCCTTGGTCTGGTCAGCGATGGCGGCGCGGGGATCGCCCAGGGCCAGCTGCACATTGCCCCGATTGCTCCAGGCCGCCGCGTCCTCCGGGGCCACCTCCAGCACCTGGTTCCAGAGGGGTAGAGCCTCATCAAAGCGCCCCTGCCGGCTGGCGCTGAGAGCCTGATCAAACAGCTGGGGCAGCAGCAGCTGCAGGCCCAGCAGCAAGGCAAACAACGTAGAAATCATGGTTGGCTACTGGTCATGCGGCCGCCCCGGCCGGCCAGCCCAAGTGGTTGCGGCCCGCCGGGGTAACCAGCCGTCCCCGGGGGGTGCGCTGCAGAAAACCCAGCTGCAACAGGTAGGGCTCCACCACCGCTTCGAGGGTGGCGGAATCTTCGCCGAGACCGGCGGCCAGGGTGTCGAGGCCCACGGGGCCGCCGCCATAGCCCTCGAGCATCAAGGTGAGCAAACGCCGGTCACTGGCATCGAGACCGCGGTCGTCAACGCGGTGCAGGCTGAGGGCCTCAGCCACCAGGGGCGCACCAATGCAGCCATGACCCCGCACTGAAGCCACATCACGCACCCGACGCAGCAGGCGATTGGCAATGCGGGGGGTGCCGCGACAGCGGCGGGCAACTTCCAGGGCGGCCCCGCCCTCCAGCTTGATCTGGAGCAGGCCAGCAGCCCGCTCCACAATTTGCTGAAGCTCATCGAGTCCGTAAAACTCAAGCCGCTGAATCAGGCCGAAGCGATCCCGCAGCGGTGAACTAAGCGATCCGGCCCGGGTGGTGGCGCCAACAAGCGTGAAAGGTGGCAGATCCAGGCTGCGGGTGCGGGCCGTCGTGCCCTTACCCACGGTGAGATCGAGGCGGTAATCCTCCATCGCTGGATAAAGAATTTCCTCGGCCACCCTGTTGAGCCGATGAATCTCGTCAATGAACAGCAGCTCATGGGGCTGCAGGTTCACCAGCAGGCCAACGATGTCGCGGGGGCGCTCCAGGGCCGGGGCGCTGGTTATGCGGCAGCGCACGCCCAACTCCTCAGCAAGCACCAAAGCCATGGTGGTTTTGCCCAGGCCCGGTGGGCCGTAAAGCAGCACGTGGTCGAGGGCCTCTTGGCGGGCGCGGGTGGCCTCCACCGCGATGGCCAGCACCTGCTTGAGCTCGCTCTGGCCGATGTAATCGGCAAGGCGCTTGGGGCGGAGACTGTCCTCCCGAGGCAGGCCACTGGCTGCGGCGGGGACCTCCTCGAGCACGGCAGCGGGATCCACAAGGCGCGCTGGTGGCTCGTCGCGGCTGGGGCGGCCGCGGGGCGCCGAGGATCCCGAGGAGACGATGGCCATGCAGCGAGGGTACCGGGGGCTCCCTAGGGTCGGGAGATCAAGGGGACGGTTGCGGAGCAGCGATGGCCAAGGGCGGGGGCAAGAAGAGCGCTAAGGCCCAGCGCGATGCCGCCAACAAGCTGCTGGCCGACAACCGCTTTGCGCGGCACCAATACGAAATCCTCGAAACCCTGGAGTGCGGCCTCGAGCTATTTGGCACCGAGGTGAAGTCGATCCGGGCTGGGCAATCAAACCTGCGCGATGGCTTCTGCCTGATTCGCAAAGGAGAACTGCAGCTTCACAACGTGCACATTTCGCCCCACAGCCACGCGGGCGCGTTTTTCAACCATGAGCCGTTGCGAGTGCGCAAATTGCTGGCCCACCGCCGCGAAATTGACAAATTGCGGATTGGCCTAGATCAAAAAGGCCTCACCCTGATCCCCCTGAACCTGCACCTCAAGGGCTCCTGGATCAAGCTGACAATCGGTCTGGCCAAGGGCCGCAAGCTGCACGACAAGCGTCACGAGGAGCGGCGCAAGCAGGACATCAAGGACGCCAAGGCCGCAATCGCCCGGCTCTGAATTGGGGGGCCGGAGCGCCCGACCTACCCGCCCATACGCCTTCCGGCTGGAGTCAGTTCACTGGCGGTGGTACGGGCGGCAGGGGATCGGCGGCGGGCGCGGGCACGGCCGGAGCCTGGGGAGGCTCTAGCTGGGGCGCCGGCGCCTGCGGTGATGGTTCGGGGACGGTCACCGGCGGCGTCTCGACAGGGGGCGGATCGGCCCGCAACGACAGGGTGATCAGGGCCGGCGCCACGCCCTCGTTGGTTACCAGAAGCTGCACTGGGGAGTTCTTCTGCTCCCCCAAACTGACCACCCGCAGGGGCCCCTTGGCTTCCAGCAGCTCGCCATCGGCACTAAACACACTCATTTGCATCAAGGGCGAGCCATTCACGCCCAGCACCAGGCGATAGCCCGGCGGCAACCGCACCGGGAACAGCCGGGCACCACCAGCTTCTACCTGGGCTGAAATCACCTGGGTTGCCTGGGCCTGGGCCTGAATCGCCTCGATCTGCACGTTGGCCAGGCCCTGCTCCGCCGCGGCAAACCACAGCTGGCGAAAGGGCTCGGCCGGGATGTCAGCGCCGGGGCGGCCGGGCAGCAGGCTCTGGGCACTGCCCGAAACCAGCTGGCGCAACACCGCTGAGCTAAGTCCCTGATTAACCAGGGCCTGCTGACGCCTCTCCCAGTCACCGTTTGTGTAGGAACCCAGACGGCGCCGAATCTCGAGGGGTAGCTGCTCCACCCGAGCCAGCCACTCCTCTGCAAGCTCATTCCAAACCTTGCGCAGAGGAGAGTCGTCGAGAGAATCGCTGGGCAGGCGACCGCCCCGCTCCGGAAACTGGGCCAGCAGGCTGGCATCCACCAACTTCAAGAACCAGCCCCGATCCACCTGCATGGCCCGCAGCCGGTTAAGCAGCTGCTGGCGCTGATCCACCTCCGCCGGCGGCAGGCTGTTGGGCAACTGCAGGGCCGCATCGGGAACGGGCATGGTCAAGCGACCGCGGCTCAGCCACCACCAGCCCAGGGCAGTGCCCACGACCGCCGACAGCACCAGGGCAATCACAACCGGCCAGACGCCGCCTTCAGCGACCTCCTCGCGCTCCTCCAAGCGGCTACGCAGCACGGGAGAAGGCGGTGGGGGCAGCTGGACCGGCTCCGGAGAGGATTCAACAGGAACTTCAGGTGCTGCAGGCGCTTCAGGTGCTGGTGCTGGAGGTGGTGGTGGCACCAAAGCGACGGTGCGGTCGGCGCGGGGCACCGGACCGGTGCTCTCTGGCATGGGTATGGCCTGGAAGGCAGCCAGGGCCTGGGAGGCGGAAGCAAAGCGTTCGCCGGGCTGGCGCTCCAGCAGGCGGCTGATTTGGGCCTGCAAGGCCGGTTCAGCAGTGAGGGCCGCCGGCCAGCGCCAGGCCATGGTGACCGGATCCAGTAGCCGGGCGGGCTCCTCGCCGCTGAGCAGCACCAGGGCCACCACGCCGAGGGCATGCAGATCCATCCAGGGCTCGGGATCGGCGACCCGAGCCCGCTCGGGTGGGGCGTAGCCCGGGGTGGCGGCGGCCGTGCCTGCCACCAGGCCGAAATCGAGCAGCACCGGCAGCCCGTCGCTGTCGCGGCGCAACAGGTTGGCGGGGCTGAGGTCGCCGTGCACCAGTGCCTGGCTATGCAGCACGGCCAGCACCGGCAGCAGCTGGCGCAGCAGCAGCAGCACCTCACCGGCACCAAACACCAACTGGCGCTCGGCACGGGCCTGCAGCAGCAGTTGGTAGGTGCGGCCGGCTTGCCATTCGCGCACCAGCCACAAACCCTCCTGGGCCTGGATGGCCGCCCCGAGCCGGGGCACCTGGGGATGGAGCAGCCCCTGCAGCCGGCCCCAGAGCTGGCGCGCCCGAGCCGGGTCGATAGCTGGACCCAGCAGCCGCAAGGCCATCGGCGCCTCGGCGGCTAGCTGATCGCTAGCGCGCCAGAGTTCCCCCTGGGGAGCCTCTGCCGGCGGGGCGGAGCTGAGGCGTTGCTCGAGCCGGTAGCGCTCGCCGATCAACTGACCCACCTGCACCGCCATCAGCCCACCTCCAGCGAGGGCCGCAGGGGTTGGTGTAACCCCTTGCCCGCCAGCCAATCGGCGTCATAGAGCCGAGATCGGTAGCGATCACCGCTATCGCACAACACGGTCACGATCGTGTGGCCAGGACCAAGCCGCCGGGCCGTTTCCACCGCCGCGGCCACATTGATGCCCACCGAGCCGCCCAAAAACAAGCCCTCCTGCCACAGAAGCTGATAGATCGACTCGAGCGCGGTCTGGTCGTCGATGCGCACGGCATCATCGATGGGAGCACCCTCCAGGTTGGCGGTAACGCGGCTGTTGCCAATCCCCTCGGTAATCGAACTTCCCTCACTGACCAGCTCACCCCGGCTGGCCCAACTGTGTAGGGCGCTGCCGTGGGGGTCGGCCAGCACGCAGCGCACGGCTGGGTTTTGCTGCTTCAGATACAGGGCAACACCGGCATAGGTGCCGCCGGTGCCAGTGGCCGCCACCCAGGCATCCACCGCCCCATCGGTTTGCTGCCAGATCTCCGGACCGGTGGAGTTGAAGTGAGCGCGGCGGTTAGCCAGGTTGTCGAACTGGTTGGCCCACACGGCCCCGGGCGTTTCAGCGGCGATACGGCCCGAAAGCCGCACGTAGTTGTTGGGGTCGCGGTAAGGCACCGCCGGCACCGTGCGCACCTCGGCGCCGAGGCTGCGCAGCAGGCCGATCTTCTCGGCCGACTGGGTGTCGGGGATCACGATCAGGGCCCGATAGCCGCGGGCGTTGCAGAGGTGGGTGAGGCCAATGCCGGTGTTACCAGCGGTGCCCTCCACCACGGTTCCTCCAGGCTGAAGCAGCCCCTGCTCCTCCGCCTCCAGCAGGATCCCCAGAGCGGCGCGATCCTTCACCGACCCCCCAGGATTCATGAACTCGGCCTTACCGAGGATCTCGCAGCCCGTTTGCTCGCTCAGGGCGTTGAGCCGGATCAGGGGCGTGTTGCCAACGGCGCCCACGAACCCTGAAGTGATGCCGGCCATATCCGCGTGCGTTGCGTGGCGGGATCGTAGGCAAGGTCCCTAAGGTCGGGCCTGAATTAGCCCCAGATTGGCGGCAGCGGCATGGGGCAGGAGCTGAAGGCGCGCTACGCGCAGGTGCGCCAACGCAGCGTCGAATTGGTGGCTCCCCTGCAGCCCGAAGACGTCTGCCTGCAGGGCATGGCCGATGCCAGCCCGCCCAAGTGGCACCTGGGCCACACCACCTGGTTTTTTGAGCAGTTTGTGCTGCGTAGCCCAGTGTCGCCGGACGCCTGGGGCTTTCTTTTCAACAGCTATTACGACTCAGTAGGAGCCCGCCACCCCCGGCCCCAGCGGGGCCTACTCACCCGGCCAGCCCTGGCCGAGGTGCTGGCCTGGCGGCAGCGGCTGGATGGGGCCCTGCTCAGCCTGTTGGAGCAGCTTGAGCCGGGCGATCCCCGGCTAGAGCTGGTGGAACTGGGGCTGCAGCACGAGCAGCAGCACCAGGAGCTGCTGCTGATGGACCTGCTGGATGGCTTCAGCCGCAACCCGCTCGAGCCGGCATATGGCCCGAATCCGGAAGCTGCCTATCAAGCGAGCGTTGCCCAAGAACCCACCTGGCTGCAGCACCAGGGGGGGCTGGTGGAGATCGGCCATCCAGGTGGCAGTTTTCATTTCGACAACGAGGCGCCCAGGCACCGCCAGTGGCTCGAACCCTTTGCGCTTAGCTCCCGTTTAGTGAGCAACGGCGAATTTGCAACCTTTATTGGCGATGGCGGCTACAAGAGGCCGGAGCTATGGATGAGCGAGGGCTGGGCGGTGGCGCAAGCCCGGGGCTGGCAGGGACCGCGCTACTGGCGCGACGGCGAGGAATTTTCGCTGGCGGGGCGTCAGCCGCGGCGCTCCGAGCTGCCGGTGCGGCACCTGAGCTGGTTTGAAGCCGATGCCTACGCCCGCTGGGCGGGTGCCCGGCTGCCAGGCGAAGCCGAATGGGAGCTGCTGGCACCCCAACTGGAGCAGGCCTTCGGGGTGCTCTGGCAGTGGAGCGCCAGCCCCTACCGGCCCTACCCGGGCTTCGCGCCGGCAGCCGGGGCGGTGGGGGAATACAACGGCAAGTTCATGAGTTCCCAGATGGTGCTGCGCGGCAGCTGCTTTCTCACCCCGCCTGGCCACGAACGGCTCACCTACCGCAACTTCTACCCACCGGCGAGCCGTTGGCTGGCCGGTGGCCTACGCCTAGCCCGCGATGGCGGCTGACATGCAACTAATCGACCTCCACCCCGAACCGGCAGACATGCGGCGGCTAGTGCGCGAGGGCATGGCCCAGCAACCGCGTCAGCTGCCGGCCTGGCTGCTGTACGACGCCGAAGGCTCACGGCTGTTTGAGGCGATCTGCGAGCAGCCGGAATACGGGCTCACCCGCACCGAAACCGCCCTGCTGGAAGCGCGGGCGCCTGAGCTGGCAGCAGCGCTGGGAGCAGGGGTGCTGGTGGAGTTTGGCGCCGGCAATGCCCGCAAAGTGGGGCCCCTGCTCAAGGCGCTGCTGCCACCGGCCTACGTAGCCCTTGACATCAGCGCCGACCATCTCCAGCAAAGCTGCGTGGACCTGCAGGCGCGCCACCCGGCAGTGCCCGTGCTCGGCATCTGCTGCGACTACAGCGCCCTGCGGCAGCTGCCCGAGCACCCCTTACTCAGCGGCCGGCGGCTCCTGGGTTTCTATCCCGGCAGCTCAATCGGCAACTTCAGCCCCGAGGAAGCGCAGGCGCTGCTGCGGCAGCTGGGCCAACTGCTGGGCCCCGGCGCCAGGCTGCTGATCGGCATCGACCAACCCAAAGCCGTGGAGCGGCTGGAGGCCGCCTACAACGATGCCGCCGGAGTTTCAGCAGCCTTTGCCCGCAACCTGCTGGTGCGCCTCAACCGCGACCTAGCGGGCAACTTCAACCCCGACGCCTTCGCCTACAGCGCGCGGTGGCAACCCGAGCACAGCCGCATCGCCATGGCCCTGATGAGCCGCCAGGCCCAGTCGGTGCAGCTGGCGGGCGAGATCTGGAATTTCGCCGCAGGGGAGCCGCTGATCACCGAGTACAGCGTCAAATACGGCCCGGCGGAATTCACCGCCCTAGCTGAACGGGCCGGCTGGCGACCGCTGGGGCGTTGGAGCGATCCCGCCGACGACCTTTCGCTGCACCTGCTGGTGACGGCAGACTCCTGACATCAGGCAGGAGAACCATGGGTCGTGAGGAGCAACGGGCTGCCATGCGGCAGGTGCGCGAGGGCCTGATCGCAGAGCTGGAGGAGCTGTATCGGGGCGCCTTTGATCGCATCGGCAGCCAGGACCTGGGCGAGGGGGCAATCGCCCGACTCACCCAGCTGCTGCTGCGCTCCCGCGAAGCGGCGATCACACCGCTGCAGCAGGAGATCGAGGCGCCGCTGATCACCACGCCCGCCGGGCAGCCCGCCCCGTGAGCTGGCTCGACGAGCTGGAGGCGCAGCTAGATCAGCAACTGGCGGCCTTTCTCGCCGCCAACCCCAGCCAGGAAGCCCTGCTTGGCGAGCAGGAAGCGCGGGATCGCCAGGCCCGACTGGTGGGGCAGCGGCGCCAGTTGCAAAGGCAGGCGGAACAGGAGCGCCAGACCCTGCTGCAATTGGCCGCTGAAATCCGCTGCTGGCAGGAACGGCTAGCCAAGGCCCGCGCCGCCGGCGCCACAGCCCTGGCCGAGCGGGCTGAAGCCCACCAACTGGGCCTGATGGAACAGGGCCGGCTGCGCTGGCAACGCCTCGGGGAACTGGGGGTGAGCTTCGCGGCCGTAGAGCGCGAACTGGGCGAACTGGAGAGCCGTCCCCGCCCGCCACGGGCCTCCAGCCTCGAGCAGGACTGGGCCAGCTTCGAGGCCGAACAGGCCCTGGAGGCGTTGCGCCGGCGCCAGGGCTGAAAACAGAGGCAGAGCTACGCCGGTCGACGTGTCCCAAGCCCGAGCCCTGCTGTATTCCGTACAAGCTGTACAGAATTCAGGAGAGCGCAGAATCACACCCCCTGACGCCCAGCTCAACCAACTGCCGCCATGGGTTTTCTGTTGTCCAAACTGGTGGCCTTTCACATGCCCCGCTCCCTGGCCACCTCCCGGCAGCGCAGCGGCCAGTCGGTGGTGCCCACTACGGCAAACCCACCTTGGGCAACACACTCAAAAGTTTGTTGCCCGACGCCAAAGCGCTCTATCAGCTACGGGGCTGAAGTTGGTCGAGCTGGCTTGTGGTCCAGCCTGTTGACGTTCAAACCTATTGACGTTCAAGCCTATTGACTTTCAAGCCTTGGGAGCCGGCGGCACCAGGCTGACTCCTTCTGGCGGCGGAGTGGGGTCGGGATCGGCGATCAGCATGTGCTGCAGCACAATCTCGGGACGTTCACTGTCCCGCCAACGGATTCTGTAAGCGGGCATCTTGGTGCCGCGGCTGGTGGTCTGCTCCACCGGCTCCATCACCCAGCCCCGGCGCGAGCGGCCCTGGGGGTTGCGCTTCACCACAGCATCCGCGTGTTTGAAGCGAAAACCAACGCGCTCGCCACTCATGGAATCGCTGACCCCGGATGGGGAAGATTGCCTACTAGAGGGATTATCCCATTGCGCCTGGCCCAGCCTCCTGACGAGACTCCGAACGCGCCTCAGGACGCAGCTCCGGACGTAAGAGCGGGAAGGCGATCACATCACGGATCGAGGGGCTGTCGGTGAGCAGCATCACCAGCCGATCAATGCCAATGCCCAGGCCGCCCGTGGGGGGCATACCCACCTCCAGGGCTTGGATGAAGTCCTCGTCAACACCCTGGGCCTCGTCGTCGCCGGCAGCGCGGCGCTCCTGCTGGGTCTCAAGCCGCTGGCGCTGGTCCACCGGATCAATCAACTCGCTGAAGGCGTTGGCGGTTTCACGGCCCACGATGAACAGCTCGAAGCGCTCCACCATGCCGGGCTTGCTGCGATGGGCCCGGGCCAGGGGTGAGTTCTCCACCGGGTAATCGACCACGAAAGTGGGCTGGATCAGCTCAGCCTCCACCCGCTGCTCGAAGGCCTCCACCAACAATCGGCCGACGGAATCAGCCAGGGCTGGCACCTCCAGCCCCTGGGCTGCCATGGCTGCAGCAGCTGCCTCGCGGCTATCAAAAGAATTGAAATCCAGGCCGGTGGCGGCTTGCACCAGCTCATGCATGGTGGCCCGGCGCCAGGGGGGCGCCAGATCAATCTCCGTGCCCTGGTAGCTGATCGAGGTGGTGCCGCACACCTGCAGGCACACGTGGGCAATCAGCTGCTCCGTGAGCGCCATCATGTCGGTGTAGTCGGCGTAGGCCTGGTAGATCTCCACCGAGGTGAACTCGGGGTTGTGGCGGGTGCTGATGCCCTCGTTGCGGAAGATGCGCCCCAGCTCGTAGACCCGTTCGAAGCCGCCCACCACGAGCCGCTTGAGGTGCAGCTCGGTGGCGATGCGCAGGGTGAGGGGCAGGTCGAGAGCGTTGTGGTGGGTCTCGAACGGGCGGGCGTCGGCGCCACCGGGCACGCTCTGCAACACCGGCGTTTCGATCTCCAGGAAGCCGCGCTCATCCAGCCAGCGGCGCATGGAGCTCACCGCCAGGGCACGGCGGCGGAAGGTGTCGCGGGTGTGGGGCGAGACGATCAGATCGAGGTAGCGCTGGCGATAGCGCTTCTCCACATCCGCCAGGCCATGCCACTTGTCTGGCAAAGGCTGCAGGCTCTTGCTGAGCATCTGCCAGCCGGTCACCCTCACGGACAGCTCACCGCGATCGGTGCGGCGCAGCGTGCCGTGCACGCCGATCAGGTCGCCGGCATCCACCAGGGAGGTGAGGTGGGCAAAAGCCTCGGGGTCGTCCGGCAGCGAGGCCGCCAGGGTGGCCTTCTCGATAAACAGCTGGATCGGGCCGCTCTCATCGGCCAGGGTGAAGAAGGCGAGCTTGCCCATCACCCGGCGGGTCATCACCCGGCCGGCCACGGCCACCGCCACATCGCGCTCTTCGCCGTTGGCCAGATCGGCGTGGGCCTGCTGCAGCTCAGCGGTGCGGTGGCTGGGCTCGAAGCGCAGGGCATAGGGTCCCTGGCCCAGGGCGGCTAGGGCTGCGGCTTTCTCCAGACGGGTCTCGCGCAGATCCGACAAGGCAGACAGGGGGCTGAATCGGCCCATCCTGCAGGAGCGCTAGCCGTTTGCAGCCAGGCTTGCTTCCGCCATCCGCTGGGAGGCGTAGCCAGTGCCGCGCACCGTGAGGATCAGCTCCGGATTGCGGGGGTCGGGCTCGAGTTTGCCGCGCAGGCGAGCTACATACACGTCCACCACCCGCAAGTCGGCGGCGCGGCGGGGGGGGTAGCCCCAAAGCTGCTCAAGGATCTCAGCCCGGGGCACCACCCGACCCGGTTCCCGGAACAGCAGCTCCAGCAGGCTGAATTCGGTGTAGGTAAGCCCGATGCGCTCGCTATCACGGGTCACCTGGCGGCGGTTGGTGTCCACCACCAGATCCCCCACCCGCAACACGCCGCTGCCACTGGGCACCTCGCGGGGCTCAGTGGCAGCTGAACCGCGGCCAACCCGTCGCAGGATTGTGGCGATGCGGGCTTCGAGCTCCTTAGGGCTGAAGGGCTTGGGCAGGTAGTCGTCAGCACCGAGATCTAGGCCCGACACCCGCTCAGCGATCGCATCAAGGGCCGAAAGAAAAATGATCGGCACGCAGGATTCGGCCCGCAGCCGGCGGCAAACCGCAAAGCCGTCAAGCTTGGGCAGCATCACGTCGAGCACGACGAGATCGGGCTGCTCTTGGTGAAACAGGCTGAGGGCTTCCTCGCCGTCTTCAGCGCAGATCACCCGGTAGCCAGCCAGCTGCAAGCGCATCACCAGCACCCGGCGCACGGCGGCTTCGTCGTCCACCACCATCACGGTGGCTTTGGGCTCAACCGGGGCAGGCCCCAGGGAATCGGAGAAGGCGTCTGAAATGGGCCTGTCCTCCGAAGGCATGGGCGGTGCGCCGGGATGAAGAATCGCAACCATAACGCTCGATGCCCCCTTGGGTCACCCCCAACGGGCCCGGGAGTAGCGGTTCCACTCGTCAGCTGCAGCAGCCAGGGCCGCATCACTACCCACCTGGCCGAGCATGGCGCGCTGCAGCTGGGTATACACAATCGCCTGAAGCCGTTTCACACCCGGGCTCGCCGGCACCAGCACCCTGGCCTGGCGAAGGGTCTGGGCCGACAGCAACCGGGCCCGCTGCACCAGAGCCTCCTGCGCCCCAGCCCCAGGGGCAGGAGCAGCCGCCAGGCTGGCCTCCAGCTGCTGCAGGGCTTGCCGGTTGGAGGGCAGCACCCGCGCCTGCTCGGCGAAGGCCAGCTGGTTAGGACCATTGGTGAGAAATAGGGCGAAGCGGGCCGCCTCGGCCGCCAGGGCGCTCTGCTTGGGCACCACCAGATTCATCACCGCCACGTTGGCCTCAGCGCTGGCGCCCGTGAGCGGCGCAAAGGGCGCCGTAACCGCTGCAATTCCGGGAGCATTGGTCTGCAGGTTGCGCAGGAAGTCGGGGCCCGTTGCCACCTGGGCCAGGTCCCCCGATTGGTAGAGCTCGATGGCTCGCCGGTAGCCCTGGCTCACCACCTCCCGTGGCAACAGGCCGCGGCGGTAGAGGTCACTCCAGAAGGCAAAGGCCCGCCGCCCCGCGGGGCTATTGAAGGCCGCCCTTTGCTCCCCATCCAGCAACTTCACCCCCATCTGCACCAGGGTCTCCAGCAGCTCGGCGGAGTCGTCGGGCACCACGGTGACAAACAAGGCGTAGCGGCCCGTGCGGCGGCGCACCGCCTCGGCAAAGGCCGGCACCTGATCCCAGGCACTCGGGGGGGCGCTATAGCCGGCCCGCTCAAGCAGCTGGCGGTTGGCCATGGTGATCCGGGCGGTCAAATACCAAGGAATGGCGAACTGCTCCGCGCCTTGGCGGCCCGCCTCCCAGATCGCCGGCAGATAGGACTCAGCAGCCCCGGCCGGCAGCACATCACTTAAATCGAGCAGCCCCCCCTTGCTAGCCAGGTTGGCCGCGAAGGGGGGGTTGAGATTCACCAGGTCGGGGGCGGTGCGGGCAAACACCGCCGCCAGCAACTTGCGCTCCACCGAGCTCCAAGGCACGTCGGTCCAGCGCACCTGCAGGCCGGGGTTCTGGCCCTCCCAGGCTGCGATCAGCTCCCGCAGATAGCCGTTGAACTTGGGGGCCAGGTCCAGGGTCCAGAAATTCAGCACCTTGGCCGCCGCGGAATCAGCCCCCGGACCAGACCTGCCACAACTGCCCAGGCCCGCTGCCAGCAGGGCAGCAGCGGAGCCGCCGCCAAGAAGCTCAAGGAAACGCCGCCGGCTCTGGATCAATGCCATCTACTCAGCCTCGCCCGCCCTGGATCTGCTGGCGCCAGAGCAGCAGCTGCAGGGAGCAAAGCAGCGGTGCCAGCAGGGCCGTGAGCAGGGTTTGGGCCAGCCAGGTGTGCAATGCGGGCTCCAGGGGCCAGGGGCCCAGCAGCCGGCTCTGCAAAATCAGGCTGCCGCCCAGCAGGGCCGCACCCAGCAGGGCCAGCAGGCCAAGACTGAAGCTGCGCTCGATCGGCGGCCCCTGGCGGCCCAGCCGACCCCACCACCAGCCCAGCAGGGCTAGGGCAGGGATCTGCGTTATCGCCCCAGGGTGCAAAGCATCGAGCAACAAGCCCAGCCCTGCCCCCGCCAGGGCGCCGGAGAGGGGTCCATCAGCCAGGGCCCAGGGCAGCAGCCAAAGCACGGACCAAGCCGGGGGAATGCCCGCCAACTTCAAAGGCCCGGGCGCAGCCAGCACCAGCCAGGGCACTACTAAGGCCGTAGCCACACACCAACCGTGACGGGCCAGCCGACTCATGGCAGCCGCACCTGCACCCAGTCGACCGCCTCAACCGGGGCACTCAGCTGCACCACGGCCTCGGTAGCCGGCACGGCCCGGTCGTCGACCGACTGGATCACACCCACCGTGAGGTTGGGAGGCACCAGGGTGCTGGCGGGCGAGGTGACGACCACATCCCCCGGGCGCACGCCTGGATCCTTCTCCAGAAAGCGCAGCAAGGGGCGGCTGGTGCCGATGCCCGTGAGCAAGCCATGGCGCCGAACCCGTCCCACCCAGACGCCAACCCGGCTGCCCGGATCGGTGAGCAGGGTGACGCTGGCGGTGGTGGGAGTAACGCTGGCAATTCTGCCAATCAGACCCCCCGGCGCCGTCACCGCCATGCCGGGCCGCAGGCCCTGCAACTCGCCGCGGCCAATCACGAGCTGCTGCCACCAGCCCCCTGCCTGGCGCGAGATCACCGCTGCCGCCAATTCGCGGCCACCGCGTCCCTGCAACTCCAACAAGCTGCGCAGCCTGCGGTTGTCGGCATCCAGCTGGCGCAAGCGGTTTTGATCGCTGAGAGCCTGGCCGCTGCGCACCCACTCACCCTGGGCACTGCCGGGCCAGAAAGGACGGCTCGACAGGGCGTAGACATCGGTGAAACCCGCTCCTTTGCTCAGCCGCACGGCCAGCAGGGCCAGCGCCAGCAAGGCCCAAGGCCAGGCCTGCACTACAGCGCCCAGGGAGGGAAGGCGAAGCCTGCGGCCGGCCGGCATCAGAATTAGGCGTGCTGACGCACGAAGTCAGGGGTATCGAGCACGCGCTGCAGCCGCTTGTAGTCCTCAAGCACCATGCCGCAGCCGTTCACCACGCACAGCAGCGGGTCTTCTGCCACATGGGTAAGGATGCCGGTCTCGTGGCTGATCAGGTCGGTGATGCCCCGCACCTGGGCACCACCGCCAGCCAGCATGATGCCGCGATCGACGATGTCGGCGGCCAGCTCAGGCGGCGTGCGCTCCAATGTGCGCTTAACGGCTTCCACGATCACATTGAGGGGTTCGGCCATCGCCTCGCGAATATCACCGGCGCGGACGTTGATGGTGCGGGGCAGGCCGGAGAGCAGGTGCAGGCCGCGCACATCCATGGAGGTGTTGTCGTGGGCGTCGTCTGGGAAGGCGGAGCCGATGCGGATTTTGATGTCTTCGGCAGTGCGCTCACCCACCACCAGGTTGTGCACCTTCTTGAGGTAGAGGCCGATGGCGTCGCTTAGTTCGTCGCCAGCCACGCGCACCGACTCACTAATCACGGTTCCGCCCAAGCTGAGCACCGCCACTTCAGTGGTGCCGCCGCCGATATCAACAATCATGGTGCCCACTGCCTCGGTGACGGGCAGGCCCGCGCCGATGGCGGCCGCCACCGGCTCATCGATTAGGTGCACCTCACGGGCGCCGGCCAGGCCGGCTTCCCGCACGGCACGGCGCTCCACACCTGTAACTCCACTGGGGATGCCGATCACCAGCCGGGGCGCCACGATGCCGCGGCCTTCATTGGCCTTGCGAATGAAGGTTTTGATCATCTGCTCGGCGGCGTCGAAGTCGGCGATCACGCCGTCACGCAGGGGCCGCACGGCGCGAATGTTGCCGGGGGTGCGGCCCAGCATCATCTTGGCCTCATCGCCCACGGCCAGGGGCACGCCCCGCTCCAGATCCATGGCCACCACGGAAGGCTCTTGGAGCACGATGCCTTTGCCAGACACGAAGATCAGCGTGTTGGCGGTGCCCAGATCAATACCGATATCGCGCGAAAACTGGAAACGACGGAAAAACACGGACGCCCGGCCTGCAAGGGCCGAATCATACGAGGGTGTTACAGACGGCTCTAACGGTGGAACTAATGAAAGGTGGCAGCCGAACCGGGTGCCGCATCATTGATCCATCAACAACAGGAGACATCAACCATGGGCGTGAATTCCATCACCCTTGTCGGCCGGGCCGGCCGCGACCCCGAAGTCCGCTATTTCGAGTCAGGCAGTGTGGTCGCCAACCTCACCCTCGCCGTCAACCGCCGCAGCCGTGACGACGAGCCCGACTGGTTCAACCTCGAAATCTGGGGCAAACAAGCTCAGGTAGCCGCTGACTATGTCCGCAAAGGAGCCCTGGTGGGCATCATCGGCAGCTTCAAGCTCGACCGCTGGACCGACCGGGCCAGCGGTGAGGAGCGCACCAAGCCTGTGATCCGGGTCGACCGGCTGGAGCTGCTCGGCTCCAAGCGCGACGGCGAAGGGGGGGGTGGCATGGGAGCAGGCATGGGAGGAAGCTTCGGTGGTGGCTCCCCAAGCGAAGAGGAAGTGCCCTTCTGAGCCAAATGGCGACGGACCTGATCTGGCTCAGTGGGAATCGCTGCGCTTCTTCCAGATGCGCAGCCCCAGCCAGACGGCGCCGGCGGCGAGGGCCAGCACCAGCACCAACTTCACAGCCTGGGCCACCGGCTCGATCCACTGCTCCACGTTTGTGTAGCCCTCGCCCAGTGCCAGGCCCGCCAAGGTGAGCAGCAGGGTCCAGATAAGGCTGCCGGCCGTGGTCCAGAGCAGGAAAGGCGCTATGGGCATCATCTCGATGCCCGCAGGCACCGATATCAAGGTGCGAATGCCAGGCACCAGCCGGCCCCAAAACACCAAAGCGGTGCCGTATTTGGCAAACCAATCGCGGCTGCGGTGCAGCTCCTTGGGGCTGATGCCAATCCAGCGGCCGTGGCGCGCCAGCCATTGCTCAAGGCGCTGCTCGTTGATCAGCCGGCCGATGCCATACCAAGGCAAAGCACCCAGCACCGTGCCGAGCAGCCCCGCCACAACTACTGGCAGCAGAGCCAATTGGCCCTGCTGCACATAAAAGCCCCCGAGGGGCATGATCAATTCGGAGGGGATCGGCGGGAAGAGGTTCTCAAGGAACATCGCCGCAAAAATCGCTCCATAGCCAAGCCAGGGATTGGCCTCCACTGCCGCACCGATCAGCTGAGGCAGCTGTTGCACCAGTTCGCCAATCCCCATTGGGCTCGTCTCAGTAGCGGTAGTGGTCGAGCTTGTAGGGCCCGGCTACCGGCACGTTGATGTAATCAGCCTGCTCCTGGGAGAGCTCGGTGAGCTTGGCACCGATCTTGTCGAGGTGGAAACGAGCCACCATCTCATCGAGGTGCTTAGGCAGCACATACACCTGCTTGGCGTACTGGTCACCCTTGGTGAACAGCTCAATTTGAGCCAGCACCTGATTGGTGAAGGAGGCGCTCATCACAAAACTGGGATGGCCTGTAGCGCAACCCAAATTCACCAAACGGCCCTCAGCCAGCAGGATGATTTTGTTGCCGCTGGGCAGCACGATGTGATCAACCTGAGGCTTGATGTTGTCCCAGGTGTACTGCTTGAGGGACGCCACATCGATCTCATTATCGAAGTGACCGATGTTGCAGACGATCGCCTGATCCTTCATCTGAATCAGGTGCTCGTGGCGGATCACCTTGAAGTTGCCAGTGGCAGTCACGAAGATGTCCACATCGCCCACCACGTCGTCAAGACGCACGACGCGGTAGCCCTCCATCGCCGCCTGCAGGGCGCAGATGGGGTCAACTTCAGCGATCATCACCGTGGCGCCAAGGCCGCGCAGCGACTGAGCTGAGCCCTTGCCCACGTCGCCGTAGCCAAGCACCAGGGCAACCTTGCCGGCCACCATCACATCAGTGGCGCGCTTGATGCTGTCCACCAGGGATTCGCGGCAACCATAAAGGTTGTCAAACTTGCTCTTGGTGACCGAATCGTTGACATTGATCGCAGGAAAGGGCAGCTCGCCGCTCTTCTGCATTTGATATAGCCGGGCCACACCAGTGGTGGTCTCCTCGGTAACGCCCTGAATTTCGGCGTATATGCGGGAGTAGAAGCCTGGCTGGGCGGCCAGCTTTTGGCGAATGCTGTTGAAAAGGGCGGTTTCCTCTTCGTTGGAGGGGTTATCGAGAACTGAAAGATCGCTCTCGGCCTTCGTACCCAACACCACGAGTCCAGTGGCATCGCCACCGTCATCGAGGATCATGTTAGGTGTGCCGCCATCGCCCCACTCAAGGATGCGGTGGGTGAAGGCCCAATACTCATCAAGGGTTTCGCCCTTATAGGCAAAAACCGGCACATTGGCCGCAGCAATCGCGGCGGCAGCGTGATCCTGGGTTGAAAAGATGTTGCAGCTGGCCCAGCGCACTTCGGCGCCGAGGGCGACCAAAGTTTCAATCAGAACTGCAGTCTGAATCGTCATGTGCAGGGAACCCGCAATGCGGGCGCCCTTGAGGGGCTGCTCAGCGCCAAACCTGGAGCGCAGGGCCATCAGGCCAGGCATCTCAGTTTCAGCAATTGCAATCTCCTTGCGGCCAAAATCGGCCAGGCCGAGATCGGCAATCACATAGGTATTAGTGCTTTGCAGCACGGGCGCGGAAGCCGTTGAGGCCGGTGAAGCCACCATGGGTTTTGCTTGGGGTACTGCTCGCTCCCGGCTGGGAGGGCGTGGTTTGGAAATATCTGCGGAGACGCCGAGGCTTCGGGCTCGCTGAAAATGCAATCTACAAGGAGCCCCTCATTCCTCGTGACACAAGCCCTGTGATGCAAGCCCTGAGAGATGCCGCCGCCACCAAGGCCTTCGGTCGGCAACTGGCGCTGCGTCTACCCGCTGGCATCATCCTGTTGCTGGCAGGTGACCTGGGGGCCGGCAAAACCTGCCTGGTGCAGGGCCTGGCCGCCGGCCTCGGCATTGAGGAACCAATCACCAGCCCCACCTTCGCCCTCGCCCAGCACTACCCGCTAACGCCTAGCGGCGGGCTGGTGCACCTCGATCTCTACCGGCTGGAGCTACCCGCCGCCGCCGACGAACTATTCGCCCAGGAGGAGGAGGAAGCCCGAGCCCTAGGCGCCCTGCTGGCAGTGGAGTGGCCCGAGCGACTCAGCAGCGCACCGGCCGGCTGCTGGCAGATCCAGCTCAGCTTGCGCGACCCCTTGAACCCAGAAGCTGGACGTCTGATCGAGGTGCGTTCGCCGCGCTGATCGACCGGCAGGGGCAGCTTGCTGTTTTATTTGGCTAGCTAAGTCTTGGCTTAGCTATCTGCCGCGAATGAAGTGCCCGCCCCCAACAGCGCAGCAATGATCTGGGCGTTGGCCGCCGGGAAGGGATATTCGCCCAGCTGCTCAGGCCGCACCCAGCGCACCTGCTGGGAGGCCAGCGGCTGGGGCTCGCCGCTCAAACAGGTGCACAGATGCACCACAAAGCGCAACCTCTTATGGCTGTAGGCGTGCTCCACCACGATCAGCTCCTCGCCCACCGCCACCTCAATCGCCAACTCCTCCTCCAACTCACGGCGGATCGTTTCAACGATCGGCTCACCCGGCTCCTGCTTGCCGCCGGGGAATTCCCACAAGCCCCCCAGCAAACCCTCATTGAGCCGCTGATCGATCAGCACCTCACCGGCGCCGTTGCGCACAAGCCCCACGCCGATCACCTGGAACGGCAACTCGCTGGGGGCATCCATCACGGCGTGGCAGCGGCATCGGCGGCAGCGTAGACAGCGCCCGGTGAACGTTAATTGCTTGGCCAATCGGGCCTGAATAAGTTGGAGCCATGAGCTACCTGCCGACAGACGCCTCCGACTTCGCCAGCAAGGCCATCGACGGCTTTGTAGCTGCCCATCCCCGCCACGTTCAGCGCATCGATGGCGGCGTGATCCGCATAGCGCCGATCCCCAGCGGCCAGGTGGGTGTCGTGGTGGGCGGCGGCTCCGGTCACTATCCGGCCTTTGCCGGCCTGGTGGGCCGGGGCTTAGCCGCCGGGGCCGCTTGCGGCAACATTTTTGCCTCGCCCTCGGCAGGTCAGGTGATGCGGGTGGGATTAGCCGTGGAACGAGGAGCGGGCCTTCTGCTGAGCTTCGGCAACTACGCCGGAGACGTGTTGCACTTCACGCTCGGAGCCGAACGGCTGCGGCGACAGGGAATCGACTTGCGCATCGTGACGGTCACCGACGACATCGCCAGCGCCCCCATTGACCAACCAGAACTGCGGCGTGGCATTGCCGGTGGCTTGGTTGTATTCAAGGTGGCAGGTGCCGCTGCCGAAGCCGGACTGCCCCTCGACGAGGTGGAGCGGCTGGCCCGCAAAGCCAATGGCCGCATCCGCTCCCTGGGGGTGGCCTTCAGTGGCTGCACCCTGCCGGGCGCTAGCCAGCCTTTATTTGATGTGCCCAGCGGCCGCATGGCCATCGGCATGGGGCTGCACGGCGAACCGGGCCTGTCGGAAGGGCCCCTCACCGATGCCGACAGCCTGGCAGCACTACTCGTGGAACGACTGCTGGCCGAACGGCCGGCGGATGTGCCCGAGGACCAGCAACGGCTGGTGGTGCTGCTGAACGGGCTGGGCAGCTTCAAATACGAGGAGCTGTTCGTGCTCTTCGGGGCCGTTAACCAGGAGCTCCTGGCCAGGGGGGTGGTGCTGGCCGACTGTGAGTGCGGCGAGCTGGTCACCAGCCTGGATATGGCCGGGGTGTCCCTCAGCCTCTGCTGGTTGGATGCGGAGCTGGAAGGCTTCTGGAGCGCCCCCGCCGACAGCGCTGCCTACCGCCGCGGCGCCCTTGGACCTATCCCGGCGGCAGATCCCGTAGCGGAACTGGAGTCCAAACAGCAAACATCTGTCAGGAAGACTGCTACTCAAGACAGTACAGAGTTCACAGCAGCCCAAAACGCCCTACTGGGACGCTTCGAGGCTGTGGAAAAGGCCTTGGAGCAGCGGGTTGAGGAACTCGGGGCTCTCGATGCCGTGGCCGGCGATGGTGACCATGGCCTGGGAATGCTGCGGGGCATTCGGGGCGCCCGGCAGAGCGCCATCCACGCCTGCACCCGAGGCTGCAGCACCGGGGAGGTGCTGATGGAAGCAGGAGAAGCCTGGTCTGACCACGGCGGGGGCACCTCTGGAGCCCTGTGGGGTGGGGCCCTGCTGGCAGCCGGCAATTCGTTAGCCAGGTCAAGCGAAATAGGAGCTAAAGAAATTGCGGCAGCTTTCGACTCCGCCTTGCAGGCCGTAGTCGCCCTCGGACAGGCGGCTCCCGGCGACAAAACCATGGTGGATGCCCTCCAGCCCTACTGCCTGAAGCTGCGCTCTGAGCTGGAGGCCGGCGTAGCCCTCGATCAAGCCCTGCAGAACGCTGCGGCGAATTGCCTACTGGCAGCACAAGCAACCGCAGAAATGTTGCCAAAATTGGGGCGAGCACGCCCCCATGGCAGCCGCAGCCTCGGACATCCAGATCCCGGTGCCATGTCGCTTGCCTACTGCCTGATCGCAGCAACCCAGGCTCAACCGGCCACGTAAGCCTCAACCGCATCGCTGATGCGGCGCAAGCCGGCCAACCCGTCACGCTCCAGGTTGCGCACCCGATCACGGCTGATGCCGAGGATGCGGCCGATACCGGTGAGGCTCATCGGCTCGCCGCCCTCGGGGTTGTCGGAGCAAGGAATGCCATAACGCATCTTCAGCACCCGCCCCTGCAGCTCCGGCAGTTGCTCCAGCAGCGCACGCAGGTCGCCCTTCAGGCACTCACCATCCACCCGCTCCTCCGGCAGCTCCGCATCTCCTGCCAGCAGGTCCAGCAGTTCGGTGTCATCCCCATCGCCCACCTTCGTCTCCAGGCTCACCGGTTGGCGCGCACGGCACAGCAGATCTTTCACCTCTTCTTCCGGCAGTTCCACCGCTTCGGCAAGCTCCGTCACCGTCGGCGTGCGCCCCAGCAGCTGGCTCAGTTCACGCTGGCCCTTCTTCAGCTTGTTCAGCGTTTCGGTGATGTGGATTGGCAGCCGGATCGTCCGGCTCTTCTCAGCGATTGCCCGCGTGATCCCCTGGCGAATCCACCAATACGCATAAGTTGAAAATTTGTACCCACGGGTTGGGTCGAACTTCTCAACGCCGCGCACCAAACCGATCGTGCCCTCCTGAATCAGGTCCAGCAGCTCCATATTCCGACGCGTGTACTTCTTAGCCACGCTCACCACCAGCCGCAAATTCGCAGCCACCATCCGCTCCTTGGCACGCCGGCCAGCCTGCAAGCGCTTCTTAAGTAGGGGCGCGCTCAGACCAGCGGCCTGGGCCAATTCCACCTGGCTTGGCTTGTTACCCAGCTGCACCTCCAGCTCCTGCTCAAGCTCCTCCAAACCCACCAGCTCCTGCACCTGGCGGCCCAAGGTGATCTCCTGCTCGTGGGATAGCAGCGGCACTCGGCCGATGTCCCGCAGGTAGCTGCGCACTAGGTCGCCGTCGGCCGCGGGCATGGAGCGGGCAGCCTTGTCGGGAGCAGCTGCGCTGGGTGCAGTAGCGATGGCGACGACCACGGCGTTAGGGCTTTGAAGATGTGTAAAGCCTAACCTGAAGAAGTGTTAACCCCTCTCAGAAACCCCAAAACTGCGGCGACAGCTCAAGCCACTCCAAGCAGCCACCTAGCCAGGCGCGGCGCGTTGCAGCAGCCAGGAGGCGGTTTGCAGGTAGATGAACACACCAGCGACGTCGGTAGCGGTGGCAATAAAAGGGGCTGACATCAAGGCCGGATCCAGGCCTAGACGGTCAAACAGAAGCGGCAGCGCCGCGCCGGCCGTTGCAGCGAGGGTGGTGATCGCCACCAGGCTCAGGCCGGCGGCCATGGCCACTACCCAGCTGCCTGCCACGTAAGCAGCCCACGGCACCACCGCCAGCACCATCAACAAGCCCAGCAGGGCGCCGGCCACAGCCTCGCGCCAAATCGCCCGCCAGGCGCCCATCGCCTGAATGCGCTGGGTGCTCAGGCCCCGAATCACCACGGTGGAGCTCTGGGCTCCCACATTGCCGCCGGTGCCGATCAGCAGCGGAATAAAGGCGGCGAGCACCACCACCTGCTTGAGCACCAACTCCTGGGAAGCGATCACCGCCGAGGTGCCGCTGTTAGCCACCAGCAACACCAGCAGCCACACCACCCGGCGCCGCGCCACGGTGAACAGATTGCTTTGGAAGTAGTCGTCTTCATCGCCAGCCTGCACGGCGCCGGCGGCATAAAGGTCGCGGGTGGCCTCCTGCTCGATCACGTCGATGACGTCGTCCACGGTGACGATCCCCACCAGCCGCTGCTCCCGGTCCACCACCGGCACGGCCAGGAAGTCGTAGCGCTGGATGGCGCGCGCCACCTCCTCCTGGTCGGTGTCGGTGCCGACGCTCACCACATCGCGGGTCATCAGATCGCCGATGCGCGCCTCGGGGTCGGCCGTGACCAGATCGCGCAGCGACAGGATGCCGGTGAGGTGACGAGAGCCATCAGTGACATATAGCGAGTAGATGGTTTCGGTGTCGCGGGCGCGGCGGCGCACTATCGCCAGGGCTTGGTCGGCGCTGTGAAACTCCTTGAGGTCGACGAATTCGGTGGTCATCAGCCGGCCTGCCGTCTCGCTCTCATAGCCAAGAAGTTGGGCCGTGACCCGCCGCTCCGCTGGACTGAGTTCAGCCAGTAGGCGCCGCACCACCTTGGCGGGCAACTCATCAAAAAGCCGCACCCGATCATCGGGTGACATTTCTTCCACCAGCTCCAGCACCTCGCCGGAGCGCAGCCGCTCCAGCAAGGTCTGCTGTACCGCTGCATCGAGGTATTCGTAGACCTCGATGGCTTCGTCCTTTGGCAACAGCCGAAAGGCCAGGGCCTGCAGGGTGCGCGGCAAGCTGCCGATCGCTTCTGCCGCATCAACCTCCTGCACGGGGCCGAGCAGCAACTTGGCGCCGTCGTAGTTACCGGCCTCAAGCAGGCTTTCCAGCTGTTGGGCGACCACCTCGGCCACCTGAATCCCGTTGGCTTCGCTCATGGGCACCGCGACGCCGCAATAATGAGTTTATGGGTCGCAGCTGCCCTCGGCTCGCTATGGTCCGCCCACTTGATGACACCCGCACCAATGGCTATCTCCGTGAGCAATGTGGCCGTGCGCGACGCCAAAGGCGACGATCGCATTTTGGGCGAATGGGCCGGCAAGGTGCTGCTGATCGTGAACGTAGCCAGCCGCTGCGGCTTCACCCGCCAATACGCAGGCCTGCAGGCGCTTCAGGAGAGCTACGGCCCCCAGGGCCTGGCGGTGCTCGGCTTCCCCTGCAACGATTTCGGCGCCCAAGAGCCCGGCACGCTGCCAGAGATCCAGCAGTTCTGCTCCAGCACCTACGGCGCTGATTTTGAGTTGCTCGACAAGGTGGTAATGGCTGAAGAGCCCTACACCACCCTCAGCCAAAGCGAGCCCGCTGGCCCCGTGGCCTGGAACTTCGAGAAGTTTCTAGTGGGCAAGGATGGCACCGTGTTGGGCCGCTACAAGAGCAATGTGGAGCCCGATTCCGCTGAGCTGAAGGGCGCCATCGAAGCTGCCCTGGCCGCCTGAGCGGCAGACTCAACCCGCCGGCACCCAGCCACGGCGATCAGCGACCTGCACCTGCAACCAGCGCTGGCCGGAGCTGCCCCGCCAGCTGCGCAGCACCCGCAGGGGCTCACCTGGCCCAAGTTGCTGCAGGGCAGGCGCCCGTTGTTCAGGAGCGACCCGCAAAGCCACAGCACGAGAGGAAATCAAGGGATCGCTGGCGCTACGCCGCCGCACCTCATGGGGCCTCCGATCAGCCCCTCCGGCGGGCAAACCCACGGGGGTGATCAGGGCGAAACCCAGCAGGGCCGCCCAGCGCCAAGCTGCAGACGACTGCGTCATGCGGGTGCCCGCCATCAAATGTCGAGCTGAGCTAGATCGAGGGTGGCGCTATGAGCCTCGATGAATTCCCGGCGCGGGGCAACTTTGTCGCCCATCAGGATTGTGAAGATGCGATCGGCTTCGAGAGCATCTTCAATCTCGACTCGCTTCATCATGCGAGTGGTGGGATCCATGGTGGTTTCCCATAACTGCTTGGGCATCATTTCACCCAAGCCCTTGAAACGCTGGATCGTGTAATTCGCCTTTTCACCAAATGATGCGATCGTTGTCTTGAGATCGTCTTCGTTGTAGCAGTAAGTGTGGTTTTTGCCGCGCTCCACTTTATAGAGAGGTGGGCAGGCAATGTAGATGTAGCCGCCTTCAACTAGTGCCCGCTGATAACGGAAGAAGAAGGTGAGGATCAGGGTACGGATGTGGGCGCCGTCGACGTCGGCGTCGGTCATGATCACGATCCGGTGGTAGCGCAGATTTTTCTCGTCAAATTCTTCGCCCTTGATCCCCAGGCCTAATCCTGTAATCAGCGCCTGAATCTCGGTATTTTTATAGATCTTGGCGTCGTCTGTTTTCTCGATATTGAGAATTTTGCCCCGCAATGGCAGGATCGCTTGGAAGCGACGGTCGCGCCCCTGCTTAGCAGAGCCACCAGCTGAATCCCCCTCCACGATGTAGATCTCAGACTCGGCCGGGTCGCGGGAGGAGCAATCTGCCAACTTGCCAGGCAGGGTGGAGCTCTCGAGCACACTCTTGCGGCGCACCAGCTCGCGAGCGCGGCGAGCAGCCTCAGCAGCATTAAAGGCCTGAATCGCCTTCTCGAGGATCAGATCGATCACCGAGGGATTGAATTCAAGATATTCGCTGAGGGCTTCACCCACAAGGGTGTCAACAATGCCGCGAACTTCCGTATTGCCCAGCTTGGTTTTGGTCTGACCCTCAAATTCCGGGTCGGGCACCTTCACCGAAAGCACCGCGGTGAGGCCCTCGCGGATGTTTTCGCCAGCCAGATTGGTATCGGCATCCTTGCGCTTGCCGCGCTTTTTGGCAAAGGTGTTGAGGGTGCGGGTAAGCACAGTTTTGAGGCCCTCGATGTGGGTGCCACCATCGACGGTGCGGATGTTGTTGGCAAAGCCAAGAATGCTGTCTGAGTAGGCATCCACGCACCACTGCAGTGCCGCTTCCACCTGTACGCCGTCCTTTTCGCGGTTGACGTAGATGATTTCGGGGTGGAGAGGATCCTTCTCCTTATTCATATAGGCGACGTATTCCTTGATGCCGCCTTCGTAGAAATAGATCTCTTCGTGAGCTTCGCCAGCGGCATTGCGGGCCGCGGCGCGGTCGTCACGGAAGACAATCCGCACCCCACCATTAAGGTAGGCCAGCTCGCGCAAACGCGAAGAGAGAGTTTGGTAGTCGAACTCAATGCCGGTCGAGAAAATCTCGATATCGGGCTTGAAGCACACCGATGTTCCGGTGCGGCCCTTCTCACCAGCGGCTGATTGCAGGATGCCGATCGGAGCACCGCGTTCAAAGCGCTGGGTGTGCACCTGGTCTTGGCGGTAAACCGTGACCTCCACCCACTCTGAGAGGGCATTGACCACCGAAACACCAACGCCGTGCAGGCCGCCAGAAACCTTGTAGCCACCGGAACCAAACTTGCCGCCGGCGTGCAACACCGTGAGCACGGTTTCAAGGGCGCTCTTACCGGTGCGCGGGTGGATATCTGTGGGGATGCCGCGGCCGTTGTCGGTGACGGCGCAAGAGCCGTCGTCGTTGAGCACCGCCAGAATCTGGTCGCAATGGCCGGCTAGGGCCTCATCCACTGCGTTGTCGACCACCTCGTACACCAAATGGTGCAGGCCTCGGGGGCCGGTGGAGCCGATGTACATGCCAGGCCGTTTGCGAACCGGCTCCAGGCCCTCCAGAACCTGGATCTGCTCGGCGCCATAGGCGGCCTGAATTTTTGTGGAAGCTTGGCTTTCAGCGCTCATGCAGGAAGGTCTCCCCAGGGATTCGGCACAGGACGGCGAAATCCCGGGGCAAGTAAGGCGCAAACGAGCCCAAAAGCCCTTTTGCAATAAGCAATTTACCACCGCCAACCCGGGCTGACACCCCCTGGCAAGGTGGACCCATGAGCCCCACTGAGTCCGCAGGCCAACCGCTCGTCATCGTCTTGCTGGGTCCAACGGCCAGCGGCAAAACAGACCTGGCGATCGCCCTGGCTCAGACCCTGGATCTAGCGGTGCTCAACGTGGATTCGCGCCAGCTCTACCGCCAGATGGACGTGGGCACCGCCAAGCCCACGGCCGCCCAGCGGGGGCAGGCGCGCCACGAGTTGCTGGATCTGCGCGATCCCGACCAGCCGATGAACCTGCAGGAGTTTCGGGCCATCGCCGAGGACCAGCTCAAGGCCGAACTTGCCCGCAAGCCCCTGGCCCTGCTGGCTGGCGGCAGCGGCCTCTACCTTCAGGCCCTCACCCAGGGGCTGGAGCCCCCAGCGGTGCCACCCCAACCCCAGCTGCGCGCCCAGCTGGCAGCCCTCGGCCAGCCCCTCTGCCACCAGCTGCTGCGCCAGGGCGATCCGGTGGCCGCCGCCCGCATCGCCCCCGCCGATGCCGTGCGCACCCAAAGGGCCATGGAGGTGCTCTATGCCACAGGGCGGCCCCTCTCCAGCCAGCAGGGGGCCACGCCGCCGCCCTGGCGGGTGCTGGAGCTGGGCCTAAACCCGACCGACCTAACAGCCCGCATTGCCAGCCGTACCCGGGGCCTATTTGCTGCGGGGCTGGTAGCTGAAACCGAAGCGCTGATCAAGCGCTACGGGGCTGGGCTGCCCCTGCTCAACACCATCGGCTATGGCGAAGCGAGGCGGCAGCTGGCCGGCGAGCTCAGCGAAACTGAATCGATCGCCCTTTGCGAGCAGCGCACCCGCCAATTCGCCAAACGGCAACGCACCTGGTTTAGGCGGCGCCATGCGCCGATCTGGCTGGAAGAGCGCAGCACCGAGGGGCAGTTGGCTCAGGCGTTGCAAGTGGTCGAGCGCGGACTAGGGTGAAGCGTTAGCGATTTCGCGATCCTTCACACCCCTGAATGCCTCCACGTCCCCGTTTTGACCGCCGTGCTCCCGTGCGGGAGCTGCCCAACATCAACGACCGCATCAGCTACCCCAACCTGCGGGTGGTGGATGCCGATGGCAGTCAACTGGGGGTGATCACCCGCGAGGAGGCCCTTGAAGTGGCCAAGGACCGCGAGCTCGACCTGGTGTTGGTGAGCGAGAAGGCCGATCCGCCGGTGTGCCGGATCATGGATTACGGCAAATACAAGTTTGAACAGGAAAAGAAGGCCAAAGAAGCCAAGAAGAAGTCGCATCAGACGGAAGTAAAAGAGGTGAAGATGCGCTACAAGATCGACTCGCACGACTATCAAGTGCGGATCGGTCAGGCGCAGCGCTTCCTTAAGGACGGCGACAAGGTGAAGTGCACCGTGATCTTCCGCGGCCGCGAAATCCAGCACACAGCCCTGGCTGAAGTGCTGCTTTACCGCATGGCCAAGGACCTCGAGGACAACGCCGAGATCCAGCAGCCCCCCAAGCGGGAAGGCCGCAACATGATCATGTTCCTGAGCCCCCGCAAGGCCGCCGCTCCAAAGGGCAACAGCAAGGCCGCAGCCGCAGCCGAAACAGCCAGCTAAACCTGCGGGCAGAAAAAGCGGAAGCGCTGGGGCATTGAGCTTGTGTCCAGAGTTTTGTACAGGCCGTACAGAATTCAGGAACTTTTCTTACGCACACCACTCAAACCAGCCAGAGCAGCCGCACTCCCCCAACCGGCACACGCGCTTATGCCAACAGGGGGATTGTCCCCAGGGCCAAGCCTCTTTATGGTGGCCACCAGCCCAATTGGCCCAACCCCGGCGTGCGATTCCACATCCAGCAGGAAAGCGACATCCCGGCGTCGACGCAGCTCTACAACCAGATCTGCTTCGCCATTGCGGCCCGCCACTACCCGCCGGGGCACCGATTGCCCAGCACCAGGCAGCTGGCGATGCAAACAGGCCTGCACCGCAACACGATCAGCAAGGTGTATCGCCAGCTGGAAACCGACGGCGTCGTTGAGGCGATGGCTGGGTCTGGCATCTATGTGCGCGACCAGCAAAAGCCGCGGGAAATCAAGCCGCCGCCGGGCCCCAGGGGCAGGCCCCTACCGGACATCGACCGTCAGGTGCGCCAAAGCGTCGATGGCCTACTCAATGCCGGCTGCACCCTGCAGCAGGGCCGCGACCTGCTCACCCGCGAGATCGACTGGCGCCTGCGCTGCGGCGCCCGGGTGCTGGTCAGCACCCCCCGCGAGGACATCGGCGCATCGATGCTGATCGCCGAGGAGCTCAGCCCCAGCCTGGAGGTGCCGGTGGAGGTGGTGCCGATGGAGGAGCTGGCGGCGGTGCTCACCGAATCCAACAACGGCACGGTGGTCACCAGCCGCTACTTCCTACAGCCGGTGGAGGAGATTGCCAAGCAGCACGGCGTGCGGGCGGTGGCCGTTGATCTCAACGATTTTCGCCACGAGCTCGACCTGCTCAAGGAGTTGCGCCAGGGCAGCTGCGTGGGCTTGGTGAGCATCAGCCCAGGCATCCTGAGGGCCGCCGAGGTGATCCTGCACAGCATGCGCGGCAACGAGCTGCTGGTGATGACCGCCAACCCCGACACCGGCAGCCGCCTGCTGGCCCTGCTGCGGGCCGCCAGCCACGTGCTCTGCGACCGCCCCAGCCTGCCTCTGGTGGAGCAGAGCCTGCGCCAAAACAGGGCCCAACTAATACGGATGCCGGTAGTGCACTGCGCCCAGAGCTACCTAGGCACCGCCACCATCGACGGCCTGCGCAAAGAAATCGGCCTACTGGCTCAGTGAACCAAAGGACCAGTTAATTCAAGCGGATGAAGAGATTCGAACTCTCGACCCTCTCCTTGGCAAGGAGATGCTCTACCACTGAGCTACATCCGCAATTACCGGCGTTGCCGGTTTGAAGATCATGCATGACAGGGTGCCCCTCGGTCAAACGCTGGGCAAACCCCAGCCAGGCGCCCCTGGCTCCGGCAGGATGGCTCAATGCTCAAGGCACTGCAGGCCGACCTGGCAATCATCAAGCAGCGAGATCCTGCGGCCCGAGGCACGCTGGAAATCCTGCTCTGCTACCCGGGCCTGCACGCCCTGACCCTGCACCGTTTCAGCCATTGGCTCTGGGGGCGGCAACTGCCGCCCTTGCCCCTGGTAGCGCGGCTGCTGAGCCAGGTGGGGCGGTTGGCAACCGGAGTTGAAATCCACCCCGGCGCCCGGATCGGCCACGGCGTGTTCATCGACCACGGCATGGGGGTAGTGGTGGGCGAAACAGCCGTAATCGGGGATCGCTGCCTGCTTTATCAGGGCGTAACCCTGGGGGGCACCGGCAAAGCCCACGGCAAGCGCCACCCGACCCTGCTCGAGAACGTAGTGGTAGGCGCCGGCGCCAAGGTGCTGGGTGCCATCACCGTGGGCGCCAACACCCGCATCGGCGCCGGCTCGGTGCTGCTGCGCGATGTGGCAGCCGACAGCACGGTGGTGGGCATCCCGGGCCGGGTGATCCATCAGAGCGGGGTACGCATCGACCCCCTAGCCCACTCAGCCCTGCCCGACACGGAAGCGAATGTGATCCGCAACCTGATGGAGCGCATCGACGTGTTGGAAATGGAACTAGCCCGCACCCAGGGCTGCCTGCGGGAGCTGGCCGCCGGCCGCCCCCTGCTGGAGCCCTGCACCGGGGCCGCTCAAAACCTCAAAGACCGCGAAATCCTGGAGTTCTTGGGAGACAACCCTGGCATCACCAGCTGAACTCAGGGGCAGCTGCGATTAAGCAGTCGCCCCCTGGGGTGCCGGCGCCGGCTGGAACATGAACATCGAGTAGATCACGTTACGGCGCATCTGGGTCATCATCTCGAGGAACATATCGTAGCCCTCATTTTTATATTCAATTAGGGGATCTTTCTGGCCATAGCCGCGCAGACCCACCGACTCGCGCAGGGCATCCATTGCTTGTAAGTGCTCACGCCAGAGGGTGTCGATCTGCTGGAGAATGAAGTAGCGCTCCGCTTCCCGCATCAGGCCAGGGCGCTGCTGCTCAACTTGGCCCTCCTTGATGTCGTAGGCGTTGCGCAGCTGCTCCTGCAGGAAGGCCTTTAGCTCCTCTACCCCTAAACCCTGGAGCTGGTCTGCGGTGAGATCTTCCAGGATATAAATAAACTCCTTTGTTTTCTCCACCAGGCGGGTGAGGTCCCACTCCTCCGGCGGCAGCTCGGGATTGACGTAGGCCTCCACGATGTCTTCTACGGTTCGCTCGCCGTAGCCGATCACCTGGGCCTTTAGCTCCCGGCCTTCGAGCACTCGGCGCCGCTCAGTATAAACGGCTTTACGCTGGTTGTTCATTACCTCGTCGTACTCGAATACCTGCTTGCGGATGTCGTAGTAGTAGGTTTCGACCTTCTTTTGGGCCCCTTCCAGCGAGCGGGTGAGCATGCCCGATTCAATCGGCATGTCTTCCTCCACCCGGAAGGCATTCATCAGGCCGGCCACTCGGTCGCCGCCAAAGATGCGCAGCAGATTGTCTTCAAGCGACAGAAAGAAGCGGGTGGAGCCCGGGTCACCCTGACGGCCGGCGCGGCCGCGCAGCTGGTTGTCAACGCGGCGGGATTCGTGGCGCTCGGTGCCGATCACGTGCAAGCCACCGGCCTCGCGCACCTGCTGCTCGTCCTGCTTGACCACGGCGTCGTATTCAGCCTTCACCTGGGCGATGCAGTCGCGCAGAGCCTGGATCTGGGGGTCCTCGCTGGGGGCCTTTTCAGCTGCCTGGGCAATGCGGTCTTCCAACTCGAGCAGGGTGAGCTGCCGGTCGCCCCAGGCATTCACGAGGGATTTGGCGAGGGTGACCAGCTCTTGCTCGCTGGTTTCGCTGAGGCTGCAGGGATAGAGGCTCCCCAAACTGCGAGCCTCACGGGCAGCTTTGGCTGAGGGGATGGGCCTGTGCTCGTTTTCAGGGCGCACCAACTTGGGCAGCAGCACCTCGCGCAACTTGAGGCGGGCCATGTAATCGCTGTTGCCGCCCAGGATGATGTCGGTGCCACGGCCCGCCATGTTGGTGGCGATGGTTACGGCACCGGCCCGGCCTGCTTGGGCCACGATCTCGGCCTCCCGTTCCACGTTTTCGGGCTTGGCGTTGAGCAGGTTGTGGGGGATGTCTTGCTCGGCCAGCAGGGCACTGAGTAGCTCCGATTTCTCCACGCTGGTGGTGCCCACCAGCACCGGCCGGCCGCCCTTATGCACCTCGGCGGTTTCCAGGGCCACGGCGCGCCACTTGGCCGTTTCGGTTTTGTACACCTGGTCGGTCCAGTCGGAGCGGGAGCGCACCCGGTTGGTGGGCACGATTGCCACTTCGAGCTTGTAAGTTTTCTCGAATTCCACCTCTTCGGTTTTGGCGGTACCGGTCATGCCGGCCAAGCGCGGGTAGAGCAGGAAGAAGTTTTGGTAGGTGATTGAGGCGAGGGTTTGGGTTTCGGGCTGGATCTCCAGCTGCTCTTTGGCCTCAATCGCCTGGTGCAAGCCGTCGCTCCAGCGCCGCCCCGGCATCACCCGGCCGGTGAATTCATCAACGATCACCGCATCGCCGTTACGCACTATGTAGTTCACGTCTCGGGCAAACATCTCCTTGGCCTTGAGGGCATTGCCAATGAAGTGGGCCCAAGGGTCTTCTGGGTTGAAGAGATCGCTCACGCCAAGCTGCTGCTCGGCCTTGGCGTAGCCCTCGTCGGTGAGGGTCACATTGCGCTGCTTCTCGTCGACCTCGTAGTCACCCTCAGGGTCGATGCCGTCTTTACCCAGCTCGGCTGAACGCTCCAGCAGCTCAGCCACCTCGGCGGCCCGGCGATATTTCTCCTGGGGGCGCTCGATCTGGCCGGAGATGATCAGCGGCGTGCGGGCCTCATCGATCAGGATCGAATCGACCTCATCGATCACGCAGTAGTTGGGCTGGCGCTGCACCACCTCGGCGATGTCGCTGGCCATGTTGTCGCGCAGGTAGTCGAAGCCCAGCTCGCTGTTGGTGGCGTAGGTGATGTCGCAGGCGTAGTTGGCCCGGCGGGCTGCTGGCGCCATCTCCTGCTGGATCAGGCCCACCGATAGCCCTAAGAAGCGGTGCACCTGACCCATCCACTCGGCGTCGCGGCGGGCCAGGTAGTCGTTCACCGTCACCACGTGCACGCCCCGACCGGTGAGGGCGTTGAGGTAGGCGGGCAGGGTGGCCACCAGGGTTTTGCCCTCGCCGGTCTTCATCTCGGCGATCTGGCCGTCGTGCAGCACCATGCCGCCGATCAGCTGCACATCGAAGTGGCGCATGCCCAGCACCCGCTTGCCCGCCTCACGCACCACGGCAAAGGCCTGGGGCAGCAGCTCATCAAGCAGGGCCCGCTCCTTGGCGGCATTGCCAGCCACCTGCTCCAACTTCTGACGGAACTCACCCGTAAGGCCGCGCAGCTCATCGTCGGAGAGGGGGGCAATCTCCTCCTCGAGCAGGTTGATGTCGGAAACGATCGGCTGGTAACGCTTCAGCTTGCGGGCATTGGGGTCACCCAGCAGGAGCTTGAGCATGGAGAAAGCTAATCAGCGCTGCAGTCAGCCTACTGAGAAGCACAGAAGGCCAACACCGCTGAACCGTGATCAGCCACCAGAAATAAGGCCCAGGCGAGCACCGCTATAACCGCATTGCTCGCGCACAGCCCCACACCAGCTGTGGTGCTCCAGATACCAGCGCACCGTTGCTGCCAAACCCTCCTCAAAGCTGTGGCGCGGCTGCCAGCCCAGCTCGTTGCTGATCCGGGTTGGATCAATCGCGTACCGCCGGTCGTGACCAGGGCGATCCGTCACCGGTGTGATCAGACGCGCGTGGGGGGCGCCGGCCGGGCGCAGCTCATCGAGCGCGTTGCAGATCGCTTCCACCACCTCTTTGTTCGTGCGCTCCCCATGGCCTCCCACGCAGTAGCTGCGGCCCAGCTGCCCCTGGGTTGCCGCCAGCAGCAGCGCATCCACGTGGTCTTCCACATAGAGCCAGTCGCGCACGTTGGCGCCATCGCCATAAAGCGGAATCGGCTCGCCAGCCGCTGCCTTGAGGATCACCACCGGAATCAACTTCTCGGGAAATTGCCAGGGGCCGTAGTTGTTGCTGCAGTTGGTGAGCACCACCGGCAGGCCATAGGTGTGGTGCCAGGCGCTCACCAGGTGATCACTGGCCGCCTTGCTCGCTGAATAGGGACTGCGTGGGTCGTAAGGGGTGCTCTCCGAGAAGCGCCCCGTAGCCCCCAGCGAGCCGAACACCTCATCGGTGCTGATGTGATGAAAACGAAAACCCGCCTTGCGCTCAGCGCTCAGACCTTCCCAGTGGGCCCGCACCGCCTGCAGCAGCTGAAAGGTGCCGCTCACATTGCTCTCGATAAAGGCCCCCGGCCCCTCGATCGAGCGGTCCACATGGCTCTCGGCCGCCAGGTGCAGCACCAGGTCGGGATCGGCCTGCTGCACCGCCGCTGCTGTAGCCGCCGCATCGGTGAGGTCCACCTTGAGGAGTTGGTGGCGTGCCTCCGCCTGCGGCAGCGCCTCGATACTGGTGAGGTCGCTGGCGTAGCCACATTTATCGAGATTGAACACCAGCGCCTCGCTTTCGCTCAGCAGCCGGCGCACCACCGCCCCGCCGATAAAGCCGGCCCCACCGGTCACCAGGATGCGGCGGCGGCCGGCCAGGAGCGCTGAAACGTCGGGTGGGTTGGTCATAGGAGGGTTACGAGAAGTTGACGCAGCGCCTGCCGCCAAGGCGTGGGAGCAAGCTCCAGCAGCCGCCTGCTGCCTGAACAATCCAGCAGCGAGTAACTGGGCCGCTTAGCCGGCAGTGGATATTCCGCCGTAGTGAGCGGATTCACAAGAGCAGGCTGCTCCAAGAGCCCCAGCTCCTGAGCCAACTCGCCCACTGCCACAGCCACGTCAAACCAGCTAGCGGCTCCCGCATCGCTCCAATGCAGCACCGGCTCGCTCATGCCAGCGCTTATCACCCGCCAGCAAGCCGCCGCCAGGGTATGGGTGCTGGTGGGGCAACCCACCTGGTCTTCCACCACGCCGATCTGCTGGCGCTCCCGGTGCAGCCGCAGCATGGTGAGGGCAAAGTTCTTGCCCACCGGCCCCATCACCCAGCTGGTGCGCAAAATCACTCCCCGCCCTGCCCCTACGCCGCCAGCAGCGGGGCCCAGCAGCTGCTCCACCGCTTCCTCGCCAGCGGCCTTGCTACAGCCATAAACCCCAAGGGGATCGCGCTTTTGCTCCAGGCGATAGGGGCTGCCCTGGCTGCCATTAAAAACAAAATCGGTGCTCACCTGCAGCAAGCGTCCACCCGTTTCCAGCAGCGCCTCGGCAAAGGCCCTTGGGGCGCCGCCATTTACCGCCAAGGCCAGTTCTGGCTCGCTTTCGGCCTTGTCCACCGCCGTGTAGGCGCCGGCGTTGAGCACCCAATCGGGCCTGTGATCACGGATGGCTGCGCGACAGGCGCCGGCATCAGCCAGATCCAGGGCCAGCAAACCATTGCCACCGCTGCGGCAGGTGGCGATCAGCTCCACTCCCGCAGGCACCTGCTGGCGCAGCGCCTGACCCAGTTGGCCGGCAGCGCCGGTGAGCAGTACCTTCACGCAAATACCTCCCCAGCCGCCATCACTGCCGCAAGCTCAGGGGCATCAGCATCCTTCTGCGCCAGCAACGGTTCCATGCCTTCCAGGGGCCAGGCGATGGCGAGATCAGGATCGCTCCAGCGCAGGGAGCGCTCGCAGCTCTTGCTCCAGTAGCCGCTCGCCTTGTAGAGCACCTCAGCGCTCTCGCTGAGGGTTAGGAAGCCGTGGCCAAAGCCCACCGGCACCCACAGCTGCTGCTGATTGTCAGCGCTGAGCTCCGCTCCCACCCACTGGCCAAAGGTGGCGGAACTGCGGCGCAGGTCTACCGCTACATCAAAAATCACACCCACCGGGCAGCGCACCAGTTTTCCCTGGGGTTCTGGCTCCAGCTGGTAGTGCAGGCCGCGCAATACCCCGCGGCAAGAGCGCGAATGGTTGTCCTGCACAAAGGTGGTGGGGCAGCCCACTGCTTCATCAAAGCGGCGCTGGTTCCAACTCTCATAGAAAAAGCCCCGCCCATCGCCAAAAATCTGGGGCGTGATCAGCAGCGGACCCTCAATCACCACACCGGAGGCTGTACTCAGCTGCTCAACCTGCATCTGAAGTCTCCAGCAATTGCAGCAAATAGTCGCCGTAGCCACTCTTGCGCAGCGGCCCCGCTAATCCGGCGAGCTGCTCAGCGCTGATCCAGCCCAGACGCCAGGCCACCTCCTCCGGGCAGCCCACCTTCAGGCCCTGGCGGTGCTCCAGGGTGCGGATGTAGCTGCCGGCCTCATGCAACGAATCACAGGTGCCCGTATCCAGCCAAGCCATACCCCTGCCCATCAGCTCCACCCGCAGCAACCCCTCCTCTAAGTATTGGCGATTGAGATCGGTGATCTCCAGCTCTCCCCGTGGCGACGGCTGGATTTGGCGAGCTCGATCCACCACAGAATCGTCATAGAAGTAAAGGCCGGTCACCGCGTAGCGCGAACGGGGCTGCGCTGGCTTCTCTTCCAGGCTCAGCACCTGACCATCCGGCGCAAACTCCACCACCCCGTAGCGCTCGGGATCCCGCACCGGATAGGCAAACACCGTGGCTCCAGCCCCTCCGCCATTACTGGCCTGCAGTTGGGGAATCAAATCGTGGCCGTGGAAGAGGTTGTCGCCCAGCACCAGTGCCGCCGGCGCACCACTTAAAAAATCAGCGCCGATCAAAAACGCCTGAGCCAACCCATCCGGACTCGGCTGAACGGCATAGCGAATCTCCATGCCCCAAGCGCTGCCATCTCCCAGCAAACGCTCAAAAGATGCCAAATCATGGGGCGTACTGATAACCAGCACCTCCCGTATTCCAGCCAGCATCAACGTGCTGAGCGGGTAATAGATCATCGGCTTGTCGTACACCGGCAGCAGCTGCTTACTCACCGCTTGCGTGATCGGATGCAGCCGAGTGCCGCTGCCTCCCGCCAAAATAATTCCCTTACGGGTCATAGGGAACGCTCCGCTGGGAGAATGCTGCCATGGCAGCACTGCGCCTCCTGATCCACGCACCTGGCGCCCCTGGCCTGCGCTGGTTCGGCCTCGGCCCGGGCCTGCGGCCCAGCCGCGGCTTATGGAAGTTGCAGCGCCTGTTTAACAAGCACGCCTTCTGGGCCCAAGAGCGCAGCCACACCCAACTGCGCAGGCTGCTCGCCAGCAGCAGCGTGGTGGTGAGCCTGTGGCAGGGCAAGCGCCTAGTGGGATTCGGCCGAGCTAGCAGCGACGGCGTTTATCGCGCCGTGCTCTGGGATGTGGTGGTGGCCGGCGACCTGCACGGCCAGGGACTCGGCCGCCGGGTAGTGGAGGCCCTGCTGACCGCCCCGGCCCTGCGGGGTGTCGAGCGCGTTTACCTAATGACCACCAACAGCGCCGGCTTCTACGAGCAGCTGGGCTTCCGCGACGCAGCCCCCCAGGCCCTACTGGTGAAACAAGGAGTTTCAGGGGGCTCAGGGGTTTCAACCGGATAAAAAAGCGCGCCAGCAGCCTCAGCCAGATCCCGTATGGAGCTCCAACAAAAGAGGCAGGGCGGCAATGCCAGGCGAATAGCGCCGGCGGTGGCGCACCATCGCAAAGTCGTCCAACTCAAAACCAACTACCCGGCACTCTCAGTCGGGAATAGCCGCCATCAAGCTGCCCATCTCTAGGGCCTGCAAGCCGTAGTTCCAGCCCAGATTGCTCTTGATGCCGGCCCGCTCTAGGGCCTGCTGCAAGGTGTCGGTGGTGAGCACCCCGAAGATCACCGGCACGCCGGTGTCGCGGGCCACGGCAGCCACGCCTTTGCTCACCTCGGCCACCACCACATCGAAATGGGGGGTGTCGCCACGAATCACCGCACCCAGGGTGATAACCACCTGATAGCGACCGCTGGCCGCCAAGCGCTGGGCCACCAGGGGGATCTCAAAGCTGCCGGGCACCCAGGCCACATCCAGCTGGGCACTGGCATCACTGGTGTCAACGCCGTGGCGCGAGAGGCAGTCGAGGCAGCCGCTCAGCAGCTTGCCGGTAACCAGGTCATTGAAACGGGCAACCACCACCGCGATACGCAGACCAGCAGTGTCGGTGAACCGCCCTTCAAAAATCGCCACGCTTCAGACCACAAAGATGCTCATGCCCCAGTTGAGCAGCACCAGGGCCACCCAGGCGAGGCCGCCAAGCAGGATCAGGCGATTGGAGCGACCTGAATCTTCGCTGCTGGCGTACAGCACCGGCACCGCCACAATCAAGGCGAACGACAGCACCACCAGAGCCAAAACGGTGAGGGTGTTGAGGATCTGCATGGATTAGCAGCGGCTACACGCCGATCGGTTGCGAGATTCTCACACGCAGACCCAGGTCAGCCGGGGCCCCGCTTCACAACATGAAGCCCACCGGCAAGTCGACCTACGATCCAACCTCACCAGGAAAGGGCCGTGGCCGCGGAAGCCGAACAACAGCTTTCGCTCACCGCCGCCCTGGGCCTGGCCGAGGAACCTCAACCCCAACCCGCACCCGAGCCCGGCCCAACCCGGCCCCGCAGCCGTCAGCGCCAAGCCGCCCCAGCTGCCCCACCGGCGGCAACCACAGCAAGCTCAAGCCCCGACTCCGACCTGCCCCCCTGGCACCACCACAGCCTGGTGAGCGCCGAGCAGCTGACGCCGATGCTGCGTCACTACGTGGAGCTCAAGGCCACCCATCCCGATCGGGTGCTGCTCTACCGCCTCGGCGACTTCTTCGAGTGCTTCTTCGAAGACGCCATCACCCTCTCGCGCCTCCTGGAGCTCACCCTCACCGGCAAGGAGGGCGGCAAAGCGGTCGGTCGGGTGCCGATGGCGGGCATTCCCCACCATGCCGCCGAGCGCTACTGCGCTGAGCTGGTGCGCCGCGGCCTCAGCGTCGCCCTCTGCGACCAACTGGAAAGCACCCCGGCCAAAGGCGAACTGCTCAAGCGCGGCATCACCCGGGTGCTAACCCCCGGCACCGTGCTTGAAGAGGGCCTGCTGGCGGCCCGCCTCAACAACTGGCTTTGCGCCGTGGTGATGGAGGGCGCGTGCTGGGGCCTGGCGGTGGCCGATGTCAGCACCGGTGAATTCCGGGTCACCGAGCGGGCCGGCAGCGCCGGCTTGCACCAGGAGCTGCTGCAGGTGGAGGCCGCCGAGGTGCTCTGGCCCACCGCCAGTGCCAGCGCCAGCCCCAGCCCCACCTGGTGCCCCGAGGCCCTGCGGCTGACGCCCCTGCCCCGCACCCCCTTTGAGGCACCGGAAGCATCCGCCACCCTCAAGCAGCGCTTCGGCCTGGCCAGCCTCGATGGCCTGGGGCTCGGCGAAGCGCCGCTGGCCCTGCGCGCGGCGGGCGGCCTGGTGGCTTACCTCGACGACACCAGCCAGGCCCGGGTGCCCCTAGATCCGCCCACCACCTGGCAGGCGGGCGACCAGTTGGTGCTCGATGCGGCCACCCGCCGCAACCTGGAGCTCACCAAAACCCAGCTGGGCGGCAGCGTGCACGGCTCCCTGCTCTGGGCGCTGGATCGCACGCACACCGCCATGGGCGGCCGCTGCCTGCGCCGCTGGTTGCAGGCGCCGCTGGTGGAGCGCGCGGCGATCCTCGAGCGTCAGGGCGGCGTCAGTGAGCTGGTGGCCAATCGCGGCCTACGGCTGGCCCTGCGCCGCCTGCTGCGCCCGATGGGCGACCTGGAGCGCCTGGCGGGCCGGGCCGGCGCCGGCAGCGCCTCGGCCCGGGATCTGGTGGCCCTGGCCGATGGACTGGAGCGCCTGCCCCAGCTGGCTGGCCAGCTCGCCCAAGCCAGCAGCGCCCCCCTGCAGGCCCTGGCCCGCCCCTGGCCCGAGCTCGACACCCTCGCCGCCGACCTGCGCCACACCCTGCTCGACACCCCGCCCCTCTCCCTCACCGAGGGCGGCCTGATCCACGACGGCGTTGATCCAGACCTCGATGAGCTGCGCAACCAACTCGACGACCAGGACGCCTGGCTGGCCCTGCAGGAAGCCGAGGAGCGCCGGCTCAGCGGCCTCGCCAGCCTCAAACTCCAGTACCACCGCACCTTCGGCTACTTCCTAGCGGTGTCCAAGGCCAAGGCGGCGGCGGTGCCACAGCACTGGATCCGCCGCCAAACCCTGGCCAACGAGGAGCGCTTCGTCACCCCAGCCCTGCGCAACCGCGAGGGCGCCATCCAGCAGCTCAAAGCCCGCGCCGCCCAGCGCGAATACGAACTGTTCTGCGGCCTGCGCACCCGGGTCGGCGAGCAGGCTGCCGCCATCCGCACAGCTGCGCGCCTGGTGGCCGAGCTCGACGCCCTCGGGGCCCTAGCCGAGGTGGCCGCCACCAGCGGCTACTGCTGTCCCGAAATCACCGACCCCGCCAGTCCCGAGGCCCGCCTGCTGCAGATCGAAGCCGGCCGCCACCCAGTAGTGGAGCAATTGCTGGTGGAAGAGCCCTTCACCGCCAACAGCGTGGTGCTAGGTGCCATCCCCGAGGCAGCCCCCGACTCCGATCCCCGCCCCGACCTGATCATCCTCACCGGCCCCAACGCCAGCGGCAAGAGCTGCTACCTGCGCCAGAGCGGCCTGCTGCAGCTGATGGCCCAGATGGGCAGTTGGATTCCAGCGGCTTCGGCGCGCCTGGGCATCGCCGATCGGATCTTCACCCGCGTCGGCGCCGGCGACGACCTGGCCGCCGGCCAGTCCACCTTCATGGTGGAGATGGCCGAGACGGCCAACATTCTTCACCACGCCACGCCGCGCTCCCTGGTGTTGCTCGACGAGATCGGCCGCGGCACCGCCACCTTCGACGGCCTCTCGATCGCCTGGGCCGTGGCCGAGCACCTGGCCACCCCAGCCGAGGGCGGCGGCATCGGCGCCCGCTCGATCTTCGCCACCCACTACCACGAGCTCAATGCCCTAGCCGACCAGCTACCCAACGTGGCCAACGCCCAGGTGCTGGTGCAGGAAACCGGCGACGCCCTGGTGTTCCTGCACCGGGTGGCCCCGGGGGGCGCCAGCCGCAGCTACGGCATCGAGGCCGCCCGCCTGGCCGGCGTACCCGCCGCGGTGGTGCTGCGCGCCCGCCAGGTGCTGGGCCGCATCGAATCCAACAGCGTCGTGCGAGTGAATCAGGAGCCAGAGGAGGCGGGAGTCGGGCCAGACGGGGCGCTCGCCGCCTGAAGCCAGGCAGCCCGCAGCAGGGCATTGCAGGCCGCTGCCACCAGTCCAGCTCCGCCTTTGGAGCCCTCGAGCCGCATATGCACCAGGCCACTGTCAGCCAGGTGACGCTTGCTCTGGGCCACCCCCACAAACCCCACCGGCATGCCGATCACCAGGGCCGGCGCCGGCACCGCTTTTGATGCCACCAGCTCCAGCAGCACCTCCAGGGCCGTGGGGGCGCTGCCGATCAACACCACGCCTGGCTCACCCTGCCCGGCCAGCGCCGCCGCCATCCCGGCCGCCGTGCGCGTGGAACCCTCCGGGGCCGCGGCGGGGGCCCAATCGAGCACGCGGCGCACCTGATTGGCGAAGGTGCGCCGCGCCATCGGCGCCACCGCCGCGGCCGCCATTGCCGTGTCCGTGAGGATTGGCGCCCCAGCAGCCAGGGCCGCCAAGCCGGCGCCACAGGCGGTCGCGGGGCAAACCAGATCGGCCGCCAGGCCCGGATCGCCGCTGCTGTGAATCAGGCGCAGCAACACGTCCTGCTGCAGGGGGCTGAGCGCCGCCAGCGCCGCCGCCGTGCCCGGCAACTGCCGGATCAGCCGCAAGCTCTCGCAAAAAATCGGGTGATCCAGGGAAGGCACTCCGCGAAAGGCCGCAGTTTCAGCATTACTCATGGTTCGATTCATTTTTTTTGTTCATTTTTCTTGGTCCATTTCTCATGACCCATTTCTCATGACCCATGTCTGTTGACCCATTTCTGAGCGGTGCATCAATCACCAGCAGCGCTGTCCTTAATTCTGTACAGGTTGTACAGCATGTACGGTCTGTACAGATTCGTGCACACCCATGCCTGACACCACCATGGGCGTCGAAGCGGCCAGGCGCCGCCTACCGGAACTGCTGGAGCGAGCGGCGGCCGGCGAACGAATCGTGATCCAGCGCCACCGCACCCCCATGGCCGCCCTGGTGCCGCTGGCAGGGCGGGCACCGGTTGATCCCCTGCTCCGCCAACGTCAAATCCAGAGCCTGATGGCCCTACAAGGCAGCGGCAGGGGCTGCTGGGATCCCCAGCAACGCCAACCAGCCCGGCCAGCACCACCACCGCCAGCTTTTGTACAACCTGTACAGAACCTGCCCCACACAGAGGCCTTCAACCCCCGCCTGCTAGCCCACGGCTCCCGAATCGCCCTCGATGCCACCGCGCTGGTGGCCTTTCTGGCAGACGCCAAGGGCGCCGGCAAACACCTCGAGCCACTGATGCAGGGAATAGGGGCTGGGTATTGGATTGGGGTTGTTAGCAGCTTGAGCCTGATGCGAGTGCTCGAGGGGCCCCTGGCCCGGGGCGACGAGGCCCTGGCCCAGCGCTACATCCAGGCCTTCGAGAATCCCCACCACTGGCAACTGATCCCCAGCGATGGCGCCATCGCTGCTGCGGCCGTGCGTCTGCGCCGCCAGGAACCCCAGCTCGACGACAGCTGCGCCATCGAACTTGCCACTGCCATCCAGTCCGGCGCAGTGGTGCTAGTCACCGACCATCCGGCCCTGGCCCAGACTGGGCTGCATCCGGTGCTCAGCGCCCTGCGGATCTGAGCCCCGCACACCACCCATGCCCATTCACCTGCTCTGGGGCGACGACGAAGCTGCCCGCACCCGTGCCGTAGAGGCGCTGGTGCAGGCGCAGGTGGATCCCAGCTGGGCCACCATCAACCTCAGCCGCCTCGATGGCAACGACACCGGCCAGGCGGCCCAGGCCCTCGAGGAGGCCCGCACGCCGCCCTTTGGCGCCGGCAGCCGCATGGTGGTGCTGCAACGCAGTCCGTTTTGCAGCCAGTGCCCAGCTGAGCTGGCCGAGCGTTTCGAGGCCGCCCTAGCCCAGGTGGCGGATGGCTGCCATCTGGTGCTGGTGAGTTCCGGCAAGCCGGATGCCCGGCTGCGCACCACCAAGGCCCTGCAGAAGTTGGTGAAGGCTGGCCAGGCCAGCGAGCAAAGCTTTGCCCTGCCAGCCATCTGGGACGGCGCCGGCCAGGTGGAGCTGGTGAGCAGCACGGCCCGGGAGCTGGGGCTGAAGCTCGAGCCAGCCGCAGCTGCAGCCCTCTCCGATGCCATCGGCAACGACAGCGCCCGCCTCGCCAGCGAGCTTGAAAAGCTCAGCCTTTACGCCAATCCCATCAGCCTCGCCGCCGTGCAAGCCCTGGTGGGCGGTCAGGCCACCAGCTCCCTCGCCGTGGGCGATGCCCTGCTGGCTGGCCAGCCAGCCGACGCCATTGCCCGGCTCGATGCCCTGCTGGAGGCCAACGAACCGGCCCTGCGCATCGTTGCCGCTCTCAGCAGCCAAATCCGCGGCTGGCTTTGGGTCACCCTGCTCGACCAGCAAGGTGAAAGCGACGTAGCCGTGATCGCTAAAGCGGCCGGCATCGGCAATCCAAAACGGATCTACGTGATGCGAAAGCAGATCCGCGGCCGCCAGCCCGCCGTATTTCTGCGCCTGCTCAGCCAGCTGCTCTCAGTGGAGGCTGCCCTCAAGCGGGGCAGTGAAGCCGGCGATGCCTTCCGCGACGGCTTCCTGCTCAACCCCTCAGGAACCAGGACGGATAATTAGCCGTTCTTTCACTGACGCTCACCGCCGCACCCCGCCATGGCCCTGCTGGTTCAGAAGTTTGGCGGCACCTCGGTGGCCGATGTGGAGCGCATTCAGGCAGTGGCCCGCCGCATCGCCCGCAGCCGTGAGCAGGGCCACGAGCTGGTGATTGTGGTGTCAGCGATGGGCCACACCACCGACCAGCTCACCGGCCTAGCGCGCGCCATCAGCAGCAACCCACCCCAGCGGGAGATGGACATGCTGCTAGCCACCGGCGAGCAAGTGTCGATCGCTCTGCTTTCCATGGCACTGCACGCCGAGGGCGTGCCGTCAGTGTCGATGACAGGCACCCAGGCTGGCATCGTCACCGAATCGGCCCATGGCCGCGCCCGCATCCTGGAGATCCGCACCGAACGGCTGCGGCGCTTACTCGCTGATGGTCAGGTGGTGGTGGTGGCTGGTTTCCAGGGCACCAGCAGTGGCGCTGGCGGCACCCCCGAGATCACCACCTTGGGCCGCGGTGGCTCCGACACCTCGGCGGTGGCCCTGGCAGCAGCCCTGGGCGCTGATACCTGCGAGATCTATACGGATGTTCCTGGGGTCTTAACCACCGACCCCCGCAAGGTGGCCGACGCCCAGCTGATGGCACAGGTGAGCTGCGATGAAATGCTCGAGTTGGCCAGCCTGGGGGCTTCGGTGCTGCACCCGCGGGCGGTGGAGATCGCCCGCAACTACGGCGTGCCCCTAGTGGTGCGCTCCAGCTGGAGCGAGAAGACCGGCACCCTGCTCACCAGTGGCGCCCCCAGGCCGATTCGCCATGAAGGTCTGGAGCTGGGCAAACCAGTGGATGGCGCCGAACTCGAAACAGACCAAGCCGTGCTGGCCCTCGCCCACGTGCCCGACCGGCCCGGAGTGGCAGCCCAGCTGTTCGAGGCCCTCGGTGCCGCCGGTCTCAACGTGGATCTGATCGTGCAAGCCACCCACGAGGGCAGCTCGAACGACATCGCCTTCACCCTGGCCGCCACTGAATGCGACCGGGCCCAGCTGGTGTGCCGCGAGGTGCTGGCCGCCATGGGCGCGACCCTCAACGATGGCGGCGCCCAGCTGAGCGCCGAAGCCGGCTTGGCCAAGCTGAGCATCTCGGGCGCCGGAATCATGGGCAGGCCAGGGGTAGCTGCCCGGCTGTTTGACACCCTGGCCCGCTCGGGCATCAACTTGCGCCTGATTGCTACCAGCGAGGTGAAGGTGAGCTGCCTGGTGGCTGGAGACCAGGCGGATCGGGCCCTGCGGGCCGCAGCCGAAGCCTTTGAGCTGCCTGATCAGCAGCTGCGCCGCAATCCCAGGCCCTGCCATCAGGGGGATCCGGCTGTTCGCGGCGTTGCCCTCGACCGCGATCAAGCCCAGGTCGCAGTTAGGCGCCTGCCCGATCGCCCCGGCACCGCCGCGGCCGTCTGCCGCACCCTGGCCGACGCCAGCATCAGCCTCGACGCAATCGTGCAATCCGAGCGCACCCACGTCGGGCCAAGCCGCGATATGAGCTTCGTGCTCAAACGCGACGATCTGACGCGGGCGCAACAGACCCTGGCGCCCCTACTGCGCCAATGGCCCGGCTCCAGCTTCGAGGAGGGGCCCGCCATAGCCCGAATCAGCGCCGTAGGGGCCGGCATGCCATTCACCCCGGGCACCGCGGCCCGCATGTTCCGCTGCCTGGCCGACGCAGGCATCAACATTGAACTGATCGCCACCAGCGAGATCCGCACCAGCTGCGTCGTAGCCGAAACCGATGGGGTAGCAGCTCTACGGGCGGTGCACGCCGCATTTGCACTGGGTGGCATCGCGCAACATCGGGCCGAGGGCACTGAGTCGCCTGGCGAAACTGAGTCACCTGTCAAGACCGAGGCCCCTGATTAAGCCCTTCCCACCAGCTTCTGGCGCAGATTTTTGATCTTGTCGCGCAGGTTGGCGGCCTCCTCAAATTCAAGGTTCTTGGCGGCACCCTTCATCTTCTCTTCAAGCTGCTGGATGAGCTCCGGCAGGGCATCCAGGGGCACATTGTTGTGCTCGGCCTGCTCGGTGGCCTCCTCCAGCTGGTCGTCGTTGAGCCGCCGTGACATCTCCAGAAAGGTGAGAATCGAATTGCCGGCCCGCTTGCCTGCAGGGGTGGGGGTGATGCCGTGCTCAACGTTGTAGGCATGCTGAATGGCGCGGCGGCGCTCGGTTTCAGAGATGGCCTTAGCCATTGAATCGGTGAGATTGTCGGCGTAGAGGATGGCCTTGCCCTCGATGTGGCGGGCAGCCCGGCCAATGGTCTGAACCAAGGAGCGCTCGGCCCGCAGGAAGCCCTCCTTGTCAGCATCAAGAATCGCCACTAGCGATACCTCGGGCAAGTCCAATCCTTCCCGCAGGAGGTTAACGCCAACCAGCACGTCGTATTCACCATTCCTGAGATCTTGGATGATCTCAATCCGCTCAATCGAATGAATCTCGGAGTGCAAATAGCGCACTCGCACGCCATTTTCGGCCAGATAATCGGTGAGATCTTCGGCCATGCGCTTAGTGAGCGTGGTTACAAGCACTCGCTCGTTTTTCTCCGCCCGCACCCGGATCTCGCCGAGCAGGTCATCCACCTGACCCTCACTAGGACGGACCTCCACAATCGGGTCGAGCACCCCGGTGGGGCGGATCACCTGCTGCACAATCTGGCCACTGCTCTGCTCCATCTCCCAGTTACCAGGAGTGGCACTCACAAAGATCGTCTGCTGGGCCTTCTCCCAGAACTCCGAACCCTTGAGCGGCCTGTTGTCGGCAGCACTAGGGAGGCGGAAGCCGTGCTCAATCAGCACCTGCTTACGCGACTGGTCGCCGTTGTACATCGCCTGCAGCTGGGAGCAGGTGACGTGGCTCTCATCCACAACCAGCAGCCAGTCTTTAGGGAAATAGTCGATCAGGCATTCCGGCGGCGTGCCCGCCTCTCGGCCAGCCAAATGGCGGGCGTAGTTCTCCACGCCATTGCAGTAGCCCACCTGCTCAAGCATCTCCAGGTCATAGGTGGTGCGCTGCTCCAGCCGTTGGGCCTCTAAGAGCCGCCCCTGACCGTTGAGTACATCGAGCCGTTCACGCATCTCATTGCGGATGGCCAAAATCGCGTCCGCCAGCCGCTCCTTTGGCGTCACAAAGTGCTTAGCCGGATAGATATTGATTGTGTCGAGGCTTTGCAGGATCTCCCCAGTAGTGGGATCCACGTAGCGGATCGCCTCCACCTCATCACCAAAGAGCTCAATCCGCACCAGCCGGTCTTCATAGGCAGGGCCGATCTCCAGCACATCCCCCCGCACCCGAAAACGACCGCGGGAAATCTCCAGGTCGTTGCGGGAATACTGGTTGTTTACCAACTCCCGCAAAGAGCCTCGCAAATTCAGGGTCTCGCCCACCTTAAACTTGACTGCAGCCTTTAGATATTCACTGGGGATACCCAAACCATAAATACAACTAATAGAGGCCACCACGATCACATCGTTGCGCTCAAACAGCGAGCGGGTCGCCGAGTGGCGCAGCATATCGATCTCTTCGTTTATCGAAGCTGTTTTGGCGATGTAGGTGTCGGAGACAGCCACATATGCCTCCGGCTGGTAATAGTCGTAGTAGCTAATGAAATATTCAACAGCGTTATTCGGGAAGAACTCCCGCAGCTCATTGCAGAGCTGGGCCGCCAAGGTTTTGTTGTGGGCCAGCACCAAAGCAGGGCGCCCGGTCTGGGCGATCACGTTAGCGATCGTGAAGGTCTTGCCGGTGCCGGTGGCGCCTAGCAGGGTCTGGTAGCGCTCGCCCCCATCAACGCCCTGCACCAGCCCGGCAATGGCCGTGGGCTGATCTCCCTTTGGTTGGTAAGGGGCGTGGAGTTCAAACGGAACCATGCCCCCATTCTCGGGGTCAAACCACCGGAGCTGTGGTGATCAGGGCAGCTGCGCGAGTGAAGTCGACATCAAGGCCAAGGATCCGCAGGATCACGGCCGACAACACGGCATAGACAACGCCGCCGAGAATTGCGCTCACCACTCCGTTTTTGAGGCGGAATCCCTTGATCAACCAAGCTGCCAGGCCAAACAGCACCACCGTGATCGCCCAGTTGAACAGCAGGCTCACTGGACTGATCAGTCCTCCCAGGCTGGTGACCGCCCACACCGGCCCCAGCAGCAGTTTCAGCGGCCAGATCAACAGGGTGCCTAGCAAGCCAATCACCACAGCGGAAAGCATGGCGATCGGGAAACTGCTCACCTCCACTCCCAAGGGAAGCCAGGCCACAATCAACAGCACAATGGCCCGAATCGGCCACTGCAATAGCCACATCAGAGAACCCATGAAAAAGATGCGGTGATCATTGCCGCAAAATAGTCATGGGTTCAGGCAGAAACCACTGAGCTTGGCGTCAACCAACAACGATTGCGCCTACAGGCTTACCAAGGGCCTCGCGTAGACCGCGCACGACGGCCACCATGGCCAGGGGGTCGTTCAACTTGTTGATCGCTGAACCAACCCCCACACCGGCGGCACCGGCGGCGATTGCCATCGACACGGTTACAGCGGAGAGGCCAGAGGCACACAGCACCGGTGCAGCACTACCCGCTTCAACACTGTCCGCCGCAGCCAAGGCGCGGCTGATGCTGTGGGCAGCGGCCAGGGTTGGAGCCGACTTCTCAATTAAGCCGAGGCTGCCGGCGCTGAAGGGCTTAGCGCTTGTGCCGCCCTCGGTTTGGATGATGTCGGCACCGGCGGCCACCAGATCCACCGCCAGCTGCTCCTGCTGATCGAGGGGCAGCACATGGGGCACGGTGACACTCAACACTACCTCAGGCAGCAACTTGCGAGTGCGGCGGGTGAGCTCAAGCACTTCAGCGGCGTCGAAGATGCGACCGAGGGGATAAAAGGCGTCGTAGTTGCCAATTTCAACCATTGCCGCCCCGGCAGCCACAGCAGCGGCAAACAGCTCGGGCTCAACTGCGCTCACGCAGATCGGCAAGCCGCTCACTGCAGCGGCCAGCTGCACCAGCTCCGGATCACAGGCCACATCGATCAAATCGGCACCGCCTTGGCCAGCGGCCCGGCTGATCCGCTCCACACTGGCAGCATCAAAATTGGTGAGGCCAGCGATCACCTTGAGCAGGCGGCGATCAGCAAGCGCGGCTTGCAGGGCGGAGGGCAGCTGCTCAAGACGCGACTTCGCAACCATGGAAACGCAAGATTTGAATAGTGAATCGATTCTCCCACCCAGGCCGCGCTGGGGCCCGGACCACCTGCGGCTGCATCGCCACCTGCGGCACCATCCCGAGCTGTTGCCAGCAGGAGCGCCGTTGCTGCTGGCCATCTCGGGTGGTCAAGATTCCATGGCCCTGCTGGCCCTGCTGCGCGACCTGCAGCGCCTGCACCAGTGGCCCCTGCACCTCTGGCACGGCGACCACCGCTGGCGACCGGAGTCGGGCCAGGTGGCAGCGGAGCTGGCCGGCTGGTGCAGCGACCAAGGGCTCAAGCTGCACGTTTCCCCCTGGCTGAGGCCGCCGGAGGCAACCAGCGAAGCTGACGCCCGCCACTGGCGCTATGGCCAGTTGGCTGAGCAGGCCGGATGTCTGGGGGTGGGCCATGTGGTGACCGCCCACACCGCCAGCGATCGAGCCGAAACCCTGTTGCTGCACCTAGCCCGAGGCAGCCATCGCCGCGGCCTGGCCAGCCTGCGCAGCCTTCGCCCCCTCAGCATCCCATCGAGCCCAACCACCGATCCATGCGAGCCAATCGCGCTGGCGCGGCCGCTGCTGCCCTTCTCCCGGGCCGACACCGCCCGGCTTTGCCAGCAACTGAAGCTGCCCGTGTGGCAAGACCCGAGCAACACCAACCGCCGCTACAGCCGAAACCGAATCCGGGCCGAGGTGGTGCCCGTGCTCGAGGAGCTCCATCCCGGCGCTGCCCAGAGGATCAGCGCCCAAGCCGAGAGGCTGGTGGAGGAGGTGGAGAGCAGCAACGAATTGGTGAATCTGGCCCTGCAATCTCTAAAGACAGTCGCCAGCCACGATGCGGCACCAGGACTGCAGCGCCAGGAGTTGGGCGACCTAGCCGTAGCCAACCAGCGCCAACTGCTGCATCACTGGCTTGAGCAAGGCACCGGGCTGGCGCTCCCAGCCAGGCAACTCGAAGAACTATTGCGGCGGCTGCAACCGGGCCATCCCCCAGGCCAGGCAGACCTAGGAGCGGGTTGGCAGCTGCGCTGGGATCGCTGCACACTGTGGCTGCACCATCCCGCCGCCCAGCTGCCGCAATGACAACCTCGCCGCACTCGCTACAACAGCGCTATGAGGCCATTGAGCGGGTTTACAGCGAACGCCAATGGGACGATGTGGCCCGCTTAAGCGAGGAGCTGCTGCTCGAGCTGCCCAACGAACCCGCCGACCCCCTGCGCCAAAGACTGCAGCTTCTACTAGGCCACACCTACCTCTACGGCTACCAAGACAGAGCTACAGCAACCGGTTTTTACAGCCGCGTTCGCGCAGCCACCCAAGAACCCGTACTTCGGGATATCGCCGACCAGGGGCTGGAGCAATGCGCCAGCCAGGCAGCACAACTGGAAGTTGCACCGGTACAAGCCTCGAATGCGCCAAGCAGTGGAGGCCAAGCCTTCCCCTTCGGCAATGAGCCAGTAGCGGGCGGAACAGTAATCACCAGCGCTGGCTCAGCCATGCCCTGGATGGAGCAACTTGGCGGCATCGAGGCGGCGGAGGCTCAGGCGCCGGTGCCGAATCTGGTAGTTGAAGTGGTCAATGAGCCAGAGCTGATCGAGGTGGCCCAGGCAGATGCTGCTTCCGCCGAAGAACTGTGGTTCGACTTGAGTGAAGAGACCCTGGCTGGGCGTGAAGAACGGATTGCCGAGCCAGTCGGCGGACCAAGCCCCGAGGAGTTAGCCGAACTCTCCAAGGGGCTGCTGCGAGTGGTGATCCGCTGAGCTGGTGCTGGGGCCGATCAGCCCGCAATAGCGGCTGAACGGCGGCGGCGGGTACGGCCGGCGGGTTCCGGCTCGAGCTCTGCTGGGGCTGGGACTGCTGGGGCCGAAACCTCAGCAACTGCAGCGGCAATAGGAGCAGACACAGGCGTGGCGGCAGGGGCGGCGGCTCCAACGGCAACCAGCTGACGCTGGGGTGCCGGCACGGCGCCGTCGCGGCCACGGCCACCTCCATCACGGGCAGAGCGACCCCGGGGAGCGGGTCGGCTGTCGGGTTCGGCGTCGGCGCGGCCCTTGTAAGCCGGCGTACCGGCAGGGGCTGGCTGCACCAGGCAAATGATCAGCGGCTCCACCTGCAGCTCGCGGCGCAGGCGGCGTTGCAGACCCACCTCCACCTCTCGCTGCACACCCACCCAATCCACCTCAGGGGCCTTGCCACCGGTGTTGCGGCAGAGCTGATTCCAACGATTTTCCAGCACCCAGCCGATTTCGCGCTCAGCCCACATCGAAAGCCTGCGGGCATCAGCAGTGGTGACCACTCCCCGGATGTTGGCCCGGGGTGGAGCCGCCATCACACCATCGGTACTGATCACCGCAAGCAGGGTGATCACCCCATCCTCAGCGAGCTGTTGGCGCTCCTTCAGCACCCGGGCATCGACGATGCCATTGCGGGAGGCATCGAGCAATTCAATGCCTGCCTTCACCGGATCACCGGTGCGGATGGAGTCGGGGCTGAGCTCGACCACGTCGCCGTTGTCGATGATCAAGATGTTGTCGGCCGGAATGCCCATCGACTGGGCAGTTTTGCTGTGGGCAATGAGCATGCGGTGCTCGCCGTGCACCGGCACGAAATACTTGGGCTTGGTGAGGGCCAGCATCAGCTTCTGGTCTTCCTGGAAGCCGTGGCCAGAGACGTGAATACCCTCGCCCTTGCCATAAACCACCTTGGCTCCCTGCATCATCAGCCGGTCGATCGTGTTGACCACCGAGATGGTGTTGCCAGGGATCGGGCTGGCCGAGAAAATAATCGTGTCCGTGCTTTTCACCTGCACCTGGGGATGCTCGCCACGGGAGATGCGGCTTAGGGCTGCCAGGGGCTCACCCTGACTACCGGTCATCAGCAACAGGGTTTCGCGGTCGGGCAGATCGCGGATCTGCTTAATCGGCACAAACAGATCATCGGGGGCGCGCATGTAACCCAACTCCCGCGCCTTGGCGATCACGTTGAGCATGGAACGGCCCAGCAGACCCACCTTGCGACCGTTCTTGAGGGCCAGCTCCAGGATCATCGAGACGCGGTGAATCGAGCTGGCAAAGGTGGTGATGATCACCCGGCCTTCAGCCTGGGAGATGTGGCGATCCAGGCAGGGGAAAACCGAGCGTTCAGGCGGGCAGAAGCCCGGCACCTCAGCGTTGGTGGAGTCACTGAACAGGCAAAGCACGCCCTTGTCGCCGTAATGGGCTAGGCGTGCCATATCAAAGGTCTCGCCATCCACCGGCGTGTGGTCAAATTTAAAGTCGCCGGTGAAGATCACCGTGCCCACAGGGGTAGTGATGGCCAGCGAAAAGCTGTCTGCCATCGAGTGGGTGTTGCGGATGAACTCCACCGAGAAGTGCTGGCCCACCTTCACCACATCGCGAGGCGCGACGGTTTGAAGGATGGTGCGATCCATCACACCGGCCTCCTCCATCTTGCCGGTGAGCATGGCCAGCGCTAGGCGCGGCCCATGAATCACGGGGATGGTGAAGTTCTTGAGGTGGTGGGCAATGCCACCGATGTGATCTTCGTGACCGTGGGTCACGATCATGCCGCGAATCCGCTTCTGGTTTTCCTTCAGATAGCTGGTATCCGGCATCACCACATTGACGCCATGCATGCCATCGCTGGGGAAGGCCAATCCGGCATCCACCAACATGATGTCGTCGCCGTACTCGAACACGCAGGTGTTCTTGCCGATCTCGTGCAGGCCGCCCAGGGGGATCACCCTCAGGTGGGGCGGCTTGGTGGCGCTCTGACTGGTGCCCTGGGCTCTGCCGTTGGAACTGGTCATGGAGAAGGAGTTTTAGGGAAAAGGAACAAACTGAATCGATCTGGTCTCAAGCCTTGGCGTCAGGTAGGACGCAGGGCGGCCAGGGTTTCGGAGAGGCGTTGTCGCACGTCGGTGGTGGCGGAAAGCAGGGGAAGACGGGGTGCACCCACGGGCCAGCCGCTGAGCTCCAAGGCGGCTTTGACGGGGATCGGATTGGTGCTGCAAAAAAGGGACTTGCACAGCGGCAGCAGCTGGTCGTGCAGAGCCAGGGCCTGGGCCAAATCCCCCGCGTAAAAGGCGCGCACCATGGCGCTGATCTCAGGGCCGGCCAGGTGGCTGGCCACACTCACCACTCCCACAGCACCAACGGCAAGCATCGGCAGGGTGAGGGCGTCATCACCGCTGTAAATCGCCAGACGGTCGCCGCACAGGGCCCGCAGGGCGCTCACCTCTTCGGTGCTGCCGCTGGCAGCCTTGAAACTCACCACGTTGGGGCAGTCGAGCAGCCGGGCCACGGTGGCTGGCTCCAGGCTGGTGCCGGTGCGGCCCGGGATGTTGTAGAGCATCAAGGGCAGCTGGGGTGCCGCCGCTGCCACAGCGCGGAAATGGGCCTCAAGGCCGTCCTGGGGGGGCTTGTTGTAGTAGGGCACCACCACTAGGGCGCCATCGGCACCGAGGGCCGCCGCCTGCCGCGTGGCCTCCACCGCTTCGGCGGTGCAATTGCTGCCGCTGCCCGCCAGCACGCTGGCCCGATGCCCAACCGCTTGCTTCACGGCAACTAAAAGCGCGTGCTGTTCGTCCCAGCTGAGGGTCGGTGATTCGCCGGTGGTGCCGCACACCACGATTCCATCGGAGCCCTGGTTGATCAGGTGCTCTGCCAGCTGGGCCGCAAGGCCCAGATCCACCGAACCATCGGCGGCAAAGGGGGTCACCATCGCCGTCAGCACGCGGCCAAATGGCGGAGTGGCTGGCTGGATAGGGATCAAGCAGCACCTCCGGGCAAAACCGGTCCAGTTCCAGCGGCCGGTCCCTGGATCAACAGCTCGGCAATCTGGATCGCATTGAGAGCCGCACCCTTGCGGATCTGATCACCGCAGAGCCACAGCTCCAAAGAATTGGCGTCACTGAGGTCCTGGCGGATACGTCCCACCGCCACCGGATCGCGGCCCGTCACATCGGTGGGCATCGGAAAACGGTTGGCCTCAAAGTTTTCCAGCAGCTCCACACCGGGGGCCTCAGCCAGCAGGGCTCTGGCCTCCTGCACTGGGAAGGGCTCATGAAATTCAATATTTACGGCCTCTGAATGGGCCCGCAGCACCGGCACCCGCACACAGGTAGCCGAAAGTCGCAGCTCCGGCGTGCCCATGATCTTGCGGGTTTCGTTGAGCATCTTCAGCTCCTCCTCGCAATAACCGTTGTCCTGCAGCGGCGAGTTGTGCAGAAAAAGGTTGAAGGCCAGGGAGTGGGGCAGCACCTCACTGACGGGCTCACCACCATCGAGCACGGTGCGGCTGAGCTGGCGCAGCTCCTCCATCGCCCGGGCACCGGCGCCGCTGGCGCTCTGATAAGTGCTCACCAGCACACGCCGAATTGCCCGCCGGGCCGCTAACGGGGCCAAAACCAGGGTGAGCAGGATTGTTGTGCAGTTGGGGTTGGCAATGATGCCCCGATGGGCAAAAGCAGCCTCGGGGTTCACTTCTGGAACCACCAACGGCACCTCCGGATCCATTCGGAAGGCGCTGGAGTTGTCGATAACCACCGCACCAGCCCGGGCCGCCACCGGAGCCCACTGGCGCGACACCGAGCCGCCGGCTGAAGCCAGCACCACGTCCACCCCTTCAAAAGCTGGTGCCTCCACGGGGCGGATCGCCAGCGATGTGCCCTGCCAGGCAATGCTTTGGCCAGCGGAGCGGGGTGACGCCAGGGGGATCAGCTCGGCCACAGGAAAGTTGCGCTCAGCGAGCAACTCGAGCAATTCCTGGCCAACTGCGCCCGTCGCACCGAGCACCACAACCCGCAAGGGGCGGCTGGGCAGGCAGGCAGATGGCGGGGCAGGGACGGTCTGGGCGGCGGTCAAGGGAGCGGAAAAGGAATCAAAAATTGGTGGCGGAGCTGGGGGTCAAACGTCAAGCCAGCTAGGGGCGGAAAGCTGCAACAAAGAGGCCGGCCGTCGTCGAAGCCGTTCTTTGCTGATTTGGGACCTATCGCCTTCGTCGTGCGCCGATACGACAATACGCGCTGAGAGCTCGGAACGGCCGCTTTCTAGGATCGGGGTCTGCAACTGTTTTCCATGAGCTCTGCCGCCGCCCCAGCCGCCAGCCCGCTATCGATAAAGGCCAGTCCCCGTCCGGGCAGCCGCGTGGCCCTCGAGGTGGCCATCCCCGGCGGCCGCAGCCAGGCCAGCTTTGACGCCGCCGTGGACAAGCTGAGTCGCAGCATCAAGCTTCCCGGCTTTCGCAAGGGCAAGGTGCCCCGGCCCGTGCTGCTCCAGCAGATCGGCCCCCTACGCATCCGGGCCACCGCCCTAGAGGATCTGGTGGAGGCCGCTTTCCGGGATGCTGTTAGCCAAGAAATGGTGGCAGCCATCGGCCGGCCCGAGCTCACCGAAGGCTTCGAGGTAGTGCTGGAACGCTTTGAGCCCGGCAGCGCCCTCACCATCACCCTGGAGCTCGACGTTGAGCCCACACCAAAACTCAAGTCCACCAAAGGGCTAAAGGCTGAAGCCGAGGCAATCAGCTTCGATCCGGCCCGCATCGATGAACTGATCGAGCAGTCGCGCAAGCAGCTGGCCACCCTGGTGCCCGTAGAGGGCCGCCCTGCGGCCAGCGGCGATGTAGCGGTGCTCAGCTTCAGCGGTATCTACGTCGATAGCGGCGAGGCCATCAGTGGTGGCAGCAGCGATGCCATGGAAGTCGAGCTGGAGGAGGGCCGGATGATTCCTGGCTTCGTCGAGGGCGTAATCGGCATGGCTATCGGCGCTAGCAAGACCATCGACTGCCAGTTCCCCGATACCTACCCCCAAGAAGATGCCGCTGGCCGCCAGTCGCGCTTCGAGATCAGCCTGAAAGACCTCAAGTGCCGGGAACTACCCGCCCTCGACGACGCCTTTGCCCAGCAGGCCAGCGACAAAGCCACCCTGGCCGAACTGCGCAGCGATCTGGAAACCCGGCTCAAGGACGACGCCGAGCGCCGGGCTAAGGCCAGCCGCCACGACGCCCTGCTCGCCGCCCTAGTCGAGGAGCTCGAGGTGGAGCTGCCCGAAACCCTGGTTCAACAGGAAATCCGCAACCTGGTGGAGCAGACAGCAGGACAGATCGCCCAGCAGGGCATGGACGTCAAAAAGCTGTTCACCCCCGACCTGGTGCGCTCATTGATGGACACCTCCCGGCCCGAGGCTGAGGAGCGCCTGCGCCGCAGCCTGGCCCTCAAGGCCCTCGCCGCCGCCGAGGCGATCGAGGTGGAAGCCAAGGAGCTTGAAGCCAAGATCAAGGAGATCAGCCGCGGCCTGAGCCAGCAGGGCAACATCGATCCTGAAAGATTGCGTCTGGCCGTTGCTGACGACCTGCTGCGCGACAAGCTGCTGGAGTGGCTTGAGTCCAACAGCATCATCACCGAAAAGGCTGCCACCCCAGCCGACGCCGACCCTGACGCTGCAGGCGAGGAGCAGGCAAAGGCCAAAGCGAAAGCCAAGGCCAAACCGGCCAAGGCCCAATAGCCACAGCCAGGACCAATAGATTGGTCCTCCGAGAGCTTCCCCGCGCGTGATCGACGCCACCCTTCGCCATCCCGTCCACAGCAGCTGGAGCCCCAGTGGCTCCCCCGGGGTGCTGCCCACGGTGGTGGAGCAGTCGGGCAAGGGCGACCGCGCCTTCGATATCTATTCGCGCCTGCTGCGCGAGCGGATCATCTTCCTGGGCAGCGGCATCGACGATCAGGTGGCCGATTCCCTAGTCGCCCAGCTGCTGTTCCTCGAAGCCGAGGATCCGGAGAAGGACATCCAGATTTACGTCAACTCCCCAGGCGGCTCGGTGACCGCCGGCTTGGCGATCTACGACACGATGCAGCAGGTGTCCCCAGACGTGGTGACCATCTGCTACGGCCTGGCCGCCTCCATGGGTGCCTTCCTGCTCTCGGGTGGCACCAAGGGCAAGCGGCTAGCCCTGCCCAATGCCCGGATCATGATTCACCAACCCCTCGGCGGCGCCCAGGGCCAGGCGGTGGACATTGAAATCCAGGCCAAGGAGATCCTGTTTCTCAAGGACACTCTCAACGGTCTGATGGCTGAACACACCGGTCAGCCCCTCGAAAAAATCACCGAAGACACCGACCGCGACTACTTCCTTTCCCCCGCAGAGGCGGTTGAATACGGCCTGATCGATCGGGTCGTTACCGAATCCCCTGCAGCCACCGCTGCTGAGTGATTCCTTCCGGTTTGATCCTTAAGGTCAGCTGACGATCCGTTATTTCCTGTCGATCCTGGAATCAGGACTCCCCTGCCCATGGCCAAGTTCGACGCCCACCTGAAGTGCTCGTTCTGCGGCAAGTCGCAGGAACAGGTGCGCAAGCTGATCGCCGGCCCGGGTGTCTACATCTGCGATGAATGTATCGATCTCTGCAACGAGATCCTTGATGAGGAGCTGGTAGACGGCCACAGCGGCACAGCCAGCGGCGGCGGGAGCGGCCGCCATGCCGCCGACTCCAGCCGCGGTAAGGCCCCCAGCAAAAAAACAACCAAACCAGCTCCAATCCTGGCGGAGGTGCCCAAGCCTCAAGAGATCAAGGCCTTTCTCGACCGCCAGGTGGTGGGCCAAAACGAAGCCAAGAAAAATCTTTCCGTAGCTGTTTACAACCACTACAAACGCCTCGCCTGGCAAGGCGATGGCAAGGGCGAAACCGACCAGACAGCCACCAAGCTGCACAAGAGCAACATCCTGCTGATCGGCCCCACCGGCTGCGGCAAAACGCTCCTGGCCCAGACCCTGGCCGAAATGCTCGATGTGCCCTTTGCGGTGGCCGACGCCACCACCCTCACTGAGGCGGGCTACGTCGGTGAAGACGTGGAAAACATCCTGCTGCGGCTGCTGCAGAAAGCGGATCAGGATGTGGAACAGGCCCAGCGGGGCATTATCTATATCGACGAAATCGACAAGATCGCCCGCAAGAGCGAAAACCCCTCTATTACCCGGGACGTCTCCGGAGAAGGGGTTCAGCAGGCATTGCTGAAGATGCTCGAAGGCACCGTGGCCAACGTGCCGCCTCAGGGAGGCCGGAAGCATCCCTACCAGGAATGCATTCAGATCGACACCAGTCAGATCCTGTTTATCTGCGGTGGTGCCTTCGTCGGCCTCGAAGATGTGGTGCAGAAGCGGCTGGGCCGCAACTCCATCGGTTTCCTCAGTGCCGATGGCAGCAGCCGGCCCCGCAGCGGCAAGGATCGCCATGGGGCCGAGGTGCTGCGCCATCTAGAGCCCCAAGATCTAGTGCGCTACGGCCTGATCCCCGAATTCATTGGTCGGCTGCCGGTTAGTGCGGTGCTTGAGCCCCTCGATACGCCGGCCCTGCAGGCCATTCTCACCGAGCCCCGGGATGCCCTGATCAAGCAGTTCCAAACCCTGCTGAGCATGGACAACGTGCAACTCGATTTCGAAGCCGGCGCTGTTGAAGCGATTGCTATCGAAGCCCATCGCCGCAAGACCGGCGCCCGGGCCCTGCGCGGCATCGTCGAAGAGCTGATGCTCGACCTGATGTACGACCTGCCCTCCCGCAACGACGTCAAGAGCTTCACCGTGACCCGGGAGCTGGTGGAGCAGCGCAGCAAGGGCAAGGTGGTGCCCCTCGGCAGCACCAGCCTGGATTCGCCACAGCAGGCCAGCGCCTGATCGGGCGCGAAACGATGGCCGCAGCTGACCACCTGCAGGTGCCGCGCCAGCACGGTCTGTTCCTGCACCACGGCATCGATCTAGGCGACGGCAGCGTGGCCCACTACCTGGAAGGGCGCGAAATCCTGCGCAGCCCCCTGGTCGATTTCAGCCGCGGCGAACCTGTAGCGGTGGTTCCCTATGCAGCAGGCGACTGCTCCCCGGCCGGCGTGACCCTGCGGCGGGCCATGGGGCGCCTGGGCGAACAGAATTACAACCTGCTTTTCAACAACTGCGAACACTTCGCCCATTGGTGCAAGACCGGCCGGCATCGCAGCGCCCAGGTCGAGGATTTGCTGCACACCGGCAGCCTCGGGGCCCTGGCCATCGGTCAGTGGGTGCCAGCGGCCATGCTCAGTGCGGCCCGAATGCTGCTGCGCCAGGGCAACCTGGCCGAACTCGACAAGCTGCGCCAAGGCCTGCAGCAGAAATTGGAGCAGGAGCTTGGTAAGGCTGAAGCGCGCTGGGGCCAAGACCGCTTCGAAAGCCTGCGGCTAGCAGCCCAGAAACTGGCCGACCAACTCACGGCCGTGGAAGAACTGGAAGAGCGGCTAAGGCGCCAGCTTGAACCGGACCAGGGCCACTAATCTCAAGCCTCAGCTTCATGAGCCCAACGGCGATCTCCAGCTACCAACCCCTCCACCACAAATACCGTCCGCAGCGCTTCGACCAGCTGGTGGGGCAGGAGGCGATCGCCGCCACCCTGGGCAACGCCCTGCGCACCGGCCGGATTGCACCGGCCTATCTGTTTTGTGGCCCTCGCGGCACGGGTAAAACCTCCAGCGCCCGCATCCTGGCCCGCTCGCTCAACTGCATCGGCAGCGATGGGCCCACCCCCGAGCCCTGTGGCGTCTGCGAGCTCTGCACCTCCATCGCCGCCGGCAATGCCCTCGATGTAATCGAGATCGACGCCGCCTCCAACACCGGTGTCGACAACATCCGCGAGCTGATCGAGCGCTCCCGCTTCGCTCCGGTGCAGGCCCGCTGGAAGGTGTACGTGGTGGACGAGTGCCACATGCTCTCGACCGCCGCCTTCAACGCCCTGCTCAAAACCTTGGAGGAGCCACCGCCGCGAGTGGTGTTTGTGCTGGCCACCACCGACCCCCAGCGGGTACTCGCCACGATCCTGAGCCGCTGTCAACGCTTCGATTTCCGCCGCATCCCCCTGCAGGCCCTCGAGCAACACCTCAGCTGGATCGCCGAGCAGGAGCGGATCGGCATCACTCCAGAAGCCCTGCACGTGGTGGCCCAGCGGGCCCAGGGGGGCCTGCGTGATGCGGAGAGCCTGCTCGATCAGCTCAGCCTGCTGCCGGCGCCGATCGAGGCCACGGCGGTGTGGGAGCTGCTGGGAGCGGTGCCCGAGCAGGAGCTACTGGCCCTGGCTGGTGCCCTAGCCAGCTGCGATCCCCTCGCCCTGCTGGAGGGTTGCCGCGAGCTGCTGGAGCGGGGCCGGGAGCCCGCCGCCGTGCTGCAGGGGTTGGTGAGCCTGCTGCGGGATCTGGTGCTAGCTGGCACGGCGCCCGACCGCCTAGAGCTCACCAGCGTGTCGCCCCAGTTCCGCCAAGCCCTACCCGATCTGGCCCGCTCCCTCGGCAAAGCCCGCCTGCTTCAGTGGCAGGCCCAGCTAAGGGGCAGCGAGCAGCAGCTGCGCCACAGCGTCAACCCGCGCCTGTGGCTAGAGGTGCTGCTATTAGGCCTGCTGGCCGAGCCGGTAGCTGCCGCCCAGCCAATCGCTGCCGCAGCGCCTGCCGCAGCCTCCACCGCAGCTGCACCGGCGGTCGCGGCAGTTGCCCCCCCAGCCGCCGCCCCAATCCCAGCTCCAGCGCCGGCTCCAGCTGCAACTCCAGTCAGCGTCGAGCCCACCAGCTCCGCCAACCTGCCGGAGCTCTGGCAGCAAATCCTGGCGGGCCTGGAGCTGCCTTCTACGCGAATGTTGCTTTCCCAACAAGCCCGGCTGGTGCGCCTCGATGAGCGCCGTGCCGTGGTGCAGGTTGCCGGCAACTGGATGGCCATGGTGCAGAGCCGCCTGCCCCTGCTGGAAGCAGCGGTAGCTAAGGCCCTAGGCAGCCCGCGCCAGCTCACATTGGAAGGGGGTGGGGAGAGCTCCGCACCAACGATCACCGCCCCCAGTGCCGCCACCCCCAGACCGGCACCACCACCGCCAACGCCAGCACCAGCCCCAGCACCCCTACCAACACCAGCAGCCCCAGCCGCAACTGCGCCCCCCTTAGCCGCGCCCCTCGATGACAAGGCCAAAAGACTGGCGGAGTTCTTCAATGGCGAAGTAGTTGAACTTGATGGGCCGCTCGATGAATTAACTGGCGATGCATTGACTGGCGATGCAGAGGAGGCGGCTGCCTGAGCGGGGCCAGCACAATTGTGGAACGGGTAATCAGGCGGTGGCCGGATCTTCGATTTGGGACTCTTCCTCCTCGCCGAGGTGCATGGTTTTGGCCCAAACCAGGCTCTTGGGAAGCAGGGCCATGCGGAGAGTGGTCCAGGGAATCACCACAAACCAGTGGCTCAAATAGGCAATGCCCAGGAGCAGGTTCCAGACGTTCATGGCCGGCAGGGCCGGGCCCTCGCTAGGGCGACGACAACCGGCCAGGATCGCTCCTCCAGAGAGCCCAAAGGCAACAAAGGAAAGGGGCCAGATGGTTGGGCTGGTGCCCGTAATCACGGCGCCCATCAAATCGGCAATCGCCACCACCGGCAAAAAGTATTGGAGCAGGAAGAAACTGGTTAGATCAAGCTTCTGGCTGGCGCTGAGACGCTCCGAAATCAGGCCGGGCCAGTAATCGAAGAAGCGCTGCAAACCGCCTTCAGCCCAACGCTGACGCTGGCGCCACAGGGCAGCCACGCTCAGCACGGCCTCTTCCTGCACCGGCGGATCCCAGAGGATGCCAATCGGCTGGCCGTCGAGCAGCAGCCTGAAGCTGAGGTCTAGGTCGTCGGTGACCGTGTCCTCGTTGAAACCACCGCTACTGAGCAGGGCTTCCCGGCGCAGCAGCTGGCCATTGCCGCGCAACTCGGCTACGCCTCCCAGCGCTAAGCGACCCTGCTGGATCACGGCATCGAGGGCCATCTCCATGGCCTGGGCCCGGGTCAGCCAATTGGCGGTGGCATTCACCTCAGCTTTGCGCAGCTGCACCGCCGACCAGCCACCAGCTTCAGCAAAAGGAATCAGCCGCTCCAGGGTGTCGCTCTGAAGATCGGCATCAGCGTCGAGCACGAACATCCAGCGGCCCTGAAGCTGCTGCAGCACCAAATTCAGAGCGCCCGATTTGCCGCCACCGGCATCAGGCTCCCGCCGCAATACCTGCAGAAAAGGATGACGCTCCTGCAGCTCAGCCAAAACCTGGGGAGTGCGATCGCTGCTGGCATCGTCAATTACCCAGAGCCGCATCTGCCCCTTCGGGTAGTTCAACTGAGCAATGCGCTCCACCAGGCGGCCGATCACTGCCTGCTCATCGCGGGCCGCCACCACCACGTCCACTGCGGGCAGGGGTTCAGCCCCTTGAGCAGCGGCGGCTTGAGCTGGCTCTGAGCTGCCTACCGAACCAAAAACCTGGCGCAACACGGTGCGCAGGCTGTAGCCCCCAAGCAGCACGGCCAGGGTGAGAGCCGGGAGCAGGCGCAGCGACTCATGCAGCCAATGGGGAGCTATTCCCGCCCAGCCGCAGCCGATCAGGAACAGGGCCGACTTGCCGCGACGGTGATCGGTGGTACGGCCACCCGCAGCCATGGCGATCCCGAAAGTCGCCGAACTCTAAGGGGAACTGGCGGCCGAGCCGGGCTGGGACAGGGGGCTGATGGCTGGCAACGCCCTGAGGGACTGGAGGCTGGTGCCCGGATAGTAGTGATCGAGGATGCGAGCCAGGCTCCAGCCACGCCGGGCTAAGTCGATAGCTCCAGCTTGGGACAGGCCGGCGCCGTGGCCAAACCCTCCCCCTTCAAAAATCCAGCGACCCGGGCCGTCGGGCCGCAACAGAAACAGGGTGCTGGGCAACTTCCGCAAGGTGCGGCGAATCGCATCACGGCGCAGCACCACGCTCTGCCGAACTCCGCCGGCTCCCTGCGCCTGGATTTCCAGCGCCAATACCCGTCCACTAGGGCCCCGCTCCAGCACCGCCAGCCGGGTGGGCGGCAGGCCCAAGGGCAGGGCAGCGCGGCTCAAGGCCTGCTGAATCTGGGCCGAATTGAGCTGGCGAGACCAGCGGAAGCGGGGATGGTCGAAGCCATAGGCGCGGGCGGTAGACGCCAGGGCCGCTCCGAGCCGGGCCGGCTGCAACGGCAAAACCACAGCGGCTGCAACGGCCGGCGGACCATCCACCCGCGGCCTCAGGTAGGGCAGGGCATCCCCACTCCACACCTCCTCAAACCCGGCCGCAATCCCCCCATTTGTGGCGTGATACACGCCGTGAATCGGCGCACCCTGCCAGCTCAACACTTGATATTGGGTGGTGGCAATCGCCTGGCGTACGGCTGCTCCGGCCTGGCGGGGGTCTGCGTACACCTGACATTGGGTATCGGCGCATAGGTGGTAGCCATCCACCACGAATCTTTCCTGGTTGCGCAGGGCCCAGGTGCGGGCCAGCACCGCCTGGGCAGCCAGGGCCGCCGCGGGGGAGCCTGCACCGATCTCATGGGGAACAACCCCAAGTAGGTAGCGCTCTAAGGGCACCTCCTCCACCAATGACCAGCTGCCGTAGGCATCTCCCTTCAGCCGGAACGGACCTGCAAACACCCCCCCCTGCCAGCGCAGCCCCCCCGGGGCCTCCAAGCGCAAGGGGCCCTCGAGGCGAATCGGGCCATCCGGGCGCCGCAGCTCCAAAACCAGGCGATCGCGCTGCAGCTGCTCCACCAGCCGCGGCCTAACTCCAGCGGGCGCATGGGCATCGGGCGCGGCCCACACTTCCCACTCGGCCGGGTGGGCAATCACTGGCGTAGCACCGGCCAGTTGCCAACGGCCAGCAGCCTCCTGGGCGCTCTCGTAGCTGGCAAAGGGCCCCCACACCTGACGGCGCAGCGCTAAGGGCTGGGCCAACGGCAGCCTGCGCCAGTGCAACTGCAACCGGGGCGCCTGAAACCGCTGGCCCGTCGCACTCAGCAGGGTGAGGTTTCCAGCCGCGCTGCGTAGCTCCAAGGGAGTAGGCGGACCCAAATGGGCTGCCAGGGCCACCCAGAGCACCGGCGCTGTGGCCGCCACTGCCGGCGGAGGCTGCACGGGCCAATGCAGCGCGGAACCAGGGCCGGATCCAGGTGAACTGGGAGGTGCGGCGGCCCGACATCCCCCCGCGAGCAGCAGCGTGCTGGCCCAAACGGCTAACGGCAACAACGATTGGGCCGAAGAGGACCGGACTGAAAACATTGCTTAAAAAGAGGGGTCTTGGAGGAGGGCACTGCCACGTCGTACTCTGCTTGTTTGTGCCCGCCGCAACCCGAGAAATGCCGAAGCTCAAGACCCGCAAAGCAGCCGCCAAGCGGTTCAAGGCCACCGGCACCGGCAAGTTTCTGCGGCGCCGGGCCTTCCTCAACCACCTGCTCGATCACAAGAGCCCGAAGCGCAAGCGTCATCTGGGCACAATGGCTCTTGTTGATGAGCGCGATGCGGACAACGTGAGGGCGATGCTCCCCTACGCCTGAGCGCGACCTCGGCCGATTTTCACTTCTATCTTCCTGATCTACTGCTATGTCACGCGTCAAGAGGGGCAATGTTGCCCGCAAACGCCGTAACAAGATTCTTCGCCTAGCCCGTGGCTTCCGCGGCGGCAATGGCTCCCTCTTCCGCACCGCCAACCAGCGGGTGATGAAGGCGCTTTGCAATGCCTACCGGGACCGCCGTCGTCGCAAGCGCGACTTCCGCCGTCTCTGGATCGCCCGGATCAACGCAGCAGCTCGGCTCAATGGCCTGAGCTATAGCCGCTTTATGGGTGGCCTAAAGAAAGCAGACGTCCGCATCAACCGCAAAATGCTGGCCCAGCTTGCCGTGGTCGACCCCGGCAGCTTCACCAGCGTCGTGGGTGCTGCTTCAAACTGAGTTCCACTGGTAGGTCTTTTTGGACGCCCTCCTTCCCCAGGCCTACCTAATTGGGCTGATCGTTCTGCTGGGGGTCGCTGCTGTTGTAGTGGCCCGTCAAATCTGGCGAGTGCGCTCAGATGAAGTCACCCTGGCCAAGCTTGAGCGTAGCGAGGGCCCTAAACCCTCAAACGCGGCCACGTTGTACGAGCTTGGCTCAGTGCAATTACGTAAGCGCTTGTACGGCCAAGCCGCCGAATCACTCAAGCAAGCTCTAAAGAAAGCCGAAGCCGCTAAAGAACCGGCTGAAGCCCAAGCAGTGATTCAAAACGCCCTGGGCTTTGCCTTGGCCGCTCAAAACAACTACAAAACGGCAATTCGCCATTACCGGCTGGCATTGGAAGCCAAGCCCGCCTACCCGGTAGCGCTCAATAATCTTGCCTTCGCCCTAGAAAAGCAGCTGAAGCTGGAAGAGGCCAAGCAGACCTATGAGCAGGTGATTGCCCTTGACGCCAACAACAAAACCGCCCGCAAACGTCTAAAACTTCTCGATCGCAAGGCCGGCCTGAATCGGGCGGCCTAAGCGATTATCTAGTCAACCTTCACCAAAGCCCGCGCACTGCAGCACCGCGGGTTGGTGCAACGACGCGGCTAGCACTTGCACTTGATAGGGGGCGCAGATCCAGGCGGCCGCCACGGCTGGTGAGACGGGGGGCTTGCCAGCCTGACAACTGCAGGCCCTGCAGACCCGTAAATACCCCTCCCATCTCCAGGCCCGACACCTCGCACTGGCAGAGCATCAGCAGGTCAAGCTGGTCTGATTCGGCATTGAGGTTGCCCTGCACGGGAGTGGTAACCCCACCCACCGTAAGTTCGCCGCGCAGGTCGATCATCTGGCCCATCGGCTTAACCGAGGCAAGCCGCAGCTCAGCACTCACAATCTGGGAATTATCAAAGGATTGATAAGTACCACTCCATACGAGCGGCATCTCCCCGGCCAGCAGCTGGGCCCGGCCAACTGGATCAAAGGTCTCCGCACCTCCCAGACCACTGAGCGACTCACCACCAACGCTGGCAGCCGCGGGAGCAGTAAAAGGCACAAAGGCCTCACTGGCCAGGGGTGTAGCAGCCTGCGCCGGGAACAAACCCATTGGCAACAGCGCCAGAGGCAGGGCAGCACGAAGAACGGCGAAAGACACAACAACAAAACCGACTAGTGGGAGGCTAGGACCGTTGCCGAGATCTGGCCCTGCCCCGTGGTCACCACCGCTCCCACCAGCGAACCGCACACCCACCAGGATCCACTTGTGATCGGTGGGCGCAGCTTCCGCAGCCGCCTGATGACCGGCACCGGTAAATATCCGAGCCTGGCGGCCATGCAGGCCAGCCTGAGCGCCAGCGACTGCGAAATCGTGACCGTTGCCGTGCGTCGGGTGCAGAGCCAGGCTGCCGGCCATGCAGGCCTGCTGGAGGCCATCGACTGGCAGCGCATCTGGATGCTGCCCAACACGGCCGGCTGCGCCACCGCCGAGGAGGCGATCCGGGTGGCCCGCCTGGGACGGGAGCTGGCAAAGCTGGCAGGCCAGGAGGACAACTGCTTCGTGAAGCTGGAGGTGATTCCAGACACTCGTCATTTGCTGCCCGATCCATTCGGCACCCTGGCAGCTGCTGAGCAACTGGTGAAGGAGGGCTTCACGGTGCTGCCTTACATCAATGCCGATCCACTCCTGGCCAAGCGACTCGAAGAGGCTGGCTGCGCCACCGTGATGCCCCTGGGCTCGCCGATCGGCTCGGGCCAGGGCATCCGCAACGCCGCCAACATCGCCCTGATCATCGAAAACGCCAAGGTGCCCGTGGTGGTAGACGCCGGTATCGGCGTGCCCAGCGAGGCCGCCCAGGCCATGGAAATGGGCGCAGACGCCCTGCTGATCAACAGCGCCATTGCCCTGGCAGGAGACCCCCCGGCGATGGCGCGGGCCATGGCCATGGCCTGTGAGGCCGGCCGCAGCGCCTTCCACGCCGGTCGGCTGCCCATACGGGCAAACGCCAATTCCAGCTCACCCGAGGTTGGCCGGGTAGGGAGCTGAAGCTGAACGCCTGTAGTAGCTTGCGAAGCGGAGCATCCGCTCGTCCTGCAGGGGTCTGGGGTTTTCGGAATGGGCGTTGCAATGAAGGTCTTCGTTCTCGGTGGCGACGGCTTCTGCGGTTGGCCCTGCGCGGTGAACCTGGCAGATGCGGGCCATGAGGTGGTGGTCATTGACAACCTCAGCCGGCGCAAGATCGACGTCGACCTGGAGGTGGAGTCGCTGACGCCGATCGCCACCATGGGCGACCGTCTCAAGGCTTGGGAACAGGTGGGCGGCAAGCCAATGCGGTTTGTCCATCTGGACATCGCCAGGGAATACGACCGGCTTCTGGAGCTGCTACGCCACGAGCGACCCGATTCGGTGGTTCATTTCGCCGAGCAGCGCGCAGCTCCCTACTCGATGAAAAGCAGCGCCACCAAGCGCTACACCGTCGACAACAACGTCAACGGCACCCACAACCTGCTAGCCGCGATCGTGGAGAGCGGCCTCGACATCCACATCGTGCATCTAGGCACGATGGGTGTGTACGGCTACGGCTCCCACCGCGGCGCCACCATCCCCGAGGGCTACCTCAAGGTGGAAGTGCCCCAGCCCGACGGCAGCCGCTTCGAGGAGGAGATCCTGCACCCGGCCAGCCCGGGCAGCGTTTACCACATGACCAAGACGCTGGACCAGCTGCTCTTCCTCTACTACAACAAAAACGATCAGATCCGCATCACCGACCTGCACCAGGGGATCGTCTGGGGCACCAACACCGAGGCCACCGAGCGCGACCCACGCCTCACCAACCGCTTCGACTACGACGGCGACTACGGCACAGTGCTCAACCGCTTTTTGATGCAGGCAGCTATTGGCTACCCGCTCACGGTGCACGGCACCGGCGGCCAGACCCGCGCCTTCATCCACATCCGCGATTCGGTGAAATGCGTGCAGCTGGCCCTGGAAAATCCGCCGGCCAGGGGCGAGCGGGTGAAGATCTTCAACCAGATGACTGAAAGCCACCAGGTGGGTGAACTGGCCCGCAAGGTGGCGGCTCTCACCGACGCCCAGATCAATTACCTGCCCAATCCGCGCAATGAAGCCGTCGAAAACGATCTGATCGTGGACAACCGCTGCTTCATCGAACTGGGTCTCAACCCCACCACCCTCGATGACGGCCTGCTGGCTGAAGTGGTTGATGTGGCCCGCCGCTGGGCTGATCGCTGCGACCGCAGTCGCATCCCCTGCCAATCCGCCTGGACCCAAACCCAGGCTCAGGCCATCCAAAAGACGGCCTGAGGCGCGACTCCAGACCCTTGAAGATCGCCTTTTTCACCGAAACCTTTCTGCCCAAGGTGGACGGCATCGTCACCCGGCTCACCAAGACGGTGCAGCATCTGGTGGCGGCTGGCGATGAGGTGCTGATCTTCTGCCCGGAAGGCGCCCCGGAGACCTACATGGGAGCCCAGGTGGTGGGGGTGCCAGCCATGCCCCTGCCCCTCTACCCCGAACTCAAACTCGCCCTGCCTCGTCCGGCGGTGGCAGAAGCCCTGGATCGCTTCAAGCCCGATCTTGTCCACGTTGTCAATCCCGCCGTCCTCGGGCTCGGCGGCATCTGGCTGGCCAAAACCAAGGCCTATCCACTGGTAGCCAGCTACCACACCCATCTGCCCAAATACCTCGAGCACTACGGCATGGGCATGCTGGAGCCGCTGCTGTGGGAACTGCTCAAAGCTGCCCACAACCAGGCCCGGCTCAACCTCTGCACCTCCACCGCCATGGTGCAAGAGCTAAGTGAGAAAGGAATCCAGCACACCGATTTGTGGCAACGCGGCGTAGACACTGAGCTGTTCCAGCCGTCGCTGCGCTCCGATGCCATGCGCCAGCGGCTGCTTAATGGCCAGAGCGACACCGGCAAGCTGCTGCTCTACATCGGCCGGCTATCTGCGGAAAAACAGATCGAGCGGATCCGGCCCGTGCTTGAAGCAATGCCCGATGCCCGGCTGGCCCTAGTAGGAGATGGTCCCTACCGCCTGCAACTCGAGAAGATTTTTGCCGGCACCCCCACTCATTTCGTGGGCTACCTAGCCGGGCAAGAGCTGGCGGCTGCCTATGCCAGCGGCGACGCTTTTCTATTCCCCTCCAGCACCGAAACCCTGGGCCTGGTGCTGCTGGAGGCCATGGCGGCCGGCTGCCCGGTGGTGGGTGCCAACCGCGGTGGCATCCCCGACATCGTCAGCGATGGGATCAATGGCTGCCTTTACGAACCAGACCAGGAAGGCAGCCTGGCTGCAGCGGTGCAGCGCCTGCTTGGCGATGCCAGTCAGCGGGCCGAACTGCGCAACAACGCCCGCGAGGAGGCCGAGCGCTGGGGTTGGGCTGGAGCTACCGAACAACTGCGCGGCTATTACCAGCGCCTGCTGGCCAAGCCCGACCTGCAACTGGTGGCCTGAATCAGGACTGGGGCGGCTGCCCCGGCAGGCTGCCCCGGAACCAGGTATTCATCAAAGCCTTCACCATGGGAGCTGCCACCGTGCCGCCATAGCCGCCGGAGTTTTCCCCGAAAGCGATGATCACCAAGGTGGGCTTATCAGCTGGGGCATAACCACCAAACCAGGCGTGATCCGGCCGGGGTGGATCCTCGCCAGTGCCGGTTTTGCCAGCCACCGGAGGCAGGTTGGGATCATTGAGGAGCTTGGCGGTGCCGATGGTCACCACCTGGCGCAGCCCATCCCGCAACACCTGCAGGGTGGCCGGCTTAAGGCCGATCCAGGTGCGTTTCGTGGGGCGCTCCACCAGGTGGGGCGTCACCAGCCAACCACCGTTGGCCACCGCGGCATAAAGCCGCGCCATCTGGATCGGGGTCACCTGCAGGGCCCCCTGGCCAATGGCCGAGGTGATGGTGTCCACGGGTGTCCAGCCCTCACCCAGCACCTCCTGTTTCCAGGCCTGATCGCCCAGCAAGCCCGGGGTCTCCTCCTCCACCAGCTCAATGCCGGTGACCTGGCCGTAGCCCATGCGCCGGGCGGCTTTGAACAGCTCATCGGGGCCCACCTTCAGCCCCACCTGGTAATAGAAGGTGTTGCTGCTCACGGCCAGGGCGAAAGGAAAACCGATGGCCCCATGGGCGCCATGGTCGCTGTAGCAAAGGCCCGCATAACAGAACGAATTCATCGTCATCACCTTCGAGTCGACCGTGTAGCGGCCCGACTCCAGGCCCGCCACAGAGGTGACAATCTTGAAGGTGCTGGCCGGTGGAAAGCCCTGAAAGGCGCGATTCAGCAGGGGAGCATCGGGGGAATTGAGGCTGCTCCACTGGCTTGAACTTGGCGCTGGCGAAAAAACATTGGGGTCAAAGGTGGGCCGACTGGCCAGGGCACGAATTGCACCGGTTTGGGGATCGAGCGCCACGATCGCCCCCTTGCGCACCCCATCGAGGGCCCTCTCTGCCGCCTGCTGCAGGGCTAGGTCCAGGGTGAGGCGCAGATCCTGGCCAGCCTTAGCAGACTTCTCCCCAATGATGCGCTGCACCTGGCCGGCGGCGTTCACCTCCACCTGCTGGCCGCCCCACTCGCCGCGCAGGTGCCCCTCAAACTGCTTCTCGACCCCACTACGGCCCACCCGATCCTGGATCCGGTAGCCCTTGGGCTGGAGCTGGGTGTATTCCTCTTCCGTGATTCCGCTGGTGTAACCGAGCACGTGGGCTGCTAGGCGGCCGTGGGGATAGCTGCGCAGGATGTCCACATCCACCTCGGCGCCCTGGAGCCCGGCGGCCTGCTCCCGGAAGCGCAGCACCTGCTCCGACTTGAGGCCACTGGCCAACGCGATGCGGAACCCCTGCGCATTGGCGCCGCTGCGGCGCTTCTCGTCCAGCAGGGCCGCAGGCAACCCAACCACCGTCGCCAGACGGTCCCGCAGGGCCGGCCACTGGGCATCACCCACCTCCCGCGGCTGGATGTAGAGGTTGTAGGTGAGCCGGCTGGTGGCCATCACTTGGCCATGACGATCCAAAAGGCGACCCCGGATCGGGTTGCGGGGCAGCAGCCGGATTCGGTTTTCATCGGCCCTGGCGCGGTTCTCAGCGCCATGCAGCAACTGCAACCAGGCCAACCGCGCCACCATGGCACCGCTGAACAGCAACACCACAGCCAGCAGCAGGGCCGACTGACGGCCCATGCCGGTGTGACGGGAGGTGGTTGGACCAAATGCCATGGTCAGGCGTTGGGCTCGAGTCGCTGCTCCAGCTGCTCCAGTCGAGCAGCAATGCGGGCCAGACCCTGCTGCAGCTCTAAGGCATCCTGGGGATCGGCCATCTCGGTGGCCACATCGTGGACCTCCACCTTCATCACCGGGTTGCCCAGGCCGGGGCTGACCCGATCCAAACCCTGGCGCAGCTGACTAGCGGCGGGCTCGCCCTCCTGCCGCAGGCTGCCGAGGGGATCGGCCTCCTGGCCGTCAAAGGCTGCCATTACCTCGCGAGCCCCGCCCTTACGGGCCCGCTCCACCACCGCCAAACCCACGGGCAGTACGTCCTGCATCAAGGTGAGCCGGAGAGCATCAAAGGGGTCGGTGGCCATGGCGGCGTTCCTGGCTCAGGAACCACAGTCTGACCTGCCTGCAGCCCGGTGCTCAGGGAGCCAGCCGCTGGATCCCTGGATCAAGGATCACCTGGCGGCAGTTCTGCTGGCTACCCCACCACCAGCCCGCCGCCACGGCGATCACCAGCAGCGAGGCCAACGGCACCAAGGCCTGGCGGGTGACGTCAAGGGTCAGCCATTCGCCCCAGCCCCGCAGGGTGCGCTCCCGGTCGAAGCGCCGCCGGGCCTTCTCCTCCTCCTGCTGGCGCCGGCGCAGGGAGCGGGTCACCCAGCGCTCAAATGATTTCTTCTTGGTAACGGCCATCTTGCGCTCGACCTCGAGCAGATGGCCGGCCGAGAGCTCAGGGTTGAAGGTGCTGATCAGCTCCAGGCTCTTGAGGAACATCTCGACGGCGCCATCTTTGGCGGCCCGCTCGCCCTCCTCCAGCAGCTCCCAGTCCACCTCGGGATAGAAGCGCAGCCGGTTGCTGGCGATCTGCTCTTCCATCAACTGGCCTGGCTCCCGCAGCCAGCGGTCCGTATTGGCATCGAAACGGCGCCAATACAGAAAGGGATTGAGATAGATGGTTTTGCCGGCCAGGACGATGCTGTCCTGCTGCAGCCGTCGCTGCATGTCGGGATCGGGGGGTGTCGGGCTGGGGGGCGCGGAGGCGGCAGTCACGACGTATGGGCTGGGAGCCGATGGTATCGAAAGTCGGCGTCCCGGGCTACTCCCATTCGATGGTGCCCGGCGGTTTGCTGGTGATGTCGAGCACCACCCGGTTCACGCCCTTGACCTCATTGACTATGCGGTTGGAGATTTTCTCGAGTAGGTCGTAGGGAAGGCGAGACCAATCGGCCGTCATGCCGTCTTCCGAGGAGACACAGCGCAGCACGATCGGGAAGGCATAGGTGCGTTTATCACCCATCACCCCCACGCTGCGCACCGGCAGCAACACGGCAAAAGCCTGCCAGATCTCGTTGTAGAGGCCCGCCTCCTTCACCTCCTCGCGCACGACCAGGTCGGCGTCACGGAGGATGTTGAGCTTCTCGCTGGTGACCTCACCGAGGATGCGAATCGCCAGACCAGGACCGGGGAAGGGGTGCCGGCCAACGATTTCCTGGGGCAGGCCCAGGCTGCGGCCCACCTTGCGCACCTCGTCTTTAAACAAACGACGCAGGGGTTCCACCAGCTTGAACTGCAGATCCTTGGGCAGGCCGCCGACGTTGTGGTGGCTTTTGATCTTCACCGCCACCCGCTCACCGGTTTTGGGATCAATACCCGTGCCGGCGCTCTCGATCACATCGGGATAGAGGGTGCCCTGGGCCAGGTAGTCGAAGGGGCCGAGGCGCTTGCTCTCCTCTTCAAACACCCGGATGAATTCCGTGCCGATCAGCTTGCGCTTCTCCTCCGGGTCGGTGATGCCATCGAGCTTGCTGATGAAGCGCTCGCGGGCATTGATGTATTCCACGTTGATGTGGAAGCGCTTGTCGAAAAACTCCACCAGAAACTCAGGCTCGCCTTTGCGCATGAAGCCTTGATCGATGAACATGCAGGTGAGCTGGTCGCCAATCGCCTTGTGCAGCAAAAAGGCGAGGGTGGAGGAATCAACGCCTCCCGAGAGAGCCAGCAACACCTTCTTATCGCCGACTTGGGCGCGCACATCAGCCACCGCTTCGTCTATGAAAGCTGCTGTGGTCCAATCGGCCTCACAACCACAAATGTGGTAAACGAAATTGCGCAGCATGGCCATGCCGCCGGTGGAGTGCACCACCTCGGGATGAAACTGCACGCCGTATAAGCGCCGCTGGTGATCAGCGACGGCGGCCTCTGGGGTGTTGTCGGTGTGAGCCAGCCGCAAGAAGCCCTCGGGTAGCCGTTCCACCGAGTCGCCGTGGCTCATCCACATCGTCGAGCCGTCTTCGACGTTGGTGAGCAAATCGATCGGGTCGTCAACGTGCAGCGGAGCCTTGCCGTATTCCGCCCGACCGGCGGCCACCACCGAGCCCCCCAGCTGCTGCACCATCAGCTGCATGCCGTAGCAAACGCCCAGCACCGGAATTCCTAGCTCCCAGATAGCCGGGTCGCACACGGGAGCCCCCGGCTCATAGACCGAACTGGGACCGCCGCTGAGAATGATGCCCCGGGGGGCAATCGCCCGCAGCTCCTCGGCCGTGGTGGTGTAGCCCATCACCAGGGAGAAGACTTCGGTTTCCCTCACCCGCCTGGCGATCAACTCCGAATACTGGGAGCCGAAATCAAGAATCACGATCGCCGGATAGCGCGTCGACTGGGAGGTGGCGTCGAGCTGGGGCACTGGGGCGGTAGGGGAAGCGGTGGAAGACATCGACAACGCTGGACCCTGGAGCATTCGGACCAGCCTAGGCGTCGCTCCGGGCAGGGCTGCGTAAAGCCGTGAGCAACTCCAAGCCAACCGGGCCCTGGCCGCAGATCTGGCGGGAGCGATCGAACAGCACGGCCCCCACCGCCATCGACTCCTGGCCATAGCGGGCCAAGTAGCGCAGGCTGCGCTGCTCCACCGCCGCAGCAATGGCCTGACGCAGGCGCTCGGCTCGCGGAGCGTCCCGCTGGGCCAGCTCTGCGAGGGCCGCCTCCACGGTGGGGGCGTCGTGGAGGGCTTTCAGGGCCTCCCCGCCCAGCCCGGCCAAGGCCGCCAGGGCCGTAAGCACCTCGGCGCGGCCATCGGCCAGGTGGTGGTGGGTGTGGAAGATGCCGCCCGCCAGCTTGATCAATTTGCCCTGATAACCCAGCAGCAGCAGGCGGCGCACACCGGCCTCAGCCGCCGCCACGAGCAGCGGTCCGAGCCAGTTGCCCGCCTTGAGCAGCAGCTCAGGCGGCAAACCCAGCCTGGGCGCCAGATCTAGCCCGTTCTCACCGATCACCAGCACCAGATCGCCGCAGAAAGCAGGCGCTGCGGCGCGTTCGCGCAGAGCCGCAAGGGCCTGGGCCAGCTGGTCGGGGCCGGCGCTGCGCTGCACCTCAGCCTGGGTGCCGATCAAGGCCAGGCCATCCACCACGCCAAAGGCGGCATTGCTGGTGCGCTCGGCCAGACGCCTGCCCTCTGGAATCACCACCTGCAACTCCAAACGCCGTCCCTGCGGCAGCAGGGGCCGCAGGTTGCACTCGAGCAGCTGTTCGGCATAGGCCGACACACACGCCTCACCACTGGCCTGCAGCACCCCCACCCCCTCGCCAGCCCTCAACTCGAGCCATTTGCCTGGCCCCTCCAGCCAGCGCAATTGCACCCATAGCTGCAGGCCACGGGTGAGGTCGAGCACCTCCGGCCCCGGATCACAGCTGGCCATGGCCAGCACCCAGCCATCGGCCAAGGGCGCGGCCGCTTGCACCGGCACCTGGGCGGGCAGCTCGCCGGCTGCCTCGGCTTCGGGATGGAGCCAAAGGGGCTGGTAACGCTGCCAAGGCTGGCCGAGCAGGGTCACCAGGGCCGCCCGGGCTGCTGCCGTGAGCCACACCGGCACGGTGTATCCGGCAGTGGCATCCGCCGAAGAAGCCTCGATTTGGGTCAGCTCAAGCAACGGGCGAAAGAACACTGGTTTTTTATGGTGGTTGATTGTGCGGTCCGCCGCCGCCCGCTGTACCCCCTAGCCATGCAGGACAAACTCAGCCTGATGATCCCCGGCCCCACCCCGGTGCCGGAGCGCGTCCTGCTTGCCATGGGCCGCCATCCGATCGGCCACCGCAGCGCCGACTTTCAGAAAATCGTTAAACGCACCACCCAACAACTGCAGTGGCTGCATCAGACAAAGGGCGACGTGCTGGTGATCACGGGCAGCGGCACCGCTGCCATGGAGGCTGGAATCATCAACGTGCTGAGCAAGGGCGACACAGTGCTCTGCGGCGATAACGGCAAGTTTGGCGAGCGCTGGGTAAAGCTGGCCAAGGCCTATGGCCTGAACGTGCAGGTGGTCCAGGCCGAATGGGGCCAGCCCCTGGATCCGGAGGCCTTCCGCGCTGCCCTTGAAGCCGACACTGCCAAAGCGATCAAGGCCGTGATCCTCACCCACTCGGAAACCTCCACTGGGGTGATCAACGATCTGCAGACCATCGCCTCGCACGTCAAGGCCCACGGCACCGCCCTCTGCATCGCCGACTGCGTCACCAGCCTGGGCGCCTGCAATGTGCCCATGGAGGACTGGGGCATCGACGTGATCGGCTCCGGCTCCCAGAAGGGCTACATGATGCCGCCGGGGTTGGCTTTCGTGGCCATGAGCGACCGGGCCTGGGAAGCCTGCAAGCACTCCGATCTGCCGAAGTTTTATCTGGATCTGGCCAAATACCGCAAATCGGCCCACGCCGACAGCAACCCCTTCACCCCGGCCATCAACCTCTACTTCGCCCTCGAAGCAGCCCTGGAAATGATGCAGGCAGAGGGTCTTGAAAAAATCTTCGCCCGCCATGCCCGTCATCGGGCGGCGGCCCAAGCAGGCATGCAGGCGATTGGTCTGCCCCTCTATGCCGCGGAGGGCTGTGGCAGCCCGGCCATCACCGCTGTGGCACCAGAAGGCATCGACGCCGAAGCGATGCGCAAAGCCGTGAAAGAAAAATTCGACATTCTGCTGGCTGGTGGCCAGGATCACCTCAAGGGCAAGGTGTTCCGCATCGGCCACCTGGGCTTTGTTTGTGATCGCGACGTGCTCACAGCCGTAGCTGCCATCGAAGCAACCCTGCAGGATCTGGGCTTACACAAAGGCAGCGCCGGTGCTGGCGTAGCCGCCTGTGCAGCAGCCCTGGCCCAGGGCTGAGCAAACGTCAGGGGAGAGCAAGCCTTTGCGCCGTTCTCCCCAAGACTCTGCTAATTTGATTTATACACCTTGCGGGTGTAATTCAGTGGTAGAATGTCAGCTTCCCAAGCTGAACGTCGCCGGTTCGAGTCCGGTCACCCGCTTTATTCGTAGGCCCTCGAATTGGAACAGAGCCGAATTGGATCAGAGGCGAATTAGGCCAGAGAAATTAGCCTAATTCAGCCACGAGGCTTGATCAGCTGCAAAACCTGGGGGCCGGTGGCCGCCATCCGACGCTCGCCATCCAAAGCCGCAATGATGAAGCGCGCGGCCTGGGGCAAATCTCCTTGCTCAGCGGCAAGGCGGGCCCGAGCCTCATCGGCCCGAATCGAAACAAGGAATTGTTCACGCGCATCAGCCGAGGGTGCGGCCAACGAAGAAGTACGCGCAGGACTAGCAAAAATGGCAGTCATTTCAACGGTATCTGAACGGAAATGGCCCACGCAAAATCGGTTTTAGCCATCCTGACAAGGGTTGATATATCCCTTGCAAGATCAAAGCATTCCTTTTGATCATACGCCAGGCCGAACATGACCAGTGAAAACATCACCTAGCCAACCCAGGCCACCTCCGCGCTTCAGGTTCCTGGCTCTTCCCGATTGCCACCCAACGCGGCAATTTGATCACGCAAAGCCTGGGATCGCTGCTCATCACCCCGGGTGAGGGCCACTGCAAGTGCAAACTCCAGCTTCTCCAGCTGATGCTCCCCCTCTCCAGAGGTAGGTGGGTAGCCACTGCGGCCGGAAGGAGCCTGGTTGGTAACTGACGGAGCTAAGCCCGAGGCTTGTGAGCAGCGATTGGTGGAACTGTTTTGGGAGGGTGTGGGGTATGCCATAACTGCTTTCTTCCCATTCTGACACCGTTGGCCAGCCCCCGGGATCAAGCCGCTGCGGCCATTTCGTGGTTTTGGTCGGTGAGCTCATCTTGATCAGTGAGCTCGTTGTTGTCGGTGAGCTCGAGCAAGGCGCGACAGTCAACCAGCAGTCGTTCAACGTTGTCGAGACTGGTGATCTCCTGGGGATCACACTCCTCGTGGCGATCAAGTTGCAGCTCCGTGGCTTCCAAACGCTGCTCCAGCCTCACCAGCCGCTGGGAGAGGGCGTGCACGGTTTGGGCCAAATCTTCAGCATTACGGCTGATGCGGAAGGAAACCGACTCGTAAGCCATGGCAATCAGGGCATGGGAGCCGATCACAACACACAAACCAGCAGCAGCCAAGGCCAGGGCTCTTCCCTGCCCCAGACTCGACTTAGGCCAAAGAGATCGATACGTTGGGCCCCGGTATCCCCGTTGACGCCCCAGGCCATGGCACTAAAAATTACTTCGCAGCAGATTCCCGGGCTGCGCCGTGCCCTATTGATCCTGGTTTGCAGCGCGGCTGGATTCAGCCTCGCCCTACCCGGCCAGGCCCAGACAGCTGAGGCCAACACCGCCGCCGCCAACACCGGTTCAGGCGGCAAGGGGGCTCAGATCTATTGCTTTATGCGCAACAGCGGCAACAACCACCAGGTGAGCTGGGATGCCGCCTACGCGGTGATCAAACGCCAAAACGACAAACTGTTCAAGACCTCCCCGGAGCACGCCGCGGTGATGATCACGGAAGCTGTGGTGCAGAACCCCAGCGTGTTTCCCGACTGCGGCCGCTACCTAGGTGACCTGTTCGCAAAGCCCGAAGCCAAGCCCGAAGCAAGCACCAGCCCAGCGCCTAGCGGCACCTCCCGCAGTGAGCGGCTGGGCCAATAAGGCGCGCCAATATTTATGCCGAGCCGGATGCCAAGACGGATGCCGAAGCGGATGCCGAGCGGGGGGCAGCTTGGCCGCCCTGGCCGGACTGCTGCTGCTTGCAGGTGGCTGCGCTGAAGAGCCCCTACCCCAGCGCCAGGTACGCAGCGATGACTGCCTGCAAACCGTGCAGCTCGACCAACTAAAGGAGCAGATCCGCCGCTGCGATGCCGTGGTGGCGGCATTTCCAACCAACCCAGGCCCTCTCAACGACCGCTACTTGCTGCACAGCCTGGCGGGCAACGAGATAGCAGCCTGCGCTGATATCAACCGGGCTGCAGCCCTTGCCCGCTCTAAACCGCCTGCCAGCCTGGATCCCCAACTGCGCACCGATCTGAATCTGCGTCAACAGCTCTGCAGGGAAGGCAGTACCAAAGCCGTGGACAGTGGCAAAGCCCGCCCCCAACCCTGAGCAGCCTCACCAGCGACCCATCAGATCTCGCATCATGGCCGGCAAACTGCGGCGCTCCAGCAGCTGGGAGCGGCGCTGCAACAACACGGAGATGCGCTCGGCCTTACTGGCCAGTAAGCCGTCCACCAACTGGTCGGCAACGCCCAGCTGCAGCCAATGGCTGGTCAGGCAGGCCCCCATGCCAATGCGGTGACAGCGATCTTCTGCCTGTTCCGCATCCCCTGGGGTCCAGGGGCGCTCAACTAGCACCACATGCCGCGCCCGGTGCAGGGTGAAGCCCAGGCCCCCAGTGCCATAAGTAGCGATCAGCAGGGAATGGTCACCGCGCTGAAAACCATCAACCTGCGCCTGGCGCTGGGCCGGCGGCAGGGCGCCGGTGAGGACACAACTGTCTTCGAAACTGCGGTGCAACATCTCGGCCGTAGCCACGAAGGCCGTAAACACCACCACCGCCTCGCCCTTGGCCAGCAACGGTGCCACCAGGGCCCGGGTGGCTGGAAGTTTGTAATCGGAGCCGATCTGGCGCAGGGCCGTGAGCACGGCCAGCAGCTCGGCATCGCGGCGCACCTCACCGAGGGCAGCCCGACGGCGATAGTCGTCAACCTTGACCTGCAAGCGGTGCTGAAAGCCTCGAGCCGAGGGCTCATCCAGCTCCACGGGCCAGAGCTGGCGCCGCTTGGGGGGCAGGTCGAGGCAATCCTGCTTACGCCGATGCAGCACCAAGGGCCGCACCAGCCGCTGCAGGTCTTCCAAGTGGCTGGCCCCATTCGCCTGCCAGAGGCGCCGTCCGCCCTGCTCGCGCCAATGACCCTGGCAGAAGAGTTCTTCAAAGGCCCGTTGATCGCGAGCCAGGGGGTGGCCGATCGCCGCCAGCAGGGGAAATAACTGGGCTGGGCGGCCATTTTTCATCGGCGTGCCGGTCAGTAGCCAGATGGCTCGCAGCCGGGGGTGGCGGGCCAGGCGCAGCAGCCCCTGGCTGCGGCGGGTATGGCCGTTTTGGGCGAAGTGGGCCTCATCGGCGATCAGCACGGTGCCGGCGGGCGGCAAGGCGTCGGGAAGCCGGGCCCAGCTGTGCAGCTCCAGATGCAGGCCAAGGCTGGCCGCCTCACCCTGCCAATGGTCGTGCAGACCAACCGGGGCAATCACCAGGATGCGGCAATCGGCTTGGCGCACCATGGCCCGGGCCGCCATCAGGGCCGTGAGCGTCTTACCCAAGCCCATGGCATCCGCCAGCACGGCGCCGCGACGGGCCAGCAGCCAGCGCACCGCGGCCCGCTGATGGGCAAAGAGGAGCCGGCCATCCAGCAGGGGCTGCTCCAAATCTGCCGACGCCACCAACTGCCGATGGGGCGGCAGGGGGGGCAGGGGCTGCTCCAGCCAGGCGAGCCACTGGGCCAGCTCGGGCTGCACAGGAAACCGGCCTGCCAGAGCGTGCTGCAAAGCGACGGCAGCTTCTAGGGGAAATGACCAGCAACGCTGCCGACCCGACCAACTCCCCCGGGGGCGGATCGCCCGCAACTGGGCCTGGGTAACCGCGTCGTAGGGGCTAACTACCTCAATCAAACCCGTCGCCCCCAGCCGCAGCAGACAGCGCATCCGCGGAAGTGCAATCGTCGACACATTGACACCCCATGTGGTGGGGGCAAACTTTGGTCAACCGAGTCGCGCTGATGCAGACCAGGGATGGGGTGTTCCTAGAGGATCTCTGTCCCAAATTGCGCGTCAGACGCTGGCGCCAATCCCTACATCGCATCACCGACCAACACTGCATTTACTGCGGTGAGCGCTCGGAATCAATCGACCACGTGCACCCCCAGAGTCGGGGCGGGCTCAGTGTCACCGAGAACTGCGTGCCAGCCTGTCTGGCCTGTAATGGCGACAAGGGAGATGCGGATGCCTTTGCCTGGTATCGGCGGCAGACCTTTTACGACCCCCGCCGCTCCATGGCGATTCGTGCCTGGACCGATGGAGACCTGCGCCTAGCGATGCGGCTGCTGCAGTGGGTACATCCCGGCCAATTGGAAGAACTGGTGGAACCTCACCAGACCCGGCAGGCCTCGGCGCCGTTGTGGCGCTGGCAGATGGCCTCCTGAACCTGGGGTCCCTCAGGGGCAACCACCAAAGCCAGCAGCAGCAGCACCCCCGCCAACACCGCCGGCACGGCGATCTCACGACGACTGGAGCGGGACCGTTGCCTTGGGGAGACCGGCGTCTTAGAGATTGGTGCCGGGAAGTCAAGAGCAGCCCGCAAGCCTGGCGCAATGGAGCTTGCGGAACGAGAACCTGTACCAGGAAAGGCTGAGACCGGAAAAGCTGAGACCGTGAAAACTGGGACCGTAAAAGCTGGGACCGTGAAAACCGAGACCGTCATGGCGATCACTTCAGGAATAATACAGGTGTACTCATGATCCGGGCACTTGTCAAGCCCGCCCGCCAACTGCTGGTTATCGGCGGCGGATTCACGGGCCTGCGGCTTGCCCAGGCCGCCCAGCGCAGCGGCATGGCGGTTCGCCTCACCAGCCGCCAACCACGTTCCAGCAGCGGCGGCCTGGAGTGGCTCCCCTTCAACAGCTCTTCAGACGGCGTCTCCCTGCCAGCCCCTGGCGCCCTGGCCGGCATCACGGATGTGGTGGTTTGCGTGCCCCCGGATCCAGACCAGGGCGATCCGGTGCTGCGCTTACTAGGACCAAGCCTGCAAGAGCTGCCCCTGCAATGGCTGGGCTATCTCTCCACCACCGGCGTCTATGGCGACACCGCTGGGGCCTGGGTTGACGAAACCGCCCCAACCCCAGCCAGAGCCGGCCGTAGTCAGGCCCGGCTGGCGGCGGAGCAGGCGTGGCTGGCTACAGGGCTACCCGTGCAAATATTCCGGCTGCCAGCCATCTACGGACCCAACCGCTCGCCATTTGCGGCCCTGCAAGCGGGGCAGAGCCGTCTCATTCACAAGCCCGGTCAGGTGTTTTGCCGGGTACATGTCGACGACATCGTCGGCTGCCTGCTGCACTGCCTGGCCCGGCCGCAGGGGGAGCGCCCGACCGTGGTCAATGTGACCGACAACTGCCCCTGCCCCTCCAGCGAGACCCTGGGCTATGCGGCCCACCTGCTGGGGCACAAACTGCCAGCAATGGAGCACTACACCGAGATCGCCGGCAGCATGAGCCCCATGGCCCGCAGCTTCTGGAGCGAAAACCGGCGAGTCAGCAACCAGCTGCTGACCCATCAGCTGGGCTACGAGCTGCGCTATCCCAACTACCGGGAGGGCTACCGGGCCTGCTTAGTGGAGGAGCTAGGTGGCGGGCAGTCCCGCAGATCCCCGGGATCAACCACGTAGGGCAGGCCGAAATCAGCCAGCAACCGCCCCCAACGCAGCTCGATCCAGCCCTTGCTGAGCCCCGTGCCCAGACCCAGCAACAGACCCCCCAGCAACAACCAGCGCAGCATGGGCTCCACCACAAGCGGCCAGGCCCCATCCAACCCCACCCCAGCCCGGCTTGCCATTGCCCTAGGGGATCCTGCCGGCATCGGCGCTGAGGTAACTCTCAAGGCCCTGGCCAGAGAGGAATGGCGCTCCCAGCAGCCCCTACTGGTGGGTTGCCGCCGCTGGCTGGAAACCAGCTATCAGCTGCTCAAGCCCAGCAGCAGGGAACCGCTGCGGGATCCGGCAGAGCTGGAAATTGTCGATCTACCCCTAATGGAGAGCTGCCAGCAAGGACGCAGCACCCCGGCCTGCGGAGCAGCGAGCTTCAACTGGCTCACCGCCGCCGTCGAGCTGGTGCAAAGCGACCGCTGCCGGGCCTTGGTGACAGCGCCAATCGCCAAGGCCAGCTGGCACGATGCCGGCCACCCCTACCCGGGCCAAACCGAGCGGCTGGCGGAACTCAGCGGCAGCCCCGAAGCCTCGATGCTGTTTACCGCGCTAGCACCCGCGGGCCACTGGCGCCTCAACACCCTGCTGGCAACCACCCACATTCCGCTAGCCGCCGTACCCCAACATCTCAATGGAGCCTTGGTGCAACGCAAGCTGGATAAGCTCCTGGCCTTCTGCCAGCGCTTTAACCCAGCCCCCCACCTAGTGGTGGCAGGACTCAATCCCCATGCCGGCGAGGCGGGGCGCCTGGGGCAGGAGGAGAGCGCCTGGTTGGAGGCAGCACTGGAAGCCTGGCGCCGCCAGCATCCAGAGGTGCAGCTCGAGGGGCCGTTACCACCAGACACCTGCTGGCTTAGCGCAGCCGCCGCCTGGCAGGGCCCCAGACCAGGCCCTGATGGCTACCTGGCGCTATATCACGACCAGGGACTGATCCCGGTGAAATTGCTGGCCTTTGATGCCGCCGTCAACACGACCTTGGGGTTGCCGTTTTTGCGCACCTCACCAGATCACGGCACAGGCTTCGCGATCGCTGGCCAAGGCCTAGCCAGGGCCGACAGCATGGCGGCTGCCCTGGTTACGGCAAGGGATCTGGGCTGAGGATTCCAGCGCAACCGATCAGGCCGGCCGCACCCGCATCAACACCTGACCGAATTCCACGGGGGTACCGTTTTCCACCAGGATTTCAACCACCTCACCGCCCACCTCAGACTCCAGCTCATTCATCAGCTTCATTGCCTCAAGAATGCAGACGGTCTGGCCGACTTTGATGCGGGCACCAACTTCCACAAATGGCGCTTCGCCAGGGGCCGCAGCCCGATAGAAGGTGGCCACCATCGGTGCTGTGACCTCAAGCAGGTCGCCGCGGCTGGCAGCAGCCGGTGGCGGTGGAGCCGAGGGTGCAACGGGCAGGGGGGCCGCTGCCTGCAGCACTTGGGCCGGTGCGGCACTGGCCTGAAAAACAGTCGTGGGAGCTGCACTGGGAAGGTTGCGACGCACCTCCAAGCGGAAGTCGTCTCCTTCGAGCTTCAACTCCTGGATGTCGCTCTCGCCAAGCAAGGCGAGAAGGTGCTGAAGCTGGTCGTGGTTGAGCTGCATGGCGATCAGTTCTCCCTGCCCAGATAGCTGTCGGTACGAGTATCGATCTTGATTTTCTCGCCGATCGACAGGAACAGGGGCACCATCACCTGGGCTCCCGTTTCAACGATCGCAGGCTTGGTGCCGCCGGTGGCCGTATCGCCCTTGACGCCCGGATCGGTCTGGGTGATCGCCAGCACTACCGAGTTGGGTAGTTCCACCTCCAAGGGTTTGCCGTTCCAGGCCACCACGTTCACCTCCATGCCCTCCTTGAGGTACTTGCGGCTGTCACCAATCTGTTTGGCCGTCAGCCGGGTTTCCTCGTAGCTGCCCATGTCCATGAACACGTAGTCGTCACCCTCCATGTAGGTGTGCTGGAGGGTGCTCTTTTCGAGAATGGCTTGGGGCAGCATCTCGCCGGCGCGAAAGGTCTTCTCCACGACGTTGCCGCTCTGCACCGCCTTGAGCTTGGTGCGCACGAACGCCGATCCCTTGCCGGGCTTGACGTGCAAAAACTCAACGACCCTCCAGACCTGGCCATCCAGCTCAATTGAGGTACCGGTTCGAAAGTCGTTGCTGGAGATCATTCCGGCGGTTCAGATCTGGGGGATTGTAAGGCTGGCTACCGGAACGGGCCTCTACGGGACCATTCCGGAGGCCCTGAAGTTGTGCCAAAGTCCGCTCAACGACAGGGTGTTGCCATGGCACGGGGCCAATCCAGCTGGGCGAATGGCTCAACGTGGGCGCGCTGGTTTGCTGGTGTGGCCAGCTTGATGCTGGTTGTGCTGCTCGCTGCCCCCACCGCCTGGGCTGCCCTGCCCCAGGGCAACGCCGTAACCGACCCGGCAGCGCTGCTGCGCAATGCCTTGCCAATCAAGGCCCCCGACCTGCAGGAGCTTCAGCATCGCCTCGAGGCCACCAGCGACGACCTGCGCGCTAAGCGCTGGCCAGCCCTAGCCAGCTCCGTGCGGCGCTGCATTTCCCTACTGGGCAGCCGCAAGGCAGCCATGCTCGAAGGCTTCGATGCCACAGCGAAAACCGAGGCCACAGCTCTGCTGGAGCAGGTCGGAGAGCAACTGCAAGTGCTCGCCGCCGCCACCGAAAGCCAGGAGCGCGACCCCTTCCTGGCAGCCCGCCGTGAGGCCCTCAACAGCATCGGCAAAGCCGAAGACCTGCTGGTGGGGCCGTTCCCTTATCAAATTCCGGCTGAATTTGCCGATTTGCCCAGGCTATTGGGCCGGGCAACCGTGCAGCTCACCACCACTAAAGGCGACCTAACCGCAGTTGTGGACGGTTACAACGCGCCCCTCACCGCCGGCGCCTTTGTTGATCTGGTGCAACGCGGCTTCTACGACGGACTGCCCTTCATTCGCGCCGAAGATTTTTACGTGCTGCAAACCGGCGATCCGGAAGGCCCAAATGATGGCTACATCGACCCGAAAACCAAAACGGAGCGCAAGGTGCCGCTAGAGATCAAGGTGCCAGGCCAGAGCGAGCCCTTCTACAACCAAACCTTCGAAGACCTCGGCATGTTCAAGGCCGCACCAGAACTGCCCTTCTCCACCAAGGGCACCCTGGGCTGGGCCCACTCCGATGAAGTGCTAAACGACGGCTCCTCCCAGTTCTTCCTCTTCCTGTTCGAACCTGAACTGACCCCTGCCGGCCTAAACCTGATCGACGGCCGCTACGCCGCTTTCGGTTATGTGGTGGATGGCTTTGATGTTCTTGAAGAACTCACCGCTGACGACGGCATCGTCAAAGCACGAGTGCTATCAGGATCCGAAAATCTCCAGCCCCATAGCTGAACTTGCAATCTCAGCATTAAAAAAGCCGCCCTTGAGGGCGGCCTAAGAGTTGGACGTTTGGCTCAGCTCACTTCCATTGCTTGGCAACAATTTCAGCCAGATCAACAACCCGCTGGCTATAACCCCACTCGTTGTCGTACCAGGCGATAACCTTCAACATGTTGCCGCCCATTACAAGAGTGAGCTCAGAATCAATGATCGTTGATTCGTCGGTACCGGCATGATCGCTGGAAACCAAAGGTAGATCGCAATACTTAATGATGCCCTTCATGGCATTTTCCGATGAAGCCTTCAATAGGGCATTCACCTCCTCCTTGGTGGTGTCGCGGCTGATATCAAGCACCATGTCAACCACCGAGACGTTCGGGGTTGGCACTCGCATAGCGATACCGCTGAGCTTGCCCTTCATCGGCGGATAGACCAGCGCCACAGCCTGGGCCGCGCCGGTACTTGTAGGCACAATATTGACCGCAGCGGCCCGGGCACGACGCAGGTCGCGGTGGGCCGCATCCAAGATGCGCTGGTCACCGGTGTAGCTGTGGGTGGTCGTCATCGTGCCCTTGACGATGCCGAATGCTTGATCCAGCACTTTCACCACAGGAGCCATGCAGTTGGTGGTGCAGCTGGCGTTGCTGAGAATGTCCCAATCTTCGTGGCGGTATTGATCGGCGTTAACGCCCACCACAAACGTGCCAACTTTTGCGCCCTTGCCAGGTGCCGTGAGAATTACCTTTTTGGCACCAGCCTCGAAGTGCTTACTGGCGCCAACATCGTCGTTAAACACGCCGGTGGACTCAATCACCAGATCAACGCCCCATTCCTTCCAGGGAAGGTTGGCGGGATTGCGGTCGTAGAAGGTTTTGATCGTCTTGCCGTTGAGGACGATCGTGTCCTCGGTGGTGGTGACTTCCACGCCCCGCAGGGGGCCGAGCATGGAGTCGTACTTGAGCAGGTGGGCCATGGTGTTGGTGTCACCGGAGCCATTGATGCCCACCAGTTCGATGCCGGTGTTGGCCCCACGGCTCAGCCAGCAGCGGGTGAAGTTGCGACCGATCCGGCCAAATCCATTAATCGCAACGCGCAGAGTCATGGCCGATCACGGCAAAAGCCGCTAGCGAAGGTGGTTTTGGCTGCAGATCATACAGAAATTGATCCGGTCTCCCCTCTTGCAGGAAGGGCGCACGCCGAGGACCATGCGCAAACGCGCAGCATCTCGTAAAGGTTTTCGGGCTGTTGTCAGCTTAATTTTGTGATCACCTGAACCCTGATTTGGAGTTGCGTTTGGCGCCCCTGCTCGATCGTCACCAACCGCTCCACTTCATTGGGGTTGGCGGCATCGGCATGTCTGCCCTAGCGGGGATCCTGGCGGAAAGGGGCTACGCGGTAAGTGGCTCCGACCCCAGGGAAAACGCCGTGATCGACCGCTTGCGGCGTCTGGGGGTGCGGGTGTTTTTAGAGCAGAATGCCGCCACGGTTGCTGCTATTCGCAGTGGAACCTCGGTCTCACCTCAAGTGGTGATTAGCTCCGCCGTACCAGAGACCAACCCGGAGCTCCTGGAGGCCCGTCACATGGGCCTGGCGATCTGCCACCGCTCCGACGTGCTGGCCGCCCTGATCAATAGCCAGGACTCCATCGCCGTAGCCGGAAGCCATGGCAAAACCACTACCAGCACCCTGATCGCCACCCTGCTAGCGGCCACCCAACACGACCCCACCGCAGTGATAGGCGGGATCGTGCCCGCCTTTGGCAGCAACGGTCGCCATGGCGAGGGCAGGCTGCTGGTGGCGGAGGCGGATGAATCGGACGGCTCCTTGGTGAAATTCCGCTCATCCCTCGGCGTGCTCACCAACGTCGAACTCGACCACACGGACCACTACCCCGACCTCGAAGCCCTGATCACCACCCTGCAAAGATTCGCCGGCAACACATCAAGGCTCCTGGCAAACCACGACGACCCGGTGCTGCGCGAGCGGTTCAAAGCCAGCCATTGGTGGTCGATCGAAAGCGCCGCAGGCGTCTCCTTTGCAGCGATTGCCCAAGAGCAAAGGGGTGACGGCACCGTTGCCGACTTCTTTGAAAACGGTGAACTGGTGGGCCGCTTTGAACTGCCCTTGCCCGGTCGTCACAACCTCAGCAACGCGGTTGCGGCCATGGCCGCCTGCCGGCTGGAGGGGGTTTCATTTGCCGAGCTGAGCGAAGCGGTAGCCGCCCTCCAGGCCCCAGGACGGCGCTTTGATTTCCGCGGTTTGTGGCAGGGCCGGCTGGTGGTCGACGACTACGCCCACCACCCCAGCGAGGTGGCCGCAACCCTGGCCATGGCCAGGCTGATGGTGGACAGCGGCCGCAGCGGCCTGCCCGTGGCGCCACGGCGTTTAGTTGCAGTGTTTCAGCCCCATCGCTACAGCCGCACAGCCCAGTTTCTGGATGGCTTTGCAGCGGCCCTGTCGGAAGCCGATTCCGTGCTGATCGCGCCCCTCTACGCCGCTGGTGAAGCGCCGATTCCAGGCATCTCCAGCGCCGCCATGGCCGAGGCGGTGCGGCAGCTGGCACCCAACCTGCCGGTAGCGGTGGCAAACACTCTCGACGAGCTCGCCGCCCAGGTGGCCGCCAAGAGTCAAGAGGGTGATCTGGTGATCGCCATGGGTGCAGGGGACGTCAACAGCCTCTGGGAACGCCTCGAACAGCACCAGCAAGCAGTTGACAGCGCCAACGCTGCCTCTGCAGCCCCCCTGGCGGCCTGAGCCTGATGATTGCGGCCCCTAGCTGCCACCCTGGCCTACGCCAAGGGGTTGGGCTTCAGCCCTTCACCACCTGGAAGGTGGGAGGTCCAGCGGAGTGGTTTGCCGAGCCTGGAGACCGCGATGAGCTGATTTCTCTGGCGGCCTGGGCCCGGGCCCAGGGCCTGTCCTTGCGCTGCATCGGCGCAGGCTCCAACCTGCTGATCGCCGATAGCGGCCTGCCCGGCCTCACCATCTGCAACAGGCGGCTACAGGGGAGCCGGCTCGACGCCGCCAGCGGCCTGGTGGAAGCGGAAGCCGGAGAACCGATCCCCACCCTGGCCCGCAAAGCAGCCCGGCTTGGCCTGAGCGGCCTGGAGTGGGCCGTGGGCATCCCAGGCACCGTGGGGGGCGCGGTGGTGATGAATGCGGGCGCTCAAGGCGGCTGCACGGCCGAATGTTTGCACTCGGTGCGGGTGCTGGACCCGGCCAATCCCGCAACGCCCTTCGAGCTGGAAGCCCGGGAACTGGACTTCGCCTATCGCCACAGCCGCCTCCAGGCGGAGACCTGGATCGTGCTGGCAGCCACCTTCCAGCTGGAGGCCGGCCACGACCCCGCAGCCATCACCTCGCGCACCAGTGCCAATCTGCACAGCCGCACCAGCACCCAGCCCTATCAACAGCCCAGCTGCGGCAGTGTTTTTCGCAACCCAGAACCACAGAAAGCGGGGCAGCTGATCGAAGCGCTGGGCCTAAAAGGACTGCAGATCGGTGATGCCCAAGTTTCGCCAATCCACGCCAATTTCATCGTCAACATTGGCCAGGCCAGCGCCAGTGACATCGATGCCTTAATCGCAGAAGTGCAACGCCGGGTGCTGGCCAGCCACGGCCTGACCCTCCACCCTGAGGTAAAGCGGCTGGGTTTCGGCCCGGAGCACTAGCTGCCCCTTAGCCTGAGCCGAGCAATTTCTAGGGCATGGCTGGCTTCGGACTCCCCAACTTCGGTCAGCTCACCGAGGCCTTCAAGAAGGCCCAGGAGCTGCAGCAAAACGCCCAGAAGCTCCAGGAAGAACTTGATGCAATGGAACTGGAGGGCCGCAGCGCCGACGGCCGGGCCAGCATCTGGCTCACGGGCAACCAGCAACCGCTGCGAGTACAACTGGCCCCCGAACTGATCGCCGAAGGGGCTGCCGCCAGCGAGGCCGCCGTGCTGGATGCATTGCAAGCCGCCTACGAGCTGTCCACCGGCACGATGAAAGGCCGCATGGAAGAGCTCACCGGTGGCCTGAATCTCAATCTGCCAGGTCTGGGCGGCTGAAATCCGTCGTTTTTCCAGTGCCAGCCTGGCCGTCCTCTTCCCCATCCAGCAGCTGCTGACGCTGGCGACGCCGGGAGAGCTGCCGCAATCCGGGCGCCAGGCGGGGCTCTAGACCCTGACCGCGGCGGCGCAGCCCCGACCCGTCTGGGGAGTCCGCAACCCAGCCCGTTCGCTCGCCATCCAGCAGCAGGTCGCTCAGGCACTGGGCATAAAGGGGGTACCGCTCCCAATCGGAGCCAACGGCGCAGCCGGGGTCGCCCTGGTGCAAGCAATTGCTGAAGCGGCAGCAGCCCAAGCCCAGGCGTTGCCGAATCTCCGGGAACAGGGGGCCTAAGGCAAAGGGGTCGGAAGGCAGCCGCGGCCTATTGAATCCAGGCGTGTCGGCCAGCAGGGCTCCGGGTGCCAAGGGGAAAAGCTCCACGTGGCGGGTGGTGTGGCGGCCCCGCTGCAGCCGCCCTGACACCGCCGCCACCCGCAGGCCCAGCTCGGGGCAAAGACCGTTGAGCACGCTGCTCTTCCCCACCCCAGAAGGTCCACAAAGCACCGCGATACCTGGCTGGGCCAGCCGCTGCAGCAAAGGCTCCATGCCCTCGCCACTACTGGTAGATACCGCCAGGGCGTCGTAACCCCAGGCAGCAGCTCGCTGGCACCAACTGGCCACCTCGTCAGGCGAAACCAGATCCGCCTTGGAGAACAGCAACTGCACCGGCCGGCCCGTCGCCTCAGCCGTCAACAAAAAGCGTGTGAGCTGGAGCAGGTCCAGCTCTGGCTCCGCCAGCGCCACCACCACGACCACGAGGGCCACGTTGGCCACGGCGGGCCGCTCAAGCAGGCTCTGACGCGGCTCCAGGGCCGCCACAGCCGCCCGGCCAGCAGGCCAGTCGATGCCATCCACCCAGACGCGATCGCCCACGGCGATGGTTTGGCCGCTTTTGCCAAGGCGGGTGCGCCGGGTGCACAAAAGTCGACTCAGGCCGGTGGGCCCTACCTGATCCAGTTCCACCCAGCAGTAATTGGCCAGCAGAGCCACCACCTGCCCCATTAGGCGCAATCGCCCAGGCTCAACCCCCATGACAACGAACCTGCAGCCGCACGGCTCCTTGTTGCTCCGGGTGATCGCAACAGGTAACTCCATGACCTGAGCTCTCCAGCCCCTGGGTCACCTGCTGCTGGGGCTCTCCCCGATCTAGGTCCACCTGCAGGATCTGGCCAGGAAGCAAACGCTCCAGGGCCAGCTTGGTGCGAATGAAGTTGAGCGGACAAGCAATGCCACGCAGATCAAGCTGGGCATCTGGGTTGCCGTCTGCCCAACCGGCGCTCAACCGAAGAGGCCCCCAAACAAACCGCTCTTATGGGGATGCTTGTGGCCCTTGCTGGTGTGGTGGCCGGCCAGCTGCTCCAGCAACTCCCGCTCCTCAGCATTGAGCTTGGTGGGCAGCTGCACCTTGATGCTGACTAGGTGGTTGCCTCGGGCCACCGGATTGCCCAACTTGGGCACCCCCTTGCTCTGCAGGGTGAGAACCGCTCCGGGCTGGGTGCCAGCTGGAATCTCTAACGACTCCTGGCCGTCCACCGTGTCTACCTCGATGGTGTCGCCCAAAATGGCCTGGAGGTAATTGAGCGTCACCTCCGAGTGGATGTGGATGCCATCGCGGCGCAAGCCGGCAGCCGATTGAACGCTTAGGAACACATAGAGATCGCCGGCGGGTCCACCCCGCTGGCCCGCATTGCCCTCATTTGCCACCCGCAGCCGGGTGCCGGAATCAACCCCAGCTGGGATGTTGATGCGCAGCTTTTTACGCACCTGCTGCAGACCCTGGCCACCGCAGGCGCCGCAGGGGTCGGCAATCACCTGGCCGCTGCCCTCACAGGTGGGACAAGCCGCCACCTGGGTAAAACTGCCGAATGGGGTGCGAGTGGCCCGACGCACCTGGCCGGCGCCGCCACAGGTGCCGCAGCTTGTGGGTCCACTGCCCGACTTGGCACCGGAGCCCTGGCAGGTGCTGCAGGTTTCGAGATGCCGAATCTGCACCTCCTTCTCGATACCAAATACCGCCTCTTGGAAGTTGATGGTGAGGTCGAGGCGCAGGTCATCGCCTTGACGGGGACCACGCCGCCGCGGACCTGCTCCAGCACCCGCCCCCCCAAAGCCACTGAAGAAGGTCTCAAACAGGTCGGCAAAGCCGCCCATGTCGCCCATATCAGGCGCGCCGCCGCCACCTAGACCCGCCTCACCAAACTGGTCGTAACGGGCGCGAGTCTGGGGATCGCTGAGCACCTCGTAGGCCCGGCCGATCTCCTTGAATTTGTCTTCAGCCCCAGGATCTTTGTTGACATCCGGGTGGTACTGCCGGGCCATCCGCCGGTAGGCCCGCTTCAAAGTGTCTGGATCGGCGTCGCGGGCGGTGCCGAGCAGGTCGTAGTAGTCGGCCATCAGCCGTCCTGCTCCTCAGCCTGGCCATTCTCAGCTGCTTGGCAGCCAGCAGCTTGGGAGCCTGCAGTGACGGCGCCGGAACCAGGCCCCATCGATACCTTGACCAGGGCGTGGCGCAGCACCCGACCATTTAAGTGGTAGCCGCGCTGCAACTCCTCGATCACCACATCTTCGGCATGGGTCTCGCTGGGTTCACGCAAAACCGCCTCATGCAAATTGGGATCGAAGGGTTCACCCTCTACACGCATTGGTGAAACCCCCAGCTGCTTGAACACATCCACCAGCTGCTTGTAGAGGCCCTGATAGCTGCGATGCAACGCCTGAGCTTCCTCGTGCTGGGGATTCAACTGCTGCCTTGCCCGGTCGAAGTTGTCGACCACCGGCAAAATTTCACCCAAGGTGGCGCAGGTGATCTGGAGGCGTAGGTCTTCGCTGTCGCGGCTTTGGCGCTTGCGGAAGTTGTCGAAGTCGGCAGCCAGGCGCATGTATTGGCCGTTGAGGGCCTCATGCTCTGCCTTGAGTGCGGCCAGCTGGCCAGCCAGATCGGAACCCTGATCAGAAATCTGGTCAGAGCCTGCCTCCTGGCCTGCCTCCATCTCCGGAGTAGCCGGAATCTCGCTGGGATCAGCTGCCTGGGGCGCCCCAGCTCCCAGGTTGCTGTCACCGCTCATCGAGGTGTCACCGCTCATGGCTGACAAGGTCGGACTTTGGTTCTAGACATGTTGAAGCTCAAGGCCTACCTCCCACAAGCGGCGGAAGCCCGCACCTTCTGGCTCCATGACCCTCACCCCTTCCCGCCCCGTCCCTGAAGCCAGCAGCGAAGAGCAGCAGCGTCTAGAGGTTGAGCTACTGATTGGTGAGCCGGTGCTGCAAGCAATCGAGTTGCAGGCCCTTGGTCAAGACTTACTTTTTACGGGCAAAGGGCTGCCAGAGGCGCGCTGGCGCGAACTGGGCGCCTTGCCCCTTCAAGAAGCCAATGGAAGATTGGTAGTTGCCGTACCGAGCAACTGGGGGCCCCAGCAACGCCAGAATTTAAGTGAGGAATTGCAACGTGCCGGCTTCAACGCGGAGCTGAAGTTGGCCTTAGCGACAAATCTCACAACTGCGCTCACGCCAAAAGCACCAACTCCTTCTCCCGCAGCCTCCAGACCAGCCCAACCACGACCACCTGCAAGCTTTAACGCCCCCCGCTCCTTAACCAAAGACCTAGGCATCCCGGGCACCTCCGAAGGACAGCTGCAAGAGGTCGCCGATGTCGAAGATCTGGAGATCAATGCGGCAGCTGCCAGCAGCAGTGCCAATGCGTCACCAATCGTCAGCTTGGTGGACCGGATCCTGATCGAGGCTCTTACCTCTGGAGCCAGTGATATTCACGTGGAACCCCAGGAAAACACCCTGGAAATCCGCTTTCGCCTCGACGGTGTACTGCAGAAGCACTTTGAGGATCTGCCAAAGAGCCTGACGCCAGCCGTCACATCACGCATCAAAATCATGGCGGAGCTGGACATCGCCGAACGGCGATTGCCTCAAGACGGCCGCATCAGGCGGATGTTCCGCGGCCGCAAAATGGATTTCCGGGTTAGTACTTTACCCAGCCGTAACGGTGAAAAAATATGCTTGCGCCTACTCGACAGCGGCGCCACCCAGCTCGGCCTGGAAACCCTGATCACCGATGCGGATGCCCGGAGAACCCTGCGAGATCTGGGATCTAAGCCCTACGGAATGATTCTGGTGACGGGCCCGACCGGCTCGGGAAAGTCAACCACCCTCTACGCCCTACTGGCTGAGCGCAACGATCCAGGCATCAACATTTCGACGGTTGAAGACCCGATCGAATACACCCTGCATGGCATCACCCAAACCCAAGTAAATCGGGAGAAGGGGCTCGATTTCAGTACGGCGCTACGTGCCTTTATGCGCCAGGACCCCGACGTTTTGCTGGTGGGTGAAACCCGCGACTTGGAGACAGCCAAAACAGCGATCGAGGCCGCACTTACTGGCCACCTAGTGATGACAACCCTGCACTGCAACGACGCAGCCAGCGCCATCGCCCGCCTCGATGAAATGGGTGTGGAGCCCTTCATGGTGAGCGCATCACTACTGGGCATCGTGTCCCAGCGGCTGCTGCGACGGGTGTGCTCGGCCTGCCGAATCAGTTACACCCCCAATCCGGAAGAATTAGCCCGTTTTGGTCTGCTGAGTAGCCACGAAACCGCGGTGACCTTCTTCAAGGCCAACACCCAGAACCGCAACCAGGAAGGTTGCTGCCCTGCTTGCAACGGAGCCGGCTACAAAGGAAGAATCGGTGTCTACGAAATCCTACGCATGACGGACACCTTGGCAGCAGCTGTCGCCAAGAGGGAAACCACCGATGTACTGCGGCGAATGGCGCTTGAAAACGGCATGAAAACCCTTTTGGGCTACGGGCTGCAGCTAGTGCGCGAAGGTCACACAACCCTGGCCGAGGTCGAACGGATGCTGCTCACTGATTCGGGGCTGGAATCAGAACGCCGCTCCAAGTCACTGAGCACCCTCACCTGCAGCAGCTGCGGCGCCGGGCTCCATGACGATTGGCTCGAATGTCCCTACTGTCTAACCAGCCGCTGAGCGCCCCATGGCCGTGATGATTGAAGACTTGATGACCCAGCTTGTGAAGGATGGCGGCAGTGATCTCCATATCAGTGCAGGCCTACCTCCCTATGGAAGGTTCAACGGTCAACTCAGGCCTATACATGATGATTCCTTGGACGAAGAAAGCTGCAATAAACTAATCTTCTCGATGCTAAATAATGCCCAGCGCAAGCAGCTAGAACAAACCTGGGAATTAGATTGCGCCTATGGCCTTAAAGGGATCGCCCGCTTCAGGGTTAATGTTTATCGCCAAAGGGGTACCTACGCCGCCTGCCTGCGAGCCCTTGGCAACAACGTGCCCACCCTAGAAAGCCTGGGACTACCACCGATTGTGGAGGAAATAAGCCATATGCCCAAAGGGCTGGTTTTGGTAACAGGCCCTACCGGCTCAGGCAAAACCACAACCTTGGCGGCCATACTCGAACATATAAATCAAACCAGGGCAGAACATATATTGACCATTGAAGATCCAATTGAATTCACATACAAACCGGTAAAAAGTGTCATCCATCAGCGCCAGCTCAACGATGATACCCGCAGCTTTGCCAATGCCCTAAAGGCAGCCCTTCGGGAAGATCCCGATGTAATCCTGGTGGGTGAGCTCCGAGATCTGGACACCATCCAATTAGCAATTACGGCAGCTGAGACCGGTCACCTGGTATTCGGCACGCTGCACACCAGTTCGGCCGCCCAGACCGTGGACCGCATGGTGGATGTTTTTCCTCCCACCCAGCAAACCCAGATTCGGGTCCAGCTAAGCAGCAGCCTTGTGGCCGTTTTTGCCCAGACCCTGTGCAAACGGCACAATCCAAGCCCCGGCCAATTTGGACGCGTCATGGCCCAGGAGATCATGATCAATACACCAGCCACCGCAAACCTGATCAGGGAAGGTAAAACCGCCCAGCTTTACTCTGCAATTCAGACAGGCGGTCAACTATCAATGCAAACGCTGGAAAAAGCCCTAGGGGATCTGGTGCTCAGCAACCAAGTCACGATGGATGAAGCCCTAGTAAAAACCTCAAAGCCTGAAGAGCTGAAACGCTTAGTCAACCAACTGGGCTGATTCACTACTAGGAACTCCTAAGCCATGCCTGCCTTCGTTGCCACTTACGTCAATCCTCAAGGCAAGTCAGTGCTTGTGGATATTGAGGCGCCCGATCCAGCCCAGGCCAAGCGCAGCTTGAGGCTGCGAGGCATCAGAGCCATTGAAATCAAGGCCAAGCCAAAAGCCACGGCAACGGGATCGAGTGCCGCAGCCCAACTAAGTGAAAAACTCAAATTCTCTAAACTCAATGAGCTGCTAGAGGCCAAGCCTGGCATCAAGGATAAAGCCGTATTTGCCAGCAAGATGTCGGCCCTAGTCAATGCTGGCGTACCAATTGTGCGCAGCATCGACCTAATGGCATCTCAACAAAAGATGCCCCTGTTCAAACGGGCCCTGCAATCGATCAGCCTAGAAGTAAATCAGGGAATCTCCCTGGGCGAAGCCCTACGGCGCTGGCCGAAAGTGTTTGACAAGCTCAGCATCGCCATGGTGGAGGCGGGGGAAGCCGGCGGTGTGCTGGATGACTCCCTAAAGAGACTGGCCAAGCTGCTTGAGGACAACGCCAAGCTTCAAAACCAGATCAAAGGGGCGATGGGCTATCCGGTGGCTGTGTTGTTCATCGCCATCTCAGTCTTCCTGGGAATGACTATCTTCATCATTCCCACCTTTGCGGGTATTTTTGATGGCCTAGGAGCCGAACTCCCCTGGTTCACCCAGATGATGGTTGACCTAAGCAGCCTACTGCGCTCAACCTTTTCTCTGTATCTAGTATTAGGACTTATTGCCGGGATATTCCTATTTGGCAAATTTTATGCCACACCGATTGGAAGACGGCGTGTAGACGCTCTTGTACTCAAGCTCCCTCTGTTTGGCGAATTAATTCAAAAAACAGCAACTGCCCAGTTCTGCCGAACATTTAGCTCCCTATCGCGAGCGGGGGTTCCCATTTTATCGTCACTTGAAATCGTTCGAGAAATCACCAACAATTCAATTATCTCAGATGCAATAACCAACAGCCGCCAAGATGTATTGCAAGGAATTCCGTTAAGTGTAGCGCTTGGACGCATGAACGTTTTTCCAGATATGTCTATCAGCATGCTCTCTATCGGCGAAGAAACAGGCGAGATGGACGCCATGCTTTCCAAGGTGGCTGACTTTTATGAAGACGAGGTGGAAGCCACCGTCAAGGCACTCACCTCCATGCTGGAGCCCGCCATGATCGTGCTTGTAGGCGGCATCGTAGCCTCAATCCTACTGGCTATGTATCTACCGATGTTCTCGGTATTTGATCAGATCAAATAACTCTCAGCCAAAGCCTGGCCAGCCAGCCAGCCGCTGCTCCAGCAGTGCTGGAAGTTGAACCCCCCCGTCACCCCGTCCACATCCAAGAGTTCGCCCACCAAATAAAGACCAGGCTGCTGGCGGCTCTCCATCGTCGCCAGGTTCACCTCACCAAGAGGAATGCCCCCTGCCGTCACGAATTCTTCGCCGAAGGGGCCCCGCCCGGTAATGGCCAGCCGGGTATCACGCAACGCCAATACCAACAGCTGCTGGTGCCGCTTAGCAAGGTCAGCCCAGCGCTGCTGAGGGTCTAAGCCATGGCGCTGCAACAGGGCCAGCCACAGGCGCCGGCTAAGGGCGGGCCAGGGGCGCCAGTTGGCTAGTTGCCGCTTGGCCTGGTCTCGCTTGGCCTCGGCAAACAAGCCCTCAAGATCCTGCTGGGACAGGCCGCCACTCCAATCAAGGCGCAGCTCGCCCCGATAGCCGCTGGCCTTGAGGGCGCGGGCAGCAAAAGCCGTGAGCCGCAGGGTGGCTGGACCGGACAGCCCCCAATGGGTGATCAGCACCGGGCCCCGCTGGCGAAAAGGCTGGCCAGCCCGAGCGGCCTGGGGCTCCTGGGGCAGATGCAAAGCCAGCTCCACCGGATCCATCACCACTCCGGCCAGCTCCAGCAGGGGATCGCCGGCCAAAGCCAACGTGAATAGGGACGGCACAGGCGCCACCAGCCCGTGGCCTAAAGCGGCCGCCAGCTGACGGCCGCTGGGATGGCTGCCGGTGGCAAGCACCAACCGATCAGCTCTGATCGCCCCGCCGCCCCGTACCAGCAGGTCAAAACCACCGGCAGCAGCAGCCGCGGCCCGCTGCAAGCTCACCCCCGTGTGCAGCTGCACCCCGGCCTGGAGGGCCGCTCGGCGCAGGGTGGCTGCCACCGATTCGGAACGGTTTGAACGGGGAAATAGGCGTCCGTCCGGCTCCTCCACCAGCTCGAGGCCATGGTCAGCAAACCAGGCGACGGAATCGCCAGGAGCAAAGCGCGAAAAGGGACCCCGCAGGGCTTGGCCGCCCCGGGGATAGTGCCCCACCAACGCCCGAGGATCCCAGCAGGCATGGGTGACATTGCAGCGCCCACCGCCACTGATCAACACCTTGTGCAACGGCTCGGTGGTGGCTTCCAGCAGGGCGATGTCGCCAAGGCCGGCCTCAGCAGCACAGATGGCGGCCATGAAGCCGGCGGCACCGCCACCGGCCACGACAACGGCAGCATGAATTGGCAGCATGGGGAGATGGGCCAAATCGATCCAGCCAGTTATCGCTTCAGTGTGGCCCCGATGATGGACTGCACCGATCGGCACTTCCGGGTGCTGATGCGGCAGATCAGCAGGCGCAGCCTGCTTTACACCGAAATGGTGGTAGCCCAGGCCCTACACCACGCCAGGCAAGCACCCGATGCCAGCGCACCGGGGGGGCGGTTGGAGCGCCTGCTGGGCTTCGATCCGATCGAAAAACCCCTGGCCCTGCAAGTGGGCGGCGACGATCCTGGCTTGCTGGCTGAGGCCGCTGCCCTGGCGGCTGAATGGGGCTACGACGAAATCAACCTGAATGTGGGCTGCCCCAGCGAGAAGGTGCAAAAAGGCCGCTTTGGGGCCTGTCTGATGGCCGATCCCCACCAGGTGGCCCGCTGCGTTGCCGCCATGGCCGCCGCCTGCCCTTTGCCAGTAACGGTCAAACACCGCATCGGCATTGATGAGCGCGACTCCTACGCCGAGTTGCTGGCCTTCGTGGATGCGGTGGCGGCAGCGGGGGCCCAGCGATTTGCAGTACACGCGCGCAAAGCATGGCTGGAGGGGCTCGATCCCAAACAGAACCGCACGATCCCGCCCCTGCGCTACGACCTGGTGCACTCCCTCAAGCGCGATCGACCGCATCTGAGCATCGAATTAAACGGCGGTCTGGAAAGCCTGGACGCCTGCGTGCAGCAGCTCGAATTGGTGGACGGGGCCATGGTGGGTCGGGCTGCTTATGCCCATCCCCTCCAATGGAGGCAGGTGGACCAGCAGATCTACGCCGACGACAGCCAGCCGCTGGCCACAGCCTCCAGCGTGGTGGGAGGTTTGGTTGCCTACGCCGAGCAATGGCGCAGTCGGGGCGGGCGGCTGTGGCCTATCGCCCGCCACCTAGTGCATGTGGTGGAGGGGGTGAGCGGCGCCAAACGCTGGCGCCAGCAACTCACCGAAAAAGCAGGGACAAGGGACGCGGATGCTGGCGTGCTGGCAGCCGCGGCCCTGGCCCTGGCGGAGCGGGGCTACTAGCCCTCGGCGCCACCGTAGAAGTCGCCGCCACCGCTATCGCCACCGCCACTGCGGCGGCGGCGGGTGCGCCCAGCATCGAAGCTGTCGCCACCAGCAGGATTGCCGGCGCCATAGCTGCGATCTTCCCAGCCGCGAGCACCGGATCCCCGATCGCCGCCACCCGCATAACCGCCGCCACCACCTGCGTAACCACCACCTCCTCCTGCTCCGCCACCACTGCCGCGGTTGTAGCCACCTCCGCCGCCACCTGAGTAGCCACCACCTCCTCCACCTCCGTAACCACCACCGCCCCCGCCATAACCACCCCGGCGCGGACCACCACCACCAGCTCCGCCGCCACCGCCACCGCCACCGCCGCCGCCGGTGCGGGGCTCGGCTTTGTTGATGCGCAGGGGACGACCCATCAGCTCAGCACCCTGCAATGCCTCAACGGCCTTTGCCTCGGCTGCTTCATCGCCCATCTCAACAAAGGCGAAACCGCGCTTGCGCCCGGTATCCCGTTCGAGGGGTAGGGAACAGCTAGACACCTCACCGAAGGGTGCAAACAATTCCGCCACGTCTTCCTGCTCAGCGCGGAAGGGAAGGTTGCCGACAAAAATACTCACGAACTGAAGATCGGCCGCGGGACCGATGCATGTGGGCCAGTGGGCCACTAACCGATCCACCCTAAGACGACTAACCAAAGCTGGCTGCTTTCAGCAGGCAAGTCGCATCCGAATTCGCTGCAACTGCCGCTGAACCTGGTCAAAGCCCGTGCCGCCCTCGCTGCGCCTGGCCGCCACCACCTGCTGGGGAGTGATGGCCTCATAAATGTCGGCTTCAAAGGCAGGGTGCAGCTGCTGCCAGCGCCCCAGGGGCAGGTCGCGGAGCAGGATTCCCTCAGCCAGGCAGCCCTTCACCAGGCCGCCCACTAACTGGTAGGCCTCGCGGAAGGGCACCCCTTTAGCCACCAGGTAGTCGGCCACATCGGTGGCGTTGGAGAAATCCGCCGCCACTGCCGCCTCCAGGCGCTGGGGCCGAAACTCGAGCCCCTCTTCAAACAGGATCGCCATCGCCTCCAGGCAATCGAGGCAGGTGCGCACCCCATCAAACAGGGCCTCCTTGTCTTCCTGGAAATCCTTGTTGTAGGCGAGGGGCAGGCCCTTGATCATGGTCAGCAAACCCATCAGGTGGCCAAACACCCGGCCGCTCTTACCCCGCACCAGCTCGGGCACATCAGGGTTCTTTTTCTGGGGCATCAGGCTGCTGCCAGTCGCACAGCGGTCGGTGAGGCCGATAAAGCCAAACTCTTCGCTGGCCCAGAGAATCACCTCCTCGCTGAGCCGGCTTAAGTGCACCAGCACCAAGCTGGCGGCAGCCATGAACTCGACCGCAAAGTCCCTGTCACTAACCGCATCAAGACTGTTGGCGTAGATGGTGTCAAAGCCCAGCTCGGCGGCGGTCTGGCGCCGATCGATGGGCACCGGCGTGCCCGCTAGGGCCGCAGCCCCTAGGGGACAGATATTCACCCGACCGCGCACGTCGGCCAAACGGGCCCGGTCCCGCTCGGCCATTTCGATGTAAGCCAGTAGGTGGTGGGCTAGACACACCGGCTGGGCCCGCTGCAGGTGGGTGTAGCCGGGGATTAAGACCGTGCTGTGCAGCTCAGCCTGAGCCAGCAGGGCCCGCTCGAAGCGCAGCAAGCCCCCGTCAATGGCATCAATTTGGCCGCGTAGCCACAGACGCAGGTCAGTGCCCACCTGGTCGTTGCGACTGCGGCCAGTGTGCAGTTTCTTGCCCAGGGGGCCGAGCAACTCAATCAGACGCCGCTCAACGGCGAAGTGCACATCTTCAGCCTCCAGGCCGGGATTGAACTCGCCCCTGGCTGCCTCGGCTCTGACATTTTCCAGGCCCTCGATCAACTGAACCGCCTCGCTCTCGCTGATCACAGCGCAACTGCCCAACATGCGGGCATGGGCGATGGAGCCGTCCAGGTCTTGCTGCAACAGGGTGATGTCAAAACCGATCGAAGCGTTGAAGCGCTCGATCGCCGGATGCAGGCCCTGCTCGAAGCGCTGGCTCCAGGTAGACGCGGTGGAATCAACAGCCATTCGGGGCTCGGCGGGCGGCGCTAGGCAGGGAATCAGCTTGGCAGGGAGGGCAGCATCAGCTCCTCCTTCACCTTGAGCACCACCATCGAAGCGTCATCGTCGAGCTGCCGGTCTGCCCCCACGAAGCGATCCAAGCGGGCAAACAGCTGGTCGAGAATCCCCTGAGCGCCGATGCCGGAGCGGCAGGCCGCCTGCAACTGGCGCACCAACCGCTCCTCGTCGAAGCGCTCGCCGCTGAAGCCGGTGGCCTCGGTCACCCCGTCGGTGTAATAGAGCAGCACATCGCCTGGATCCAGCACGATTTGCTCAAGGCCGTAATCGGCTTCGCTCTGCAAACCAATCAGCAGGCCTGGGGCGTCAAGGCGCTCCACCTGGTTGCGCTGGCGCCGCCAGATCAAGGGCGGATTGTGAGCCGCATTGGCGTAGCGCAGCAGGTGGGTGCGGGGGTCGTAATCGGAATAAAAGAGGGTCACAAACCGGTGCGACTGGGCCAGGTCTTCCTGGGCCAGCTGGTTGAGGTCGTGAAGGATGCGCTCGGGGGAGTGGCCGCTCAGCACCTCGGCCCGCAACATGCCGCGCAGCATGGTCATCAGCAGACTTGCCGGCACCCCTTTGCCCATCACATCGCCCATCACCAGCGCCCAGCGAGCCTGTTCGCGGCGGCGGCCCAGCAGCTGGGGGCGGGTGGGGATGAAGTCGTAATAGTCACCGCCCACCTGAAAGGCAGGGCGGCAACGGGCTGCCAGCTCAACGCCATCGATCACCGGGCAGTGGTCGGGCAGCAGCTGGGCCTGGATTTCAGCACCGATGCTGAGCTGGCGATCGAGCCGCTCATGGCGCCGCATGGTCTGAAGCAGGGCCTCGTTTTCCAGAGCGACGGCACTGAGATCAGCCACCAGCTGCAGGTGGCGGCGATGCACCTCGCTCCAGGCAAAGCCCTGCCGATTGCTGAAGATATAGAGGCGGCCTCGCTGCAGGCTGCGGGAAACTACCGATGTGGCCACCACCTGGGCTCCACCCAGCAGCCGGCCCACCCGCTGATCAAGCAAGGCCGCCACGGCCGCATCACCGCTGAGAGCTGCCAACTCCCCATCCGCCAACGCCGCCAACTGGCGCACCAGCTCGGCGCAGGGCTCCGCCGGCGTGGCCTGCAGATACTCGCGCCAGAGGCGGCCATCCTCGTGGAACACCACCAGCAGAGCCCCCTCTGCTTCCACCAGCCGGGCCGCCACCAGCGGCACCAGCTCCAGAAAGCGGCCCAGATTGGTGAAACTGCGCAGGGCAAAAGCCAGGGAAGCCAGCAGCTCCTGGTTGCGCCGCTGCTCCCGGCTGAGGCTGTCGAGTAGCTGCCGCAGCGAGGCTGCAGCCGACAACAGGGCCGGACCCTGGGGAGAAACCGGATGGGGGGGCGGCTTGTTGCTCACCGATTGGGCACGGTGCGGCCGCGGCGGTTTCGCAAGATAGCGGCGACGCAGGCAAGTGACCTACCGGCCAAGGCAAGCAGGACCTCAGCGAGCCAGCAAGGCCTCAACAAACTCAAAGCTGTTAAAGGGCCGCAGGTCGCGAATACCCTCACCAGCGCCAATGAAACGGATTGGCAGCCCGGCTTCAGAGGCGACGGCCAGAGCAACACCACCGCGGGCGCTGCCATCGAGCTTGGTGAGCACCACGCCGGTTAGTCCGGCGGCCTTGGCAAAAGCCATCGCCTGACGCAGGCCGTTTTGACCCTGGCTGGCATCCAGCACCAACAGCGACTCCACCACCGCCTCCGGCGCCAGCTTGTCGACAATCCTGCGCACCTTGCTGAGCTCCTCCATCAAGTTGTGCTTGGTCTGCAGCCGGCCAGCCGTATCCACCAACACCAGCTCAGTGCCCTTGGCCTGGGCAGCACCGATGGCGTCGTAAACGACGGCCGCTGGATCGGCATTGGCGCTGGGATTGGCGATCACCGGCACCTTGCTGCGCTCACCCCACACCTGCACCTGCTGCACCGCCGCGGCCCGGAAGGTGTCAGCAGCAGCGATCAGGCAGCTATAGCCGCTGCGCACCGCCAAGTTGGCCAGCTTGCCGAGCGTGGTCGTCTTACCAACGCCGTTTACCCCCACCAACAGCCACACGTTGAGCTGCTCGCGGCGGGGGGCTAGCAGGGGCTGGCCACTGGCCTCGATCGGTTGGTCGAGGATGGCGCGCAGCTGCTCCTTAAGGAAGCGCAGGCCTTCGGCGGGATCCACCACCTCCTGATTGAGCCGCTGGCGAAGGGCGCCAAGGGCCCGGTCGGTGGCCTCCACCCCAACGTCTGCCCGCAGCAGGGTGGTTTCCAGACCATCAACCACCTCTGGCGTGAGCGGGTCATCACCGAGGTTGTCGAGCAGTTGGGTGACCAAGCCCTGGCGGGTTTTCTCGAGGCCCTGGCGCAAACGAGCCAGCCAGTCGATCTCCTCAAGCGACACCTGATCAACCCGCTTGCCCTGGGCCGCGAGCACCTCAGCCGACCAGGTGAAGGTGGTGTCGAAAGCGCCCAGGCTGGGCTCAGCTAGCTCTGGCGCTGCAGGGGCTTCAAGGGCAGGAGCCTCTGACGCGGTGATCGCCTGTTGGCGTTCAGCCCGCTGGGCCGCTGCCTGCTCCAGCAGGGAAAGGGGCGCTGCCACTGGAGTGGCCGCTTGGGCAACCTGCTCAAGATCCTGCTCAAGTACCTGTTCGGGTTGCTGTGAATTGACCTGTACAGGCTGTACAGAATCCGGGAGAGGGGACTCAGCGGCAGATTCGGCCTCAAGCTGCAGCCGCTTTTGCTCCTCCTGCTGGGCTTTGAGGCGGGCATAGGCCTGGCGGGCCCATTCCAGCGCCTCAGCGTTGGGATCGGACGAACTCTCAAGCGGCTGTTCTGGAGCCTGGTGTGGAGCCTGACCCGAAACCTGTTCAGAAGCTGGCGCCGGGGTTGCTGATGGGTCAGCTGGAGATGGGCCGGTGCGATTAAACCAGTCGTAAACCATGGCTTTGCTCAGGCCTCCGCCGCTGAACGAGCTGCCGTGAAGCGCCGCAGCACCCCGTTGATCATGCGGCGGCCCTGCTCATCGCTATAGCGATTGGCTAACTCCACAGCTTCGTTACAGGCCACGGCAGGAGGGGTGCGGAAGCTCTCGAGGTCTACGGCGGCTAGCCGCAGGATGTCCCGATCGATGCGGGGCAGGCGAGTAAGACGCCACCCTTCCATCACACGATCGAGCCGCTCATCGATCGCCTGACGGTCGCGCAGCACGGCCTCAACCCGGGCAATGGCGCCGAGGCGCACCTCTTCTTGGTCGGCCAGCATCAGCAGCCGGGGCAACTCCAGACTTGCAGAGAGGCGGTTAAGGGCCTGTTCAGCCGCGACTAGGCCGGCGTTGAGGTGCTGGCGCACCCGGGGCAACTGCTGCTCACCCTGCTCCTGCAACTCGCTATCAAGCAGTTGCTGCTGGGCGGTCTGCAGGTCTTCAGCGGAGCGATCCAGAGACTCACGCACGTCCTGGCTGAGGGTGGCGAGCACCTGCTGCAACAGGCCCTCCATGCCAGTTGGCAGGGCCGGGGCAGACGAACCGCGATCACTGGTCTGACCAAGCATCAGCAGGGCCAGTTCACGGGAGAGGGTGCGGCTCTGCATCAGGTGGGTTCTGCCTCAGGAAAGTTGGGGAGTGCGCAGCTGGGCCAGCAGGCTGGAGAAGCTGCGATTGGGGGTGGAGCGCTCGTCGGGGTTGACGATGCCGGCGGAAATGATTGTGCGGAAAGCATCCTCCACCGAGATCTCGAGATCCTTAACAGAACCCTCTGGCACAACGGTGTACCAGCCGGTGGTTGGATTCGGCGCGGTGGGAATGAACACACTCAGCATTGGCTCGGTGAAGCCTGCCTGCAGGGCAGAGCCGATCGCGCCAGTCACAAAGCCCAGGGCGTAGAGACCCTCGCGTGGATACTCGACCAGCACGACCCGACGAAACTTGCTGGAGTTGCCCTGGAGAAAAGTTTCGAGCAGCTGCTTGAGGGTTTTGTAAACCGAGCCAGCTAGGGGGATGCGCAGCAGGGTCCCTTCGCCAAACTCAAGCAGCCAGCGACCAACAATGTTGCGGGCCATCAGGCCGATCAACAGGATGCCGAGCAGGGGCACCAGTAGGCCAACGCCCAGGTTGATCAGCTCCTGCAACACCGGATTGAGGGTGTTGAAGGGATTGAACTGCTTTGGGATAGAGGTGAGAAACGCCAGCACGAAACGGCTCACCGTGGTGCCCAGCCAGATCGTGGTTGCCAGTGGAATCACCACCAGCAAACCAGCGATCAAATCGTTCTTGAGATCGGATTGAAGCCGATCCCCTAGGGGCTGATCCGATCTGGGGCTGGATTGAACCAAGTGACAATCCGGAGATCCGGCCTTCAGCAATCTGCTTTCAACTTAGCCAGCCGGCCTCACAGCAGGGCCACTAAGGCCAGAAGCACGAAGCCAATGGCCAGCACAACTGCTGTACCAGTGCCGCCATAACGACGCTGGTTGACCGTGAGATCGCGAGCGCGCTGTTGCTGCTGCAGCTGACCTTCGGCCTGCTGCAACTGGCGCTGCATGAAACTCTTAGCAGCCGCCTGCTGCTGCTCCGGAGTGGCATCAGCGGGGATCTGGCCGGCCTGGGCGGCCTGGGCAATCAATTGGTTAATTACCTGGGGATTGTCCATTTGGGCGCGGGCCATTTCCAGCTGACCCTTGCGAGCAGCCAGCTGCTGGTCTGCCTGTTCGGAGAGGCTGCGGTCGCCGCTGATTGAAACCGGCACCGCCACGACCAGGGCAAGGGCCAGCAGGATGCTCACTACGGCCACAAGCCAGCGCAGCGGGGTGCGGCCAGCGGCCGGATGGTCGATGCGACTGCCAAATAGCATCAGCAACAAACCAACTAAGGCCATCGGCGACTGGTTGACCAGCCGATCCATCAGCAGCTGGCGATATCCCTCTTCAGCCCAGTTCCAAGAGCCCAGCAGCACCAGCAACTGCAGGGCCAGCAACACGACCAGGGTGAGGCCGAGCCAACGCAACAGGTGGCCCAGGCGGCCGAAGGAAGCAGTGCTCACAGAAGGGTCTCGCGGCAGATTTAGACAACGGCGCAACTGTACGGGCGATGACGCTGCACGCCCATCACGACCTTGCACTCCGTTTAAAACAGCAAGCCCAGCAGCTTGGCTTTGACCCTGTGGGCCTCGCCGCCGTGCCAGCCGGAGAGCGCCTAGGCCTGCGAACGGCGGCCCTGGAGCGCTGGCTGGCAGCGGGCTATCAAGCCGACATGGCCTGGATGGCCGACCCGCGCCGGCGCGCGGTGGAGCAACTGCTGCCCGGGGTGCGCAGCCTGCTGGCGGTGGGCCTCAACTACTACGTGGAGGCCGATCGGGCACCGGGGGCGCTCAAGGTGGCCCGCTACGGCTGGGGGCGGGACTACCACCGGGTGATCGATGGCCGCCTGCGCCAGCTGGGTCGCTGGTTGGAGCAGCAGGTGCCTGGGGTGGGTTGGCGGGCCTGCGTCGACAGTGCACCGCTGATGGATAAGGCCTGGGCCGAGCAGGCCGGGCTGGGCTGGATTGGCAAAAACGGCAACCTGATCAATCGCGAGCGGGGCTCCTGGCTACTGCTGGGCCACCTGCTCACCACCTTGGAGCTGCCTGCCGATGCTGCCGCCACACCCCTTTGCGGCAGCTGCAGCCGCTGCCTGCCTGCCTGTCCCACCGGCGCCATCAGCGAGCCCTTCGTGGTGGACAGCCGCCGCTGCCTGGCCTTTCACACCATCGAAAACCGCGATCCCGAACTGCCGCAAGCGATCACCAGCAAATTGGAGGGCTGGGTCGCCGGCTGCGACATCTGCCAGGACGTGTGTCCCTGGAATCAACAGCCGCTGCGAAGCAGTGAAGATGCAGATTTGCAGCCCCGGCCCTGGCTGCTGAACCTGCAGGCCGAGGAAGCCCTGGGATGGAGCGACTCCGACTGGGATACCAAGCTGCGAGCCTCGGCCCTGCGCCGACTCAAACCCTGGATGTGGCGGCGCAACCTGCGGGCCAGCCGGAGCGGCACTGCCTAGGCTGGCCAAACCCGTCTCCCCGTAATGGCTCCGCGCTGGTCGCGCCCTGATTTCAGAACTGCCCTGCTGCCCGCTGCCCTCGGGCTACTGCTGACATCGGGGCTGCCCGCCCGGGCGTTGGTGCCCTACGTGTACGTGCCCCAACGGCAGGAACTCGAAGCTGCAGGTCTGGGCATCGCCCAGGCGGCGGCCCGGCTGCTGCGACTTGGTCAAGCCAGGGACGCCGCCAGGCTGGCTGCCCTGACGGTGCAGCTGCTACCAGAAGATCCTCGTGGTTGGGTCTTGCTGGCCGAGGCCCAGCTGCGCAGCAACCAGCTTGAACAGGCCGGCATATCGTTGGCCAAGGCCAAGCAACTCGATCCACGCAACCCTGGAATCTGGTTTGCCGAGGGTTCCCTAGCCCTGCGGGCCAGCAAACCCAATGAGGCCATCGGCCTTTTGGAGCAGGGCCTGAAACTGGATAAGCGCAACGCCGGCGCCTATTTCGACCTGGGCAACGCCCGCATCCTGCTAGGCCAGAGCGGCCAAGCCTTGGCTGCCTTTGAGCGGGCCTCTTCCCTGCGCAAAGGCTTCTGGGAAGCCCTCAACAACCAGGGGCTGGTGTTGTTCGAGCAGGGCAATACAAAGGCGGCCATCAGCCGCTGGCGCGAGGTGTTGAAGATCAAGCCAGATGCGGCTGAACCAACCCTGGCCCTGGCAGCCAGTCTGTTTGCCAACGGTCCGGAAAATCGCAGCGAAGCTGTCGAATTGGTTGGCAAGGCCCTCGACACCGAACCCAACTACGTGCTCGACAGCCACCAGAAGGAGCAGCTCTGGGGTCCGAAGCTGCGCAGCACCACCGCCGAACTCTTCAAGCTGGCCGAACTCAAACCGGTGGTGGATCGGGCCCTTGCCAATGCCAGCCCGGAGGGCGAAAGCAGCGACGAGGAGTAAATGGGGAGGCCTGGACAGCATCTGTAGGCTGAGCCCCAGCTTGCTGCCCCAGACCCCAACACCGGATGGCCGAGGAGCGACCAGGCGAATCCATCGGACCGGGCAACGACGCCCGCATCGAGCCGATTGCGCTGCACCTGGAGATGCAGCGCTCCTACCTCGAATACGCCATGAGCGTGATCGTTGGTAGGGCCCTGCCGGATGCACGCGACGGCCTCAAGCCAGTGCAGCGCCGCATTCTGTTTGCGATGCACGAGCTGGGGCTCACCCCTGATCGTCCCTACCGCAAATGCGCCCGGGTCGTCGGCGACGTACTCGGCAAGTACCACCCCCATGGTGATCAGGCCGTCTACGACGCCCTGGTGCGCCAAGTGCAAACTTTCGCCAGCCGCCATCCCCTGCTTGATGGCCACGGCAACTTCGGCTCCGTCGACGACGACCCGCCGGCGGCGATGCGCTACACCGAAACCCGTCTGGCTCCAATCGCCAACGAAGCGCTGCTCGATGAAATCGGCGCCGACACCGTTGATTTCGCGGCCAACTTCGATGGCTCCCAGCAGGAGCCGACGGTGCTGCCAGCCCAGCTGCCCTTCCTGCTGCTAAACGGCTGCACCGGTATCGCCGTGGGTATGGCCACCAACATCCCGCCCCACAACCTGGGCGAGGTGGTGGATGCCCTGATCGCCTTGGTGCGCAAACCGGAGCTGAGCGACGAAAAGCTGCTGGAGCTAGTGCCCGGCCCCGACTTTCCCACCGGTGGCGAAGTACTGGTGGGGCAAGGGGTCCGCGATACCTACCTCGTGGGCCGCGGCAGCATCCCGATGCGGGGCGTCGCCCACATCGAGGAGGTACAGCCAGGAAAGGGACGCCATCGCCGCGGCGCCGTGGTGATCACCGAGCTGCCCTACCAGCTCAGCAAAGCCGGCTGGATTGAGAAACTGGCCGAACAGGTAAATGACGGCAAGATCGGCGGCATCGCCGATATCCGCGACGAAAGCGACCGTGAAGGCATGCGGGTGGTGGTTGAACTCCGCCGCGACGCCAACGCCGAAACCGTGCTGGCCGACCTGCAGCGCCGCACCGCCCTGCAAAGCAACTTCGGCGCCATCATGCTGGCCCTGGTAAACGGCCAGCCGGTTCAGCTGAACCTGCGTCGCCTACTGCAGGAATTCCTGGACTATCGGGAACTGACCCTGATCCGCCGCACCCGCCACGCCCTCAAGCGCTGCGAAGACCGCCTTGAGGTCGTGGAAGGCCTGCTCAAGGCGCTCCATGCCCTGCAGCAGGTGATCGCCCTGATCACCGCAGCACCCGATGCCGCCAGTGCCCGAGCGGCCCTGCAGGTGCAACTCGACCTGAGCGAGCGTCAGGCCGATGCGGTGTTGTCGATGCCACTGCGGCGCCTCACGGGCCTTGAACAGGAAAGCCTGCGCAAGGAAGCTGCCGAATTGGCCGTGGAACGCGAGCGGCTGCGCCACCTGCTGGACGACCGCACCGTGCTGCTTGACACCCTGGTGGCCGAACTCAAAGCCCTGCGCAAGCGCTTTGCCACGCCCCGGCGCACCCGGCTGGTGGAGGGCGGCGATGCCCTGGTGGCCCAGCGAGCTGCAGCCATCCGCCCCAACGCCGAACTGCAGCGCCAGCAAGCCTTTGGCGCCCTGGCCCCCGAAAGCCGGCTACTGATCCAGGCCGATGGAGCCGTGAAAATCCTCAGCGCCCAAATGCTGGGGCGCCTGCACCTAGATGAACCCATCCAACTAGGAGAGCATCCGGCCCCAGCCCGGCTGATCCTGCCGATCGCCGAGCAACCGCTGCTGCTGGCCTTCACGGGTAGTGGCCGGGTGGCCTTATTGCGCTGGGAATTCGCCGGCCAGCAGCCGGGGAAGCTGGAGCGCTTCCTTCCCGACAGCATCGAAGGCGAAGCGGTGGTGCAGGTGCTTCCCCTACCCGACCAAGGCAGCCTGGGACTCCTAAGCAGCGACGGGCGCTTCAAACGGCTGCCGATTGAGGAGTTTCAGGAACTGTCTGGCCGGGCCACCACCGTGCTCAAGCTCAAGGAGGGCGTGACCCTGCGGCGGGTGGTGGCCGGCCAGGAAGGAGACACCTTGGTAGTGGCGACCAGCAGCGGCCGCGTGCTGCGGCTAAGCCTCGATGAAAGCCAGCTGCCCCTGATGGGGCGCGCTGCCCAAGGCCCCCTATTGATGCGCCTGTTGCCCGGAGAGCAGCTGGTGGGTGCCGCCTGCCTGCCTGCAACGGAAGGGGAAACCAACGGCGCAAACCAAAGCGCAGTGGTGCTGGCCACTGCCAGTGGTCAACTGAAGCGGCTGCTGGTGTCGAGCCTGCGGCCCTGTCAGCGGGGCGACATGGGTCAGATCGGCCTGCGGCTGCAACAGCGGGGCGATTACCTGGTCGACCTGCAAAGCCCAACAAGTGCTGCGGTTGGAAGCGCCGTACTGGGACTATTGACCGATAAGGGCTGGAGCTGCCGCATCGACTTAAACGAGCTGGAAGGCGAAGACACCAGCGGCATAGGCATCAACTTGAAGCTGCCCCAAGGCCAACAGATTCAGGAGCTAATACCTCTTATCAACTAACTACGGAGGGCACCAGGCAGCCCTTAGAGCTCTTGCAGCACCTTGGCAGCGATACCGGCCGGCTCAAGCATCAACTTGCTGGAGCTCACCTGCTCGTCCATTTCGATGGGATAGGCGCCGTCAAAGCAAGCGGTGCAGAAGTGGGCGGAATTGGCATGGGCCGCATCCACCATGCCCTGCTTGCTCAGGTAGGCGAGCGAATCGACGCCAAGATGGGCGGCAATTTCTTCCAGGGTGAGGCGGGCAGCAATCAGCTGGTCCTGGGTATCGGTATCGATGCCGTAGAAGCAGGGATGGGTAACCGGCGGCGAACTAATCCGCATATGCACCTCGGTGGCACCGGCATCCCGCAGGGCTTGCACCAACTTGCGACTGGTGGTGCCCCGCACAATTGAGTCGTCGATCACCACAACGCGCTTGCCGGCAAGCACATCTGGCAGGGGGTTTAGCTTTACCCTGATGCCGGCCTCCCGCATCGCCTGGGTGGGCTGGATGAAGGTGCGGCCTACATAGCGGTTCTTGATCAAGCCATCAGCAAACGGGATACCGCTGAGCTGGGAATAGCCAATCGCTGCCGGAATACCGGAATCGGGAACGCCAATGACTATGTCGGCTTCAACCGGTGTTTCCCGGGCCAGGGCCTCGCCAATTCGCACCCTGTAGCTATAGAGGGATTCGCCGAAGAAGCGGCTATCAGGCCTGGCGAAATAGATCATCTCGAAGACGCACAGCTTGGTGGGCTGCTCGCACCAACGGCTGCGGCTGGGTTCGGCTTGGCCTGGACGGAAGTGGATGATTTCGCCGGGCTCCACATCGCCATCAAAGGCGGCACCGATAATGTCGAGCCCGCACGACTCACTGCTCACCACCCACTGGGCTTGCTCCGTTTCACCGATATGGCCAAACACTAAAGGCCGGATGCCATGGCCATCCCGGAGGGCAAAAAGCCCATCAGGCGTGCCGATCACCAAGCTGAAGGCACCGCGGCAGCACTCGGCAGCGGCCCGAATCGCCCCATCCCAATCCAAGCCACGGTTCACGGCCTGCTGAATCGCAAAAGCGATCAGTTCGGAGTCGGTGGTGGAGGTGAGCTCGCTGGCAATGGACGCCAGATCGTGGCGGAGCTCGGCTGCATTGACCAAATTGCCGTTATGGGCAAGGGCGAAAGGGCCAATGCGGGTGTTGAGCACCACCGGCTGAGCGTTGCAAACCTTGCTGCTGCCGGTGGTGGAATAGCGGTTGTGGCCGATGGCTAGATCGCCAGTAAGGCGCTCCAGCACGGCCTGATCAAACACCTGGCTCACCAGGCCCATGTCCTTGTGCAGGCGCACCTTGCGCTCTGCATCAAACACAGCGATACCGGCCGATTCCTGGCCGCGATGCTGCAGGGCGTATAGGCCGAAGTAAGTGAGGTTGGCCACCGGTTGCCCCGGCGCCAGCACGGCATAGACGCCGCAGGCTTCCTCGGGCTTGTCCGGACGCATCACCAGCACAGGCCCATCAACAATCACGGTGAAATTTCATTCTGCACGAGCGCCCTCGCCCATTCGCCGCGGGATGGCCTGCTCGTAGCAGGCCTCCAGTGCCGCCAGGCTCTGCTCAAGCAAAGGCTGGCCTGCTTGGCGGATTACCAGGCTGGCAGCGGCCGTAACCACACCTAGCCGCTCGGCCGGCACTGCAGCAGCCGCAAGAGCCTGCTGCCAGGAGGCATCCTGGCCTGCGGGCACGCTCACAAGGATGCGGGCACCACCCTCGGCAAACAGCAGCCGATCCAACCGGGCGCTGCTAGCCGGGATCTCCAGCTCGGCCCCCAGAGGCATTACAGAAATGGTGGCGATGCAGCACTCGGCCGCAGCCACCGCCAGGCCGCCATCGCTGAGGTCGTGGGCGGAGGCCACCAAGCCCTGGGCAATGGCCTGGCGCAGGAAGCCCTGAACCGCGCGCTCCAATTGCAGATCAATCTCCGGCGGGCGCCCGGTGACGGCTCCATGCAGCCGCTCCAGATAGCTGCTGCCGGCCAGGCTCAAGCGTGGATCGGCTGGAGCCTCGCCCGTTTCCAGCGGCACCCCCAGCAGCCAGATGGCATCGCCGGCCGCTCGCCAGGCCTGGCCGCGCACCTGGGCCAGATCGTGCACCAGGCCCACCATGCCCACCACCGGCGTGGGGTGGATCGGCTGCATGCGGCCATCGGGCAGGCGGGTCTCGTTGTAGAGGGAGACGTTGCCGCCGGTGACCGGGGTGTCCAGGGCACTGCAGGCCTTCGAAAGGCCGCGGCAGGCCATCGCCAACTGCCAGTAACCGGTGGGGGTTTCCGGCGAAGGGAAATTGAGGTTGTCCGTCACGGCCAAGGGCTCGGCCCCCACGCAGCTGAGGTTGCGGGCCGCCTCGGCTACCGCCGCCATGCCGCCGCGCTCGGGGTCGAGGGCCACCCAGCGGTTGGGGCAATCCACCACCGCCGCCACGCCACGGCTGGCGGCCGCCATGGCGCCCTCACCCTGCTGGGGCCGCAGCCGCACCACGGCCGCATCGGCGCCGCCGGGGAGCACCACCGTGTTGGCCTGCACCTGATGGTCGTACTGGCGGTACACCCAGCGCTTGGAAGCGATGGTGGGATCGTCGAGGAGCGCCAGCAGGGCGTCGTTCCAACTGAACGGCAACTCGGAGGGCAACTCGGCCTCGCTCCAGCGCCAGTGGGCCTGGATCTCAGCCGGTGGCTCGCTTATCAATGTGTGGTGATTGATCGGGGTGTCGTCCGCCAAGGCGCTGGCGGGCACCTCGGCCGCCACTTCGCCGTGCTGGAGCACCCGCACGATGTTGTCTTCCAGCACCCGGCCCACCACGGCGGCCTGCAGGCCCCAGCGGCTGAAGCGCGCCATCAGCGCCTCCTCCCGGCCGGGCTTGACCACAAACAGCATCCGCTCCTGGGATTCGCTCAGCAAAAACTCATAGGCGGTCATGCCGGCCTCGCGGGCGGGCACCTTGTCGAGGTCGAGCTCGATGCCCAAGCCGCCCTTGGCGGCCATCTCCGAGCAGCTGCAGGTAAGGCCGGCAGCACCCATGTCTTGGGCGGCCACCACATCACCGCTCTGGAAGGCCTCCAGACAGGCCTCGATCAGGCCCTTCTCCAAAAAGGGATCACCCACCTGCACGGCGGGGCGATCATCGAGAGAGGCCTCGGTGAGCTCAGCCGAGGCGAAGCTGGCACCGCCCATGCCATCGCGGCCGGTGGTGCTGCCCACGTAGATCACCGGGTAGCCCACCCCCTCAGCGCCGGAGCAGACGATCTCCTCGGTTTCCATCAGCCCCAGGGCCATGGCGTTCACCAGCGGATTGCCGGAGTAGCTGGGGTCAAACGCCACCTCCCCACCCACGGTGGGCACGCCCACGCAGTTGCCGTAGTGGGCAATGCCGGCCACCACGCCCTCCATCAGGCCCACATTGCGCTCGTCCTCCAGGGGTCCGAAACGCAGGGCGTTGAGCAGGGCGATCGGCCGGGCGCCCATGGTGAAGATGTCGCGCAGGATGCCGCCCACACCCGTGGCCGCCCCCTGGAACGGCTCCACCGCCGAGGGGTGGTTGTGGCTCTCGATCTTGAAGGCGAGGCGCTGGCCCTCGCCCAAATCCACCACGCCGGCGTTCTCACCGGGGCCCACCAGGATGCGCGGGCCAGTGGTGGGGAATCCCTGCAGCAGCGGGCGCGAGTTGCGGTAGCAGCAGTGCTCCGACCACATCACCCCAAACATGCCCAGTTCGGCCCGATTGGGAGCGCGACCGAGGCGACGGCAAATCTCGTCGTAGTCGGCCTGGCTGAGGTTCTCCTTCTTGAGGGCATCGGGAACCGAATAGGCCGGTGCTTCGAAAGAGGCGGCAACCACGTGCAGCTGGGCAAGATCACTGCAGTCTCGCCGAGCGGGCCTCAATGCAACTGGAACTGGTCTAGGCGGGGTTCAAATCCAGGGATCTTCCTCTTCAGCAGGAGGTTCAGAACGGCGGCGGCGAGGGGGGGCATCGGTTTCGTAGGGCTGATCTAACCCCTCCGGCTCCTGCCAAGGCGGCTCCTCAAGCCAACCCTCCAGCCTCTCCTCAAATCGGTTGCCCGCCTCCTGCACCTGATCGCGCCAGCGCCTTGAACGACGCAAAAACTCTTGCCGCACACTTGCCCGGGCTAGGGGCAGGTCGTCGATGCTCTCCAGGGCGGTGAGCACCTGGCCTGGCTGCTGATCCAGCAGGCGATCCAAGCTCAATCGCCAACGGCTACTGCCCGGCAGACGTGGATCACTGCGACTCACCAAATAATGACGAATACGGCCACTACGCAAATCGATGGCGGCATCAGCCAGGGTGCCGATCGGTTGCTGACGGCGATCCAGCACAGCCGCATCGATCAAAGTCGGCAACTTCTCCAACACACCAAGCTCGGTTTCGGCTGGTTCGCCCTGCACCAGTACTTCCAGCTCGGCAATGCCCCGCAACTGGTTGAGACGCCACACCTCGCGGCGATTGCCAAAAGCCGACGGCTTTGAAACCCAACCCAGCACCCGGTGAACAAGGGGATGCATCCACACCTGCACGCCGGCACCGTGATCGAGCCCCTGATCACAGCGGACATGCCGGCGCAGCAACTCACTCAGCAGCACCTGCTCCGGAAGGGGAGTCACCGTCAGCTGCGGATCTGAACGGGCATCACCAGGTAGGTGAATTGATCCCCTTCCGCAGGAGTCAAAATCGCAGGCGTGGTGGGGGCGTTGCACTGCAACAGCACCCGATCACAGGCCATGGCCTTGAGGCCATCGAGCAGGTAGCGCACGTTGAAGGCAATCTGAATCGCTTCACCCTCGATGGTGGCAGCGAGTCCTTCAGAACCACTGCCCACGTCCTGGGCATCGGCCTGAATCAATATTTGACCGGTGGCGGGCTCGGCACTGAGCTTGACGACATTGTTGTGCTGATCAGCAAGCACAGCCACTCGCTCAAGAGCCGACACCAGAGCGCGGCGCTCGAGATTGATCGTGCGAGTGAAGCTCTCTGGAATCAACTGGCGGTAGTTGGGGTAGGTGCCATCAAGGCTGCGGCTGGTGAGCACCTGGTCGGCCCAGAGGAACACCACCTGGCCGCGATCACAGAACAGGCTTAAGGGCTCTTCAGATTGACGTCCTGAGAGCAGACGCTCCAGCTCCCGCAACGAGCGAGCTGGCACGGTGACGGCAAAAGGCTCCTCGGCTTCGTTTTGGCCAGAGGCGGTCGCATGGGCAAGCCGGAGCACGGCCAGACGATGGCCATCCGTTGCCGCACATTCCAGCCCGGCCGGATCAAGGCCCAGGTGCACACCAGTGAGCAGTTGCTTGGCTTCGTCGCCACTACTGGCAAATAGGGTGGCGCGCAGACCCTTAACCAGGGCTTCCGCTTCCAAGCGAATCGGCGTACCGCTCTGCACTAGGGGCAGGTCGGGAAAATCATCGGCAGGCATGCCCCGCATCTGGTAGCTGCCCGAAAGGCTTGTGAGCTCCACCTGCTCGGAACCCTCAGCGCAATTCAGCGTGATCGGGCTATCACTCGAGAGGCGCGAAACAATTTCACCAAACAACCGGGCGGGCAGGGTGATGGCGCCGCTGGTCTCAACGCTGGCGCTGATGCTGGTCTGAATGCCCAGGCTGAGATCAAAACCGGTGAGGCTGAGTCGTCCCGTGCCCGCATCAGCGGTGAGCAACACGTTGGCCAGCACCGGATGGGTGGGACGACTTGCCACGGCCCTGCTCACCAGCTGCAGGCTGGAGCTGAGTTCAGACTGGGAGCAGACCAGCTTCATGGCGTTTGTGCCGGGGAGCCTGACGGCTTGATCAAGGGCTACCCCACGCTTCCACAGGGCGGCTGATTCCGCAACGCCGGTGATCCGTCTTGCTGCGTTCTTCTAAAGGTTTGATTGATCAAGCTCAAGAAAGAAATTAAAACCGTTTTAGTAGGGGTTGAGGAAACCGGGGAAAACCGAAAATCTCTTTGCTGCAGCTGGCTTTAGTCTGGATCAGCCCTGGGGTGTGGCCTGGGCCAGCTGGGGTAAAAATCAGCCTTTCCGCCGTTTCCAGGGGCTGGGGAAAACTTTGAGGCCGAGGGACTTGGCTAAGGCGAGAGCTTCTCCGCGGTTTCTGGCGACTTTTCCCCAGCTGTTCAGCAGACGCTTTGCTGATTGGTTGAAGCTTTTGGCTAGGCCTGGGCTTGGGCCTGGCCTGGGATTGCTTAGAAACCCATCACTTCGGCCACCTTGGCGGTGTCCGCCTCCAGACCGGTATGGAAGCGGGCGTCATTGTTTTCGATGGCGGTAGTTGGATCCTTGAGGCCGTTGCCGGTGAGCACACAAACCACCGTGGCTCCCTGAGGCACCTCCTGGTGGTGCTTGAGCAGGCCTGCGACCGAGGCGGCACTAGCTGGCTCGCAGAACACGCCCTCGCCGCTGCCCAGTAGCTTGTAGGCATCGATAATCTCAGCGTCGGTGACGGCCATGAAGTTGCCACCGCTTTCGGTGCGCACGTTTAGGGCCTTTTCACGATTCACCGGGTTGCCGATGCGGATCGCCGTGGCGATGGTGTCTGGCTGCTCAACCGTGTGTCCCAGCACCAAAGGAGCAGAACCAGCCGCTTGAAAGCCCATCATTCGGGGCAGCTTGCGGCAATGGCCCTCTTTTAAGTACTCGTTGAATCCCATCCAGTAGGCGCTGATGTTGCCGGCGTTGCCAACCGGGATGCAAAGCCAGTCCGGCGCTTCACCAAGGGCATCCACCACCTCGAAGGCGGCGGTTTTTTGGCCCTGCAATCGGTAGGGGTTCACCGAATTCACCAGGGTGACCGGATATTTGTTGGCAACTTCCTGCACGATCGCCAGGGCTTTGTCGAAGTTGCCCTGGATGGCGATTACCTCGGCGCCGTAGAGCAGGGCTTGGGCCAGCTTTCCCTGGGCTACATAGCCATCTGGGATCAGCACAAAGGCCCGCATGCCTCCGCGGCGGGCATAGGCGGCCGCAGCAGCAGAGGTATTGCCGGTGCTGGCGCAGATCACTGCTTCAGAACCGGCTTCCTTGGCTTTGGAAATCGCCATGGTCATGCCCCGGTCTTTAAAGGAGCCGGTGGGGTTGAGGCCGTCGTATTTCAGATAGACCTTGACGCTGCGGCCGATTCGCTCGGCGATCACAGGGGCTGGGATCAGAGGTGTGGAACCTTCCCGCAGGGTGATTACGGGTGTGCGCTCTGAAACTGGCAGCCAGCGCCGATAGGCCTCGATCAGGCCAGGCCAGTCCTGCATGGTGGGACGGGCAGCAAAGGGGACCTTGCTCAAACGCTGCAGAGAACGGAGCAAGGACACGATTTAGACAGTGACTTCAGTGAATCTACGGCGCAGCTGCTGGCGCGTCGCCGCGCAACCCATCAAGCGGTGATTCGGAGAAGAAGCGCACCAGCTCGGTAATCGAGCTGGCTTTGCTGAGCAGGTTCATCAAGGCGGGGATGCTCACTTCCATCTCCTGGGCGGGATAAGCGCGCAAGAACGAAAGGGCAGATATCGAACCGTTGCCTTCAACTACCCCCAGTACCATGGCGGAGCGCATGGCTGGAATCCCGGCCTGGGATGCCTTGAGCGGGAACACAACTACAGCTAGGCGCTGCAGGATTGCCTCGCCGATTCGGGTGTTGAGCAGCCTGCTCACAAGTGCTACAGGCAAGCTCACCGACTGATTCAGCAGCTTGGCGATCTCCTGGGGATTTTGGCGGCTGAAGCTCAAAACATCGGCTAGCAGGCCTCGGGCCTGGCCGGTCTTAGCCAGATGCTCCAGGTCGGCAACGGCAATGGAGCGGCGAAAGGCACCGCTTACAAAAACCAGATTTTCAGCAGCACCAGCTGGCGGCAGACTGACCGCAGGCCAAGGAACTACCAGGCTTAAGCCCAGGGCGATGGCAACAAGGGCCTGACGTTTTCGGCCTATCGACGCTTTTTGCATGGCGATAAGCCTACGGCGATTGCTTTCAAATTCAGGCTGCGACGAGCACATCTCGCACCAGGCGCACCATGCTGCGCTCGGCCAGCCCTTTGGCTAGTTGAACTCCCATCTGGCGCAGTTCCGGTTCTCCCACAAGGCGTGGCAGGCGGCGCAGCAGCATCTGGGGTTCAAAGCCGGGCAAGGCTTTCAATATGCCCATCAACTGGCGCACTGGCTCGAGGTCGAGCAGCGGTTCACCCGCTTCGCTCAAACGGTGACGGCGCAGACCTGGAGGTTGGAACCGCTCTGGCAAGCGTTTGCCGATGCGCAGGGTGGTTTGCCAGGCCATGGCATCCATGCGGCCAACCATGGCCTCTACCAGCTGTTGGCGTAGCAGCCCGCCGTTTGCTGAGAAAAGAAAGCTCAGCACCTGATCTAGCAGGCCTTCGAGATCGAGCTGGGCTCCTTGGGAGGCGCTAGCGATCAGGTTGTCGAGCCGTTGCCAGCGGAAGATGTCACCGTCGAAGAGCATCTCCTTGAGGCTCTGGCGCAGGGTGGGATCGGGGTCTTCCATCAGCCGCCGGGCGAAGTAGGGGTAGGCGGCGCCAAGGATCTTGAACTCGGGATCAACGCTGAGGGCGATGCCCTCCAGGGTCACCAGCGAGCGGATGATTAGGGCGTAGTAGGGCGGCACCTGGAAGGGGAAGCGATACATCACGCCGGAAAGGTCATCAGTGACCGCTTTGAAATCCATGCGGCTGACTCCCTGCTCGATCGCTTGACCGAACACCTTTTCAAAAGCGGGCACTATTGGCTCGAGGTTTACGTCTTCGGCCAGGAAGCCCAGGCTGACGAAATCCTTACTCAGCTTGCCGAAACTGCGATTTACCAGGTGTACAACCGCCTGAATCAGGCCGGTGCGTGATTCGCGGCTCACCTCGCTCATCATGCCGAAGTCGAGGTAGGCGAGCCGGCCATCTGCCAGAGCTAAAAGGTTGCCGGGGTGGGGGTCGGCGTGGAAAAAGCCGTGTTCCAGTAATTGCTGCAGGCTGCAATTAACACCGACGTTCACCATGTCGTCGGGGTCTACGCCAATGCCGCGCACCGCTTCGAGATTGGTGAGTTTCACCCCCTCGATCCATTCCATGGTGAGCACCCGGCGGCTAGTGGCCTGGTGGTAGATGCGTGGAACGGTGATCCGGGGATTGTGGGCGTGTAATTCGGCGAAGCGCTCGGCGTTGGCGGCTTCGTTGAAGTAGTCCATCTCCTCAAACACCCGCTTGCCCAGTTCATCGATTAGGGCCACCAGGTCTGAGCGGATTAGGCCGACGTTTTGGTTAAGCCAGGAAGCGATGTTGCGCACGATGTAGAGGTCGAGCGTGATCTGCTCCCGCAGGCCTGGGCGCTGCACCTTTACGGCCACCGCCTGACCCCCCTTGAGCACGCCCTTGTGCACCTGGCCCAGCGAAGCGGCCGAGATTGGCTCGGCGTCGAGTTGCTCGTAGATATCGAGTACTGCCGCGCCCAGGTCCTCTTCGATGCAGGCCATCGCCAGGGCGGAGTCGAAGCCAGGCAGCTGGTCTTGCAGCTGGGCAAGTTCCTCCAGCAGCAGCGGTGGCACGATGTCGGGCCGGGTGGAGAGGGCCTGGCCGGCCTTGATGAAAGCGGGGCCGAGCGAAGCCACTAGATCCGCTGCCTCCTTGGCGCGGCACCTGGCTACCTCCGTAGCCTTGAGCCGCCCGGTGAGCCAATCAAAGCCCACACCAAGTAGGTAGAGACAGATCGGCACGAGGGTTTGCCACAGGCGCCGGAATAGCCGTTGCGGGTGGCCGGTGTAAATCCTGGTGATGGCTGCCGGGTCGTAGCTCAGCAGGCCAGCGGCCTCCAGAAAGTCACCCAACTCGGCTTGGTTGTTGTCGGGATCCATGGGAGTTGGGCGGGCGAAGCACCGCTAAGGCGCACCAACCCCCTTCTAAACGAATCCCACAGCCGCTACGGTCTGGCCGGTACCCCAGTCCGGTTAGCGGAGGCCGACGTGCTCACGGGACTGCGCCTCAGCAACATCGCCCTGATCGAGCGGCTGGAGCTCAGCTTCAGCGAGGGTTTCACGGTGCTGACCGGTGAGACGGGAGCAGGTAAATCGATCCTGCTTGATGCCCTTGATGCCCTTTTGGGTGGTGCCCAGGGCAGCGCCGGCGCCCGGCTGCTGCGCCGCGGCGCTGAGCGCGGCACGATCGAGGCCAGTTTCAGCCTTTCGCCCCCTTTGCAGGCCTGGTTGCAGCAGCAGGAGCTGGAGGTTGAGGAGGACGAACTGCTGCTTTCGCGCGAGTGGCGCCTCACGGAGGAGCGTCTGAGCAGCCGCAATCGGCTTAATGGCGTGGTGGTGAGCCGGGCCCAGATCCAGGAGCTGCGCCCCCTGCTGCTCGATCTCACCGTTCAGGGCCAAACCCAGCAGCTGGCGCGGCCCGGTCAGCAGCGCCGCTGGCTGGATCGCTTTGGCGGTGAAAGCCTTCCGCTTTTGCTGGAGCCGGTGGCGGCGGCCTGGCGCCATTGGAAACAGGCGGCGGCGGCGCTGGAGCAGGCTCGCAGCGACTGGGATCAGCTAGAGCAGCAGCGCGCGGCTCAGGAGCAACTGCTGGCCGACTTGGAGGCGGCCCAGTTGCAAGATTCCCAGGAGCGTCAGCAGCTCCAAAACGAGGAAAACCGCCTCGCCCATGGGGTGCGGCTGCAGGAGGGGGTGATGGTTTTGCTGGGCCGCTTGCTGGAGGGTGCAGAGCAGGCGCCCTCGGTGCTGGACCACCTGGCAGCTTGCGAACAGGAGCTGCTGCAGATGGAGGCCTTAGATGGCGGCGTCAGGGAGCTGCGCAGTTGTTGCAGCGATGGTTTGGCGGCTTTGCAGGATCTGGCTCGCGATCTGGATCGCTACGGATCTGGACTTGATAGCGACCCAGAAAGCTTGGCGGAGCTGCAGGAGCGCATGGCCCAGCTCAAGGCCCTGGAGCGGCGCCATGGCCAGGATTTGGCTGGTTTGATCGCCCTGCGCGATCGCCTGCGGCAGCAACTGGCCCCCGGCGGTGGCGAAGCTTCCCTGGAGGCCCTGGAGTTGGCGGAGCAGCGAGCCCGCCAGCTTCGCGATCAGGCCAATGCCTCGCTCAGCGCCGCTCGCCGCCAGGCCGCCACTGCCCTGGAGCAGCAACTGATGCAGGCGCTGCGGCCGATGGGATTGGCCAATGTGCGTTTCGCGGTGGCGATTGCACCGGCGCCAGCGGGGGAGGAGGGAGCCGATGCGGTGCAATTTCAGTTTTCCGCCAACCCGGGTGTGCCCCTGGCGCCCCTGGCTGAGGTGGCCTCAGGCGGTGAGATGTCGCGCTTTCTGCTGGCTCTGAAAACCTGTCTGGCGGCGGCAGACCAGCACGTCACCCTGCTTTTCGATGAGATCGATACGGGCGTGAGTGGCCGGGTGAGCGGTGCCATGGCCGAGTTGCTGGCCCGCCTGGCTAAGCAGCGCCAGGTCTTTTGCGTCACCCACCAACCCCTGGTGGCCGCGGCGGCAGACCACCACTTCCGCGTCTCCAAGCAGGTGTTGGAGGGGGTCACCCATACGCGGGTGTCCCAGCTGCGGGACACCCAGGCCCGTCAGGCGGAGCTGGCCGAACTGGCGGGTGGCGATTCCGGCGAGGCCCGTAGCTATGCCGCCAGCTTGCTGGAGGCCCACGGTTTATGAGTAGCGCCCGTGCCGCGTTGCCCTATGTGAGCGCGTTGCTGGCTTCCGTGCTGATCGGCGCGCTGATCCGCTGGCAACTGCTGCAGCATCTTCTGCACCGGGAGATCGCCTACTCCAGTTGGCTCGTAACATGCATCTACGGGCTGATGCTGGCCTACGCCCTCAGCCTGGTGCTGTACCTGGCTTTGTTGTTGTGGGCCTATCTACCCAGGCTGCGCCGAAACGCAGCCTGTTTGCGCCGTCTGCTGGCACTGCTGGGAGCCCTCGGCTCGGCTGAGGTGATAGCCAATCTGGCTTCGTTGAACCTTGGCATCGTTCGCCTAGGAATCGCTTCCTATGCACTTTTGCTGGATGGTCTGCTGTTGTATGTCTCGGTGAATCTGAGTTTTTTTTCTGGTACTGGTATTTCGATTACCCCTTGCGCCTTATCAGCGCTGATGCTCACTCCGCCGAGCAGCCCAGGCTACCGCTGGGAATTCTGTTTCCGGAAGAGGCGATCGAGGATGTGCGCTTCAATTCGACCGACTGGATCCCCGGGCCAATCGATTATCTCTACTTCACAACATTATCCAGTAACTGTTTTGCAGCACCTGAGGGGCATCTGTTAATCGGATCCAAACTCAAGACTCTGCAGCTGATCCATAGCTCTTCAATGATTCTCGTGTTCATCGTGATCCTGGCTCGTGCCATCAACACCCTCGGCTGACAGCTAGCCGGGCACTGCTCCTAGAGTGCATCGTTGCTGAACCTGCAGGATGCCCCGCGCCAAGAGCTCTGCAGCCTCTAGCTCTGCCACCAATGGTGCAGCCGCCAGCAGAACCCTCGCCCAGACCGTTCACGAAAAGGCCCTTGACCCGAGCCGTGTGCTCAGCGGCGGCTCTTTTGAGGATGTGATCCGGGTGCGGGGCGCCCGTCAGCACAATCTCAAAAACGTCGACCTCACCATTCCGCGCAATCGCCTGGTGGTGTTCACCGGTGTGAGCGGCAGCGGTAAGAGTTCGCTGGCTTTTGACACGATCTTTGCCGAGGGCCAGCGCCGCTACGTCGAGAGCCTCTCGGCCTATGCGCGCCAGTTTCTGGGCCAGGTGGATAAGCCTGATGTGGATGCAATCGAGGGGCTCTCACCGGCCATTTCGATCGATCAGAAATCCACCAGCCACAACCCCCGCTCCACCGTTGGCACGGTGACGGAGATCCAGGACTACCTGCGTCTGCTGTTCGGCCGGGCTGGGGAACCCCACTGCCCCCAGTGCGATCGCTCGATTCGGCCCCAAACCATCGATGAGATGGTGGATCAGATCCTGGCCTTGCCCGAGGGCACCCGCTACCAATTGCTGGCGCCGGTGGTGCGCGGCAAGAAGGGCAGCCACGTCAAGCTGCTGGGCGGCCTGGTGGCCGAGGGCTTTGCGCGGGTGCGCATCAATGGCGAAGTGCGTGAGCTCGCCGACAACATCGAGCTAGATAAAAACCACGCCCACAACATTGAGGTGGTGGTGGACCGGCTTGTGGCCCGCGAGGGGGTGCAGGAGCGGCTCACCGATTCGCTGCGCACTGCTCTTAAAAGGGGCGATGGTCTGGCGCTGGTGGAGGTGGTGCCCAAGGCCGATGAGGAGCTGCCTGAGGGGGTGGAGCGGGAGCGGCTCTATTCGGAAAATTTCGCCTGCCCGGTGCACGGTGCCGTGATGGAGGAGCTGTCGCCGCGGCTGTTCTCCTTCAACAGCCCCTACGGCGCCTGCCCCGATTGCCACGGCATCGGCCACCTGCGCAAGTTCACCGCCGAGCGGGTGTTGCCCGATCCCTCCCTGCCCGTTTATGCGGCGATTGCGCCTTGGGCGGATAAGGACAATTCCTATTACTTCTCCCTGCTTTATTCGGTTGGGGAGGCGTACAAGTTTGAGATCAAGACGCCTTGGAATCAGCTCAGCGCTGAGCAGCAGGAGGTGCTGCTGCATGGCAGCCAGGAGCCGATCACCATTCAGGCCGACAGCCGCTATCGCAAGAGCGCCGGCTACGAGCGGCCGTTTGAAGGCATCTTGCCGATCCTGGAGCGCCAGTTGCGCGACGCTAGCGGCGAATCTGTGCGCCAAAAGCTGGAGAAGTTTCTCGAGCTGGTGCCCTGCGCCACCTGCCACGGCCTGCGATTACGGCCGGAAGCGCTCGCGGTGCGGGTGGGGCCCTATGCCATCCACGAACTCACGGCGGTGAGTGTGGGCGAAACCCTGCGCCGGATTGAGTCGCTGATGGGGGTGGGAGAGAGCGAGGGTGCTGATCCGTTGCTCAGTCCTCGCCAGATCCAGATCGGTGATCTGGTGTTGCGTGAGATAAGACTGCGCTTGAAGTTTCTGCTGGATGTGGGGCTCGATTATCTGAGCCTGGATCGGCCCGCCATGACCCTCAGCGGTGGCGAAGCCCAGCGGATTCGGTTAGCGACCCAGATCGGCGCGGGCCTCACCGGAGTGCTCTACGTGCTGGATGAGCCCAGCATCGGTTTGCATCAGCGTGACAATGACCGGCTGCTTAATACCTTGCTGAAGTTGCGGGATCTAGGCAACACCTTGATCGTGGTGGAGCACGACGAAGACACGATTCGTGCGGCCGATTACGTGGTGGATATCGGCCCGGGGGCGGGGGTGCACGGCGGCCACATTGTGGCTGAGGGCAGCTTTGAAGATCTACTGGCCGCAGAGGATTCCCTTACCGGTGCCTACCTAAGTGGCCGCCTCTCGATTCCGACTCCAGCGGAGCGGCGCAGCACCGGAAGCCGCCGGCTCACGATGGTGGACTGCGAGCGCAACAACCTGGCCGGCTTCGATGTGGAGATTCCCCTGGGGCGGCTGGTGTGCGTCACCGGGGTGAGTGGCAGTGGCAAGAGCACCTTGGTGAATGAGCTGCTGCATCCGGCCCTGGAGCATCAGCTGGGCATGAAGGTGCCATTTCCACCTGGCTTAGGTGAGCTGCGCGGTATCAAGGCGATCGACAAGGTGATCGTGATCGATCAATCACCGATCGGTCGTACGCCCCGCTCCAACCCCGCCACCTATACGGGCGCTTTTGACCCGATCCGCCAGGTGTTTGCGGCCACGGTGGAGGCCAAGGCCCGCGGCTATCAGGTGGGTCAATTCAGTTTCAATGTGAAGGGTGGCCGCTGTGAGGCCTGCAGCGGCCAAGGCGTCAATGTGATCGAGATGAACTTCCTGCCAGATGTGTATGTGCAGTGCGATGTATGTAAGGGAGCCCGCTACAACCGCGAAACGTTGCAGGTGACCTACAAGGGTCACACGATCGCTGATGTGCTGGAGATGACGGTGGAGCAGGCCGCCGATGTGTTCTCAGCCATCCCCCAGGCTGCTGATCGATTGCGCACTTTGGTGGATGTGGGCCTGGGCTACGTGAAGCTCGGCCAGCCAGCCCCCACCCTTTCGGGGGGTGAAGCCCAGCGGGTGAAATTGGCCACCGAACTTTCCAAGCGTGCCACGGGAAAAACGCTCTATTTGATCGACGAACCCACCACTGGCCTCAGCTTCTATGACGTCCATAAGTTGATGGATGTGATGCAACGACTGGTGGACAAGGGCAACTCCATCCTGGTGATCGAGCACAACCTCGATGTGATCCGCTGTGCCGACTGGATCGTGGATCTCGGTCCAGAAGGTGGAGACAAGGGAGGAGAGATCGTGGTCACCGGCACCCCAGAGGAGGTTGCCGAGCATCCCACCAGTCATACGGGCAGGTATCTCAAGCAGGTGCTGGAGCAGCATCCGCCTGAGGTGGTGGTTGGTTGAAGGAGGAGCTGGCTTGGGTTGTGGCTTGAGGGGAGTTGGGTGGGTGCCCCCTTTCTGGGCAGTGGGCTGCTTCAGAGGTTAACGATTGGACCTGCCCAGAAAAAGCCACCTCATTATCCTGATATACCTAGGCTTCGTTAGGCATGGAAATATATGAAGAAATATTTAGTATTTCGAACGTCAAGTAACTCACTAAGGCATTGATAGAGGAAAACATTCTTGGAACGCTAAAACCACTTTTCAAACCTAGAGAAGCCGATTTTAAGGGCAGCAATCAAAGCCTTTTGCCGATTATTGACGCCAAGCTTCTGCAACAATTTGCCACTATATGTCTGAATCGTGCGAGGGGAAAGATTTAATCGCTCTGCCATCTGCTTGTTGGTTAAGCCAAGCAAGTATCCAGAGAGTAACTGGCGATCCCTCAGTGAGAGAAAGACTCGATTATCGGGCAAAATATCACAGTAACTTGCCGATTCTGCAATGAGAGCCTCGATTGAGGGGCTTCGGTAAGTTGCATTTGAAACCAAGGCCATCAGGCCTTGTAAGATAGGATTTTCCGGAAGGATAGTATCTTTCTCAGCAATTATGGAGTCCGCTGATTGAGGCAAGTAATTCAGATCAAGATTTTCTACGAAAACGATTGTCCGCGTCTGAGTGCAATTTTCAGACACGTAGTTAATCACATCCTGAAATATGAGGTTTGAGGAATAATCAGAAATGACAACAAGACCAGGATGGTCAATTCGGAGAATATCAATGGCTTCGCTTGCTGAAACGCAGCATCCAATGCAATCATCTGGGTTCTTTAGTGACCTAAGTTGCGCGCCAAGTAATAACTGGCTAGTGCCGAGTAGTAATACTCTTGGGCTGAATCCAGTAGATAAACAGGCGAGAAGAAACCTTCCCTCATACGTAAACGCATTAGATTTGATATTAAGCATGCGCTCAACACCCTTGAGGGAGGAGCTGATGCCAACCATGATGCTGCCGCTGACTCCGCTCAACAATACTATGCTAGATATTGCCGCAGCAGCAAGTAGCTAGGTTACAGAAAAGCATCATGTTCGGAGTCGGAGACTCTCAAAGAAGAAAGTTCGCTGCCGTTAATGCTGGACTTCCAAGAACCTCAAGAGCAAAATCTGCGCGCAAATCACCATTCAAATCGGCTGAAACCACTCCATTGCGATAGCGCAATTGGCCTGGGGTAGATGGAGTGAATGATTGATCACCAATCCAGGTGAAAGCCTGAAGACCTTCGCGGGTGGAGTCAGCATCAAGACTGCGAAGGTTAATCATGTCTTTGCCGCTATCGAAATTCTTAATCCTGTCTCTGTCGGAGCGCTTGAAACGACTATCAAATACGCTGTCATAGCAAAATACATCTTTGCCACCCAGGCCGGTCAGGAAGTCAGTGCCAGAAGCAGATTCTTGAACACTAGCATCAGTAATCTCATGGCAGCAGTCTTCAGATTGATGAGAAGTTTCCTCGCAATGATCCTCAAGATGGGAGGAAGTATCAGCGGAATGATCGCTAAGATGAGGGGAAGTGCTCTTAGCATAAGGGGCGATATCAGCCATCAAGCGAGAAGCAGCAGATTGTGGCAGTGGACTAAATTGAGCGCGTATCTCACCAAGCGCCACTCTTTCAGTATGTATATTCGTATACAGCTCTCCGGCATAGATATACTGCAAGCTATCTTTGAGGCTAAGAACACTCCGGTCGGAGTCGGTCCATTCTCCCTTTAGTGTCCATATGGTAGTATTGATATTGTATGATATGCTTAGATCTTTTTCTTGATTTGGATTGATGAGGCCAATGGATACATCGCCAACGGTGAAGAAAGGCGCATGATGAAAATGCATTCCGGCTACATCATCGCCTGGATCAGACGTTCTGGGCTGCCCATCGAACCACTTACCGAAATCTAATCCAATTACATTTAGTTCATATCTCGCCTTGGTATGTTTCTTGTTCAGAGTAAGTTGAATAACCCCAGTTGCTGGAGTTCTTGTAGTCCACAGTTCATTGTTTGAACTCAGCATCCCTGAATAAACAAGTGGCTCGTTCTTGTCTACAGATGTTTTTTTGCTGGACGATGTCTTTGTGCTTGATGAGGTAGAGGGGATTGCAGACTCTTTATTCGTCGCAGAGGAAAGATTGTTAGCAGGGAAAAGATCACTAGCAGATGCAAGCCGAAAACCTGCTGCATATCCTGCATCATTCGGCATCAGGCCATCATCACGACTTGCTGTTCCTGGATCAGGGTTGTAAAAGCTAGCCCCACGTTTAGATCTTGTTCCATTAATCGAGCCATTGTAATCGCCAAACGCAGACGAAGAATCATAGATGCTTTCATTCCACTCAGTGATGTTGCCGTCTTGATCAAATGTCCCATAGTAACTAGAACTGTTGCTAAAGGAACCAACTGCTGTCAACATATTCGGCCCGATTAAGGGATCGGGCTTTGGTAGAAATTCTGAATTTGTGAATCGTGTTGATGTTCGGATATTGGCTTGATTTGGTGCATCACCTAAGGTGTTGCCGGGAGTCGAGTCGCTCTGAGTCGCCCAATTATAATAACCACCTTTTCCACCATTCAATTGCGGATTATAATAAGCTGCTTTATACCACTCGTTTTCGGTTGGGATCCAATACTTGGCTTCTGAGTTATGGGTAGCAGGTATCACTGTCAGGGTTCCTGCCCCCGTCGCTTTTCCATTGCGACCATTGTTCTCAATTGTGATATAGGTATATCCTTTTTTCTGGATCACAGAAGTGATAGTGCCACGTGCCTCAAAACCTCTGCCAGTTAGCCCACTCATTTGAGCTTGATCTCCTACTATGAGATCTAAGTTGCCTTCCGCTTTGTAGGTAATAATACTATTTTTTCGTTGAGCCCCAACAAGCTCGGCAGTTGTAATTGAGTATGCGCCCGTTTCAGTGCTCCCATCCCCCTGGCCATTATTTATCCAATTAGTAAAGCGAACAGCATCAAGAAAGTTGACATATGTAACAGGCTTGTTAGTGCTATTGAGATCCACAAGGCTGTAACCGTAATCTCCATCTTCACCTGTCCTGGCAATGCCATTCAGCAACTTGTCATATTGCATGCCTGGATTGAACAGTCCGTGAGGGTCTGTTTTGGCGACAGCATTCAAAAACTCAACATACTGCCCAAATGTAATCTCATATTTAGCGATTTTATAATTATAGTCAACGCGGCCAAATTCCAGGCCATTCGAGTCGGGCTCATCATTGGCATTGCCCAGGTCTCCAACGGATACAAATTCAATAGATGTCATTTGTTCGAGTTGAATATATTGTTTATCTTCCTGGCGTCTGCTTTTGTTGGCTATCGACCAAGGTCGATAAAATGCTGCCTGTCTTGCTGCGGAGAGCTGGAGGGCGGCCAAGGGGACGCGAGGGATGGTCGAGGCATTGAGGATCGATGCACCCACTTTTGTAGGTTTGAGTTGACCACCCTTTTCAAGGGGACCCGTTGGGTCTTGGCGACTGCTGGTGGGGACGCAGGGAGCACCAGGATCTGATGGGTGCTGGTAGATCCTGCAGGGTGCTTTGGCGGTGATCAGAAGACCTTCTGCTGCTTCAGGCGTCTGTAGAGGAGATCGAGTGCTTCCTCAAGAACCTCATCAGGTGTCTTGAAGGTCGGTTTGTGGGTGATGGGGTTGATTGCTTTCTTCTGGATCTCAATCAGGATCTGCTTTGATTCGGATTTCATTTGAAGATGTAGTTATCATGTGACTTGAGGTTCTGGTGTTCCTTCTTGATCAGGAATTTGACCAGATCACTCTTGTCAATGCGGACACGGAGTTGCAGTGCCCCGTTGTTGCTGCGCAGGGATGGTGGTTTTCTCATGGGTGCCAGTGGATCCGTAGGAGACCACATGGCTATTGGGTGGCTTGGGATCAAGCCAAGACCTCAACCCAGCAATGAAGCGGTTTGTAGCTCAGGGAGATTCAGTGGGATACAGAGCAAGGGGAATTCAGGGGAAATGGCTTGGCTTCTGGCTTTTCGATCTGAGAACCCATCAGATCCCTGATGCTCAAAGGGATCTGCCGTGATCCATAAATTGATGGATGTGATGCAGAGCCTGGTGTACGAGGGCAACTCGATCCTGGTGATCGAGCACAACCTCGATGTGATCCGCTGTGCCGACTGGTCCGGGTCACGGGCACCCCAGAGGAGGTTGCCGAGCATCCCACCAGTCATACGGGCAGGTATCTCAAGCAGGTGCTGGAGCAGCATCCGCCTGAGGTGGTGGTTGGTTGAGGCATTAGAGCTAGTGCATGCCTGTTAATTCATCTTCTTCCATTACCGGCTGATCCAGCCATGGTCTAATTGATTCGTATGCTTTAGATTCGCTGTCACTGAACTCAAATCCGGCAAGCTTCCCGTCTTGGACCTGTTCAATCCAGCGCAGAAAGATTCTATGTCTAGTGTTTTGATCTGAGGTTTCACTTTCTAAGGAAATGTAGCCGATGGAACCAGAGTCGGGCTCGAATGGCTCTTTTAGTCCCAGGCAGAGTCCGCCAATGCTGATGTTGACAATTGTGCATGGGTAGAAATCCCCATTGATGTGCAGGGTGGGCTCGGGTTGTTTGCCTCTGCTTTCGATTGGAATGCGTTGCTTTTTGCGACGATTCAGGCTTGCATCGTCATTCTTTTCGCTTGACTGTGAATCGCTCTTCCTCAAGGCTTTGGGGCATATTGTTTGATTCACTTTTGCCTTGCTGGCTGGGTGATGCAACATCGGTTTGTAAATTGCCCGCGTTTTAATTGCATCGCTTCAAGTTGATTTAGGTTTCGGTGGTAGAGATTTCATTGGGGTGATCGCTGTCGTCTGCCACCGCCATGCCTCGGGGTAGGGGCTTTTATTTTCTACTAGGTTTTATTGAGCGCGGAGGTTGGATCATCCCGTTGCTTGGCGCGGGACCGTTCATCACAGGCGTACAGTTTGTCTACCATTTTATCAGTCATATAGATCGTTATCCCAATCAGGTGCCAGCAGCATCCTTCTGAGGTGGTGGTTGTTTGAGTAGATGTTTTTGAATTATTAGCTTTCTAGGCTAACTTAAAAACTACAGCCTTGCTTGATACGGCTTGTCTAAGCAAGAGGATATACCGCCATTTCCTTGCTTACACCTTTGAGGTTGACAAGTTGTTCTCCAGCGAATAGGGTCTTGGATTCGTAGAGATTATCTCGCACATTGCTTGTGATCAGTGCGTCACAGTTATGTTCTCTTGTTTTTCTTTCTATTCTGCTTGCAATATTAACAGCATCTCCGACTAGGCCAAGCCTTAAGTCATCAATTGGTCCAATATTGCCAATCACGGCAGGTCCATAGTGAATACCGATTCCAACATCAATTTCTACGGAAAATTCATTCTTTAAGGCTTCTGATAAAACCTTAATCCTCTCTTTGATCGAGATAGCAGTTTGAACGGCGTCTTCGCAATATGATGAATGCTTCATTTCATTGATGCCAAAGACACAGCTCATTTCGTCGCCAACCCAGAGATTTACTGTGCCATTATTTTTATAATTTCTTCCTTGAGTGATGTAAAATATCGATTAAGAATATATACTAAATCCAATGCTGGGATGCTTTCTGATAATGGAGTGAAGCCTCTTGGGTCAACAAATAATAACGCTAGGCTGCGGATTACTCCTGGTCCATCTTGTTTTAATCGTCTCTTCTCGGCTTTTCTTTCGTTTGGTGGCTTAATAAGTCGCTTAATTACTACTGTTCCACCGCTCTAGAAACGGGTGGCCCATCCTAGTCGAATGTTGCCTCCCCACTTCAGTCGTTCAGCGATTCGCAGTTCTTCTGGGGATCTTGGCTCAAGCTGATCTAGACCTTCAATTACTTCGACTTTGCAGGTGCTGCAAATTGTCTTGCTTCCGCATGCCGATACCATCTCGATATCCGCCTCTGATGCAATCTCAAGCAGAGTTTTTTCTGGATGATGCCATGGGGTGCTTAATTGTGCGCAATCCCAAGTGATTCCCATGGTCTACGGAAATTTTATCAATTCATTCAGCTTAAAGCTTGCGACATGCATTTGTGTTGTTTGTTTCAACAAAATCCCCATGCCATCAGGTCCACGGCTGCAGTGGAGGCGCTGGATAGGTCACCTATTCCCGCACCGTGTAGGTAATCTGCTCTCCCACCTTAAAGATGGGAACGGTGCTATTAATTACGGTGTCTACTGTGGATATCTCGTCGGGGCTTTCATCTGTGCGTACCACCACCACTCCCGAGGGCTTGCTGTAGGTGTAGATGTTGGTGCTGTTAGATGCTTCGTAGCGGCCAGAGCCTGACGTCTTGATTGGTTTGGGACCTTTTTTGTACCACGTTTCGGTAAAGACGAAGCTGTTCTTGCCCGTGCTTACTTGATCAACCCTGCTGTAAGAACCATCGGAGGAGTTGCCACGCCATTTGGATGTCTTTGCATTCAGCGCTGAGGCGGGGTCATCCTTGCGGTGGGCGCGGGATAGCTCGTCGCAGCCGTAGACGCCAACAATCAGCAGCAGCCCAGTACCGAGGCCTAGCAAGCGATTTAGCGTGATTGCCATGGCTACTCGCTGCCAACCCCGGCGTAGTGGCTATTGCCGTTGGGCATCCAGTAGCTGAGGTCGTTGTGCCAGAACAGGCGGCCCGGAAGTTGCTGGGTGCTTAGTTTTGTGCTGGCCATCGCCGAGATCAGTTGGCCCATCTCCACTGGGGAAAGATCCGTTTTGACGTCTTCGCCGGCCACTTTCAGCAATTCCGGTAGTTGGGCCAGGGTGGAGGGCTGGGCCAGTTTGCGAAATACCTGTGCCAACACCAGCTTTTGGCGCTCCATCCGTCCTAGATCGCCCATCTCGTCATGGCGGAAGCGCAGGAAGCCCTCGAGTTGCTCACCTTTCAGCACCTGCAGCCCTGGATAAAGGTCGATGTATAGGTTCTGGGCATTGTCTACGTAGTACATCCGCTTAGGCACATCAACTTCTACGCCACCAATGGCATCGGCTAGGTGCTCCACAGCGCGCATATTCACCCGCACATAGCGATCTACCGGTGCATTTAGCAGGCTGGTGAGCTCCTGTTTCAAGGCACCCATACCACCAAATGCATAGAGGGCATTGGCTTTAATTACGCCGAACTCGCCCGATTCCACGAAGGTGTCGCGTGGCACCTGGGTGAGCTGGGTGACCCCATCCTTGAGCTGCACCGTGAACATCACATCGGTGTTTTCGCCCACCTTGTCTGTGCCGATCACAACAACGCGCCGGTTGCCGTTTCCGAAGGGGTTGATCAGGCTGGTGAGTTGGCTTGGCCCGCGCAACATGGCTGCCCAAACCCCTGAGGCCATTTGCGGCAGGGGTCCAGCAAGTCCATAGCCCAGGCCGATACCTAGTAAGAAGGCCAGAACGGGCGGTTTGCGTCGTCGAGGGTTTGGCGGTGTTTGGGGCTTGGCGTTGGTGGTTGGCGTTGCTTGACGCAGCTCGCGACGGTTGCGCAGGTCGGTGACCACAGCCCCGCGGCTGCTTTCGCGTCGGCTGCGACGCGGGCGGGGCTGGGCCTGGCTCATATGGGCTCCTATTCAGCGCACCTTAAGGGCCGGATCCCTGCTGCACCAGGGGGTGAGCGCCGCTTGTTCAGCTGGAGGCCCGCACCTGGATGTGGGCTGCGGCCATGTCTGCCTTGCGGCGTGCTTCCGCCTCACAACTGCCGCGGGCCAGGGCTACGCCCATGCGCCGCTGGGGCCGGGCGTGCTGTTTGCCGAAAAGCAGCACCTCGGTATCGGTTTCGCTAAGGGCCTGCGCTACGCCGTCGTAGGAGACCGCGGCTCCGTTGGTGTTGGCCATAATCACTCGGCTGGCAGCGGCTCCCAGGCTTTCGATCGACGGGATTGGCAGGCCGAGCACCGCCCGCAGGTGCAGTTCGAATTCGCTCAGGTTCTGGCCAACCAGCGTCACCAGGCCGGTGTCATGGGGGCGTGGCGAGAGCTCGGAGAAAATCACCTCAAGTTCATCTGGCTGATCGGAGCTGCTGCTGGGCTTCTTGCAAAGGAAAAATTCAACACCAAATAGGCCGGCGCCGCCCAGGCTGTCGGTGAGGCCGCGGGCCATGACCTGGGCTGCTTCTAGAGCGGCGGCCGGCATCTGGGCAGGCTGCCAGCTGCACTGGTAATCACCCCGCTCCTGGATGTGGCCGATCGGCGGGCAGAAGAGCGTTGGCCCTTGCCATTGCTTCACGGTGAGCAGGGTGATTTCGAGCTCGAAGACCAGGAACTCTTCCACGATCACCAGCTCGCCGGCACCTCGGGCACCCGCCAGTGCTGCCTCCCAGGCGGCGGCAATTTCTTCTGGACCCCGCACCACGCTTTGGCCCTTACCCGAGGAGCTCATCACCGGTTTGACCACCAAGGGCCAGCCCAGGCCGGCAGCAGCGCTTGCTAGTTCACTGGCGCTGCTGGCGTAGGCAAAGCGGGCGGTGCGCAGCCCCAGCTCAGTGGCCGCTAGGTCGCGGATGCGGTCGCGATTCATGGTCACGGCCGTGGCCCGGGCCGTGGGAATCACGCAGATGCCTTCCGCCTCCAGTTCCATGAGGGCATCAACCGCTAGAGCTTCTATCTCTGGAATCACCAGATCGGGCCGGTGCTGGCGCACCACCGCCTTGAGCGCTTCTGGGTCGGTCATGGCGACCACCTCAGCGACATCAGCCACCTGCATGGCCGGTGCGTTGGCGTAGCGATCCACTGCGATCACCCGGCAGCCGAGCCGCTGGGCTGCGATGGCCACCTCCTTACCCAGCTCACCACTGCCGAGCAGCATCAAGGTGGCGGGAAGAGTGGCAGGGGTGGGAAAGGTCATGGTGGTCGCTCGGATCGCGGGCGGGACAGCAAGATGGAACTGATCTTTTTGCACACCGGGGCGCGTTGATGGCTTGGCTGTTGAGATTGCCCTTGGGTTTCAGTACGGCTGGGGACGCTGCCAACGGCCTGTTGTTTGGCTGGGACATCGCCACCTTGCAGAAATGGGCCCTGATCTACCTAGGTCTTTCCTCCCTGGCTTTTGTGGTGGTGTGGCTGGTGGGCTATTTGCGTCGAAACTGATTAGCTCAGCAATGTCAGCTGCCGCACCGGCGATTCCTCGTTGATGAAGCCATAGGCCTCAAATACGGTTGGATCTGGGTGGGTGATGTGTTGGCCATCGCTGTGGCGCTCCAGCTGAAAGCCCTCGCTGGCCATGCGGCGCATCAGGGCAGCGGCCTCCTCGAAGCGGGCAGCCATGGCGGCCAGGCTGGCGCAGTCGGAGCTCAGGCCGGTGTCCTTCCAGGTGAAGTAAGCCATGGGTGATAAGCGAGGGCAGGGCTTAGGGCAGCAGCACTAAACCCAATCCCACCAGTAGCAGGCTGGCGAGCCAAAAGCGGATCACGACCACCTGTTCGTTGAGCCCACCAAGCTCGAAGTGGTGGTGCAGCGGCGCCATCTTGAACAGGCGCCGGCCCTGGCCCGTGGCTGGGTCTTTGGTGGCCTTGAACACCCACACCTGCAGGATCACCGACAGCGATTCCGCCAGGAAGACGCCGCCCATCAGCAGTAGGGGCCAGAGGCTATTGGAGAGCAAGGCGACGGCGCTGAGGGCTGCACCCATGGCCAGCGAGCCGGTGTCGCCCATGAACACTCGAGCCGGGTGGCGGTTGTGGACCAGAAAGCCCAGCCAGCAGCCGGCCATCGCGGCGCAGAAACCGGCCATAGCCGCATCGCCTTCATGGCCCCGCAGCATCAGCTGCAGCCCTATGCCTGTGAACACAACGGCGCCGCAGCCTGCGGCCAGGCCGTCGAGGCCATCGGTGAGGTTGGTGGCGTTGCTTTCGGCCATAAACACAAACAACCCCAGCGGCCAGATCAGCAAACCGATCGGCAGCACCCAGCCCAGGGGCAGGGCGATGTCGCCGGGGGAGGCCCCACCCAGCCACTGGCCTGCTGCGGCCCAGATCAGAAACAACAGGGCCGCGCCGGCCTGGAGCAGCAATTTGCCCCGGGGAGTGAGGCCCGTGTTGGTGCGGCGGGTGAGGCTGCGCCAGTCATCGACGGCGCCGATCGCCATGTAGGCCAGGGTTACGGCGGCAACAGCAAGCAGGCGGGGATCGCTTGGGCTCAGCAGGCCGCCCACCAGCACCCCCACGGGCACCACCAGCAGTCCGCCCATGGTGGGAGTGCCTGCCTTGCTGAGGTGGCCTTGGGGCCCCTCAGCGCGAATCACCTGGCCGAGCTTGAGCTGGCGCAGTCGCGGCACCCCCCAACCGGTGACTCCAGCGCTGATTAGGCCGGCAACTAGCAGCGGCACGGTGAGCTGGGGCGCGCCGCTAAGCCAATCGCACAGCAGACAGGCCAGCAACAACAAACCGCTGAGTAGGGCAGCCGGGGTCGAAACAAGCAAGGGAAAGGGACGGCGACCGCTCCAGTTTCCCTTGCGGAACTCAGTCTTCCCAGTCTTCGTCTTGTTGTTCGTCGTCCTTGTTGTAGTCCTCCTTCTCGCCCATCAGGGCGGAAAGCTCCTCCTCTTCCACCGTGCTCACTTCGGTGCTGGCGGTTTCTTCATCCGCTACCAGGCGGCCACTGCTCTCAAGCCAGCTCAGCAGATCGGGCTCATCGCGCAGGGGCAGCACCGGGGCTGGATCGCTGCGCCGGTAGCGGGTCAGCGAGGGATTGATCGTGTCAAGTCGACTGCTGTCACTGGTCGCGAGTGTGCTCATGCGTGCGCCTACCGGTAGCTAGGTCTGGGGCTAGGCCCATACAGACCAATCAGTCACCATAGCTGCAAAGCAAATACAGCCCTCCAGCCCATGTCCACCAGCAGCCAAAAGGCCAGCCCCCTAGCCGGGGTGCTGAAGGTCTGGGCCCTGGCCCTGGCCATCAGTGCCGCGCTGGCCGCAGCGGGCGAGCGCTGGCCCCAGCCGTTGCCCCTGCAGCAGGGGGTGGTGTGGCTTCTGGTGGGCCTGCCGCCCCTGCTAATGGGGTTGTGGTTGCTGACCCACTGGTCCCTGCCACACCCCGACAGGGGAGAATCGTGCAACTAAACGCATGGAGAGGCGTTGATGGGTCGGGCGAAGAAGGCGGTGCTGGCCTATTCCGGCGGCGTAGACACCAGCGTCTGCATTCCCTACCTGAAGCAGGAGTGGGGCGTGGAGGAGGTGATTACCTTCGCCGCCGACCTAGGTCAGGGCGACGAGCTCGAGCCGATTCGCCAGAAGGCGCTTGATTCAGGGGCCAGCCAGTCGATCGTGGGCGACCTGATCGAGCCCTTCATCACCGAATTCGCCTTCCCGGCTATCCGGGCTAACGCCCTCTATGAAGGCCGCTATCCCCTCTCCACAGCCCTGGCCCGGCCCCTGATCGCGCGGCGACTTGTGGAGATTGCCCGCGAGGTGGGCGCCGATGCGGTGGCCCACGGCTGCACCGGCAAGGGCAACGATCAGGTGCGCTTCGATGTGGCCATCGGCGCCCTCGCCCCCGACCTCAAGGTGCTCACCCCGGCGCGGGAGTGGGGCATGAGCCGCGAGCAAACCATCGCCTACGGCGAGCGCTGTGGCATTCCCTCGCCGGTGAGCAAGAAATCGCCTTATTCGATCGACCTCAACCTCCTAGGCCGCTCGATCGAAGCCGGCCCCTTGGAGGATCCAAACGTGGAGCCGCCCGAGGAGATCTATGCCATGACCGTGTCGGTGGATGCGGCGCCGGATCAGGCCCAGATCGTTGAGATTGGCTTTGAGCAGGGCAACCCGGTGAGCATCAACGGCCTGCGCCTCGATCCGGTGAGCTTGATCCGCCAGGCAAATGCCCTGGCCGGCAGCCACGGCTTCGGCCGCCTCGACATGGTCGAAAACCGGGTGGTGGGCATCAAGAGCCGGGAGATCTACGAAACCCCTGGCCTGCTGCTGTTGATCAAGGCCCACCAAGAGCTGGAGAGCCTCACCCTGGCGGCCGATGTGTTGCGCACCAAACGCCAGCTCGAGCAGCAGTGGGCGGATCTGGTGTATCAGGGCCTTTGGTATGGCCCGCTCAAGGATGCGCTTGATGGCTTCATGGAGCGCACCCAGCAAACCGTGAACGGCACCGTGCGGCTGAAGTTGCACAAGGGCAATGCCACCGTGGTGGGCCGCAGCAGTGCCAGCCACAGCCTCTATGTGCCCGATATGGCTACCTACGGCTCCGAAGATCAATTCGACCACAAGGCCGCCGAGGGCTTTATCTACGTCTGGGGTCTGCCTACCCGCCTCTGGGCGGCCAGCCAGCGCCGGCGTTAGGGCCCCTGGTTAGGGCTGAAGCCAAAGGCATGGAGTAGGGCTTGGCGCAGTCGTGGTCTGGCAGGCTCTTGCTGGGGCAGCAGGAGAGGCTGGGTATTCGTATCGCTGCCAGGCTGTAACTGCAGCAGGTGCTGGCGCAGGTTGGCGTTGTCGCTGAGCAGCCGCTGTTGCTGGTCGAGCATCGGCTGCAGTCGCTGCCGAAATTTGTCTTCAAACAGGCCGGGGAGGTCTTCGAGCAGGGCCTGCATGGCCTGAAGCTCCTCCCGAGTTTTGCCAAGTTCCTGTTCCAGCTCGTTTTGGCGCTCTTGCTGCTGGTGCCACGAAAAAACCGAAGTGACAGAAGGCTGCCACTTCGGTGCTGGTGGTATGGCATCAGGCTCCATGGGCGGAGATTACGAGTGGGCCCGATTTTTTACAAGCCAGGCCTGTAGTCAGCTCCGCAGCTATTTGGAGTCCCTAGGTCAGATTTAGTCCTCAGGTCAGACCGAGTTCTTTGGTCAAACCGAGTCATAAGGTCAAACTAGGTCCCTGGGTCAGACGGTGGCTGGTTCCATGGGAGCGGCTTCAGTGCTGGCGCCGGGCAGGGTGCGTGGTGCCGGCATCGGGCCGTCTTGCTTGACGGTGAGATAGCGAATCACATCTTCTGAAAGACGCATGGCCCGCTCCAGCGGACCTACCTGTTGGCCGTCGCCGTTGTGGTTGAGCTGCACGTAGATGCCCTCGCGGTGCTTGGCGATCGAATAGGCCAGGCGGCGCTTGCCGCGCATCTGGCAATCCAGCACCTCACCTCCGGATTCGGTGACCAGATCGCGGTACTTGGCGACATGGGTTTCCACCTCTTCTTCCGGAATATCCGGGCGAAGGATGTACATGGTCTCGTAATAGGGCTGCGTCATGGTCGCTTCGGGGTTGTCGCCTCAGGAATTGGGGCAGCGGCCGGCGGGCTGATGCCCACCAGCGACGGATCAATCACCTTACAGCTGCATCCGAACGGCTTCCGAGAGGCTGGGAATATCGGCTTCCTTACCCCGCAGGTTTTGCACTACTGCAAACAGCACCAGCACCAAAATGCCGATAAACACTGTGTTGCTTAGGGTTTTGCCGACGAAGTCCAGGGCGCCGAGCTGCAGCACCTGGAAGGCCAGGCTCACCAGTACCACCACGATGTCGATCAGGATCGCCTGCAGCACGTTGAAGCGGATCACGTAGGGCACCTTGTTGTTGCGCACCACCGCCAGAAACAGCACTAGGAACAGCACCAGCCCGCCAAAGGGCACCGCCTGCTCCAGCAGGGCGATCGGCAGGATCGGAACCCCAAGCCATTGCAGTGCCGGGAACAGGCCGAACAGCCCCCGACCGAAGGAGAAGGCGTCGCTCCAGGGCAACAGGTAGGCCAGGGCCGCCAGCAATCGCTGCCAGATCGGGGGATCCTGCATGGATGGAGAAACTTCCAGAGCCCTAAGGCTAGGGGCCCAGCTGGGCCAGGGCTGCCGCGCGCATCGCTGCTACGGGCACTTGCTCAAGCCCGCTCCAGCGCCGTAGGGAGGCGGCCCCCTGCTGCACCAGCATCTCCAGGCCATCCAGGCCCCGGCAGCCCCGTTGGCTCGCCGCCAGCAGCAGGGCCGTGGGTCTAGGGGTGTAAATCAGGTCGTACACAGTGGAGCCGGGTTGCAGGGCTTCCAGTTCGCCGGGGCTGAGTGGGCAGTGCCGGGCCGCATCCGGATTGCCAGCGGCAGCCATGCCCACGGGTGTGGTGTTGACCACTAGGTCTGCCAGGGCCAGGGCCTCGGCCAGCGCCGCGCTGCCCTCAGCCCATTCCAGCCCCCGCAGTTGGGGCGCCCAGCTGTGGCAGGTGGCCAGCAGGGCTGCAAGGCGATCGCTGCTGCGGCCTGCCATGGCGATCGAGCTGCAGCCCAGTTCCACCAAGGCTGCCACCACAGCTCTGGCACTGCCGCCACAGCCCAGCACCACCGCTCGCCGCCCCTGCCAGTTCTGCTCAGTGCTGCGTAGGGGAGCCAAGAAGCCCTCTATATCTGTGTTTTCCCCCAGCCAGCCCCCCTGCTGGTGCCGTACCAAGGTGTTCACCGCACCCACCCGTTGCGCCAGGGGCGAGAGGCTGCGGCAGAGCCCAGCTACGGCTTGCTTGTGGGGCAGGGTCACGTTGAGGCCGCGGCAGTCAATGGCCTCCAGCCCTTGCACCACCACCGCCAGTTGGTCTGGGCTGGTGGGCATGGCCAAGTACACCCAGTTGAGCCCCAGCTCCGCCAGGGCTGCGTTGTGCATTGCCGGCGATAGGGAGTGGCGCACCGGATCCCCGAGAACCCCAGCAAAGGCAGTGCTTCCGGAGATCGGCTGGGGCATGAAGGTGGGCTGGCTGGCTGGACCTGTTCGGGAACCACCCCTCGCCTGGGATGGCCCCAGCTGCTGAAGATGCTCCAAGTCAGATCCACTCACCGTAAGGAGTTAGTAACCCATGGGCAAGGTCGTTGGCATTGATTTAGGCACTACAAACAGCTGTGTCGCCGTTATGGAGGGCGGCAAGCCCACCGTGATTGCCAACGCCGAAGGGTTTCGCACCACACCCTCCGTGGTGGCATACACCAAAAACCAGGATCAGCTGGTGGGCCAAATCGCCAAGCGTCAGGCGGTGATGAACCCCGAGAACACCTTCTATTCGGTGAAGCGCTTCATTGGGCGTCGCGTTGATGAAGTCAACGAAGAATCGAAGGAAGTGAGCTATGGCGTTGAAAAGGCCGGCGCCAATGTGAAGGTCAAGTGCCCGGTCCTCAATAAGCAGTTTGCCCCCGAGGAGGTGAGCGCCCAGGTGTTGCGCAAGCTCGCCGAAGACGCTGGTAAGTATCTCGGTGAGACGGTGACCCAAGCGGTGATCACCGTTCCCGCCTATTTCAACGACTCCCAGCGCCAAGCCACCAAGGACGCCGGCAAGATCGCTGGGCTTGAGGTGCTGCGCATCATCAACGAGCCCACGGCGGCCGCTCTGGCCTATGGCCTCGATCGCAAGAGCAACGAGCGCATCTTGGTGTTCGACCTGGGTGGCGGCACCTTCGACGTCTCCGTGCTCGAGGTGGGCGACGGTGTGTTCGAGGTGCTCTCCACTTCCGGTGACACCCACCTGGGCGGCGATGACTTTGACAAGGTGATCGTTGATTACCTGGCCGCCAGCTTCAAAGCCAATGAGGGCATTGATCTGCGTCAAGACAAGCAGGCGCTGCAGCGTCTCACTGAAGCTGCAGAGAAGGCAAAAATCGAGCTCTCCAGCGCTACCCAGAGCGAAATCAACCTGCCGTTCATTACTGCCACCCCGGAGGGTCCTAAGCACCTCGACCTCACCCTCACCCGGGCCAAGTTTGAGGAGTTGGCCTCCAAGCTGATCGACCGTTGCCGCGTGCCGGTGGAGCAGGCCCTTAAGGACGCCAAGCTCTCCTCTGCTGAGCTCGATGAAATCGTGATGGTGGGTGGCTCCACCCGCATCCCGGCGGTGCTTGAGCTGGTTAAGCGCGTTACCGGTAAGGACCCCAACCAAACCGTCAACCCAGATGAAGTGGTGGCCGTTGGTGCCGCGATCCAGGGCGGTGTGTTGGCCGGTGAGGTCAAGGACATCCTGCTGTTGGACGTCACCCCCCTGTCTCTTGGCGTTGAGACCCTCGGCGGCGTGATGACCAAGATGATCACCCGCAACACCACCATCCCCACCAAGAAAACCGAGGTGTATTCCACGGCGGTGGATGGTCAGACCAATGTGGAGATCCACGTGCTCCAGGGTGAGCGTGAGATGGCCAGCGATAACAAGTCGCTCGGCACCTTCCGCCTCGACGGCATTCCTCCTTCACCCCGCGGCGTGCCCCAGATCGAGGTCACCTTCGATATCGATGCCAATGGCATCCTCAGCGTCACCGCTAAGGACAAGGGCAGCGGCAAGGAGCAGAGCATCTCGATCACCGGAGCCTCCACCCTCAGCGACAACGAGGTGGAGAAGATGGTCAAGGATGCTGAGACCAACGCTGCTACCGATAAGGAGAAGCGCGAAAAGATCGACCTGAAAAACCAGGCTGAAACCCTCGTTTATCAGTCGGAGAAGCAGCTCGGCGAGCTCGGCGACAAGGTGGGCGCTGAGGACAAGGCCAAGGTTGAATCCTCCTCAGCCAAGCTCAAGGAGGCGATCGCTAAGGAAGACTTCGACACCATGAAGTCTGAGCTCGAGACCCTGCAGCAGGCCTTGTATGCAGCTGGTGCCGCTGTGTATCAGCAGGCTGCAGGAGCTGAGGCCGGCGGCGCTGCCCCTGGGGGCAATGGTGCCGATGCGGCTAGCTCTGCCTCCAGCGACGACGTGATCGACGCTGAATTCACCGAAAGCAAGTAATCAGATTTATTGAGCGCCTTTAGGTGATCTTTAGCCCCCCGTAAGGGGGGGCTTTTTGATGGGGGCTCAGGGGCCAACGCTGGCCAGGGCATCCTTTGCTTTTGCTAAGACAGGAGCGGGCAGGGGGATGTAGCCCAGAGATGGAGCCTGCTTTTGGGCTGCATCGCTGAGGGCGTAGTTGAAGGTGCGCTGCAGGGAGGGCAGTTTGGCTGCATTGCCATTTTTGTAGAGCAGCACCCAGGTGAAGGTGACGATCGGGTAACCGGCGCTGGGGTTGGGATCGTTGCCGGTGAGGTCAGACCCCAGGTTGATCGTGGCCAGAGCCTGTCTGGAGCTGACGGCATCAGGCAGGGCGTAGGCCCCGGCCCGGTTGGCGATCGCGGCCGCCTTGAGCACGCCTCGCACATAGGCCGCCTCCACGTAGCCAATGCTGCCTTTGGTTTGCAGGAGGCTGGCGGCGACGCCCTCATTGCCTTTGGCGCCCACACCGGTGGGCCAGTTCACCGACTTACCAACGCCGGACCCTTTCTTCCAGCTGGGGCTGAAGGCGGCCAGTGAGTTGGAGAAGTTGTAGGTGGTGCCGGAGCTATCGGAGCGCACCACCACCTGGATCGGCTGATTGGCGCAGCCCAACTGCTGGAAGTTCTTGATCTTGCCCTCAAAGATCTGCACCAGCTGGGTCTGGCTGAGCTTGAGGTTGCAGTCGGGCAGGTTGTAGGCCACGGCAATGGCGCCGGCGGTGAGGGGCAGTTGCACCACGCCGCGTTTGATCGCTGCAGCATCTTTGGCGTCCAGGGGTTTGTCGCTGGCTGCAAAATCCACCGTGCCGGCTTGGAACTGGCGGATGCCGGCACCGGAGCCCACCGACTGGTAGTTGACCCGAATCTTGTCCTTGCTTGCCAGGTCTGCAAACCAGCGTTGGTAGAGGCCCGCCGGGAAGCTAGCGCCGGCGGCTTGTAAGGTCTGGCTGCTGCTGCAGCTGCTCAGGCTGATTAGGGCAGCTAAGCCGAGGGCGCTCCTCAACAGGATGCTGGGGCGAAAGCGGCTGACGGCCATGGAGGCAGCTGGTGAAGGGTGGCGTCCCGGCAGGTTAGGGCTTGATTAAGAAGGTTTTTGCTTGCTGGTTTGTCAGCCTTGCTCCAGTTGCTCTGCCACCCATTCAGCTGTCGCCGGTGCCAGCAGCACGCCATTGCGGTAGTGGCCGCTGGCCAGCAATAGGCCCGGCTCCAGCTGCTCGAGCAGGGGCGCTGGGCGTCCGATCGGATGGGGCCGGTGGCCCTGCCACTGGCGCACCACGGTGGCCTGTTGCAGCCAGGCTGGCGCGGCACCACCGAGCTGTTGCAGGTTGGCGAGGGCGGCCGGATCGGCTTGATCGCCAGGCTCCAGGGTGGCCCCCAGCCAAAGCTTGCTGCTGGCACGGGGCACCAGGTTGAGCCCCTGCCACACCACTGCCCCAGGCCAGGGGACTGCCCCAGACCGGGTGCTGGTGCTGCTCCAGTTTGTGGGGAGTGGCAACTCCAGTTCCAGGGCCTGGCCTAACACCGGCTCCATGGGCACCTGGTGGCCTAGGTCCGCCAGCAGAGCGCTACTGGCTACCCCGGCGCTCAGCACCACAGCTTCCACTTTCAGATTTTCGCCGTAGCGAGTGTGAACGCTCCAGCCACCGGGGCGTTGCTCTAGGCGCTCAACCCGATCGCAGCAGGTCTGCAGACCCAGCCTCAGGCCATCGGCTAGCAGGGCTGCGAGGGCGGGCCCTGGATCCAGCTGCCCGTCGGCCGGGGAGTAGAGCCCGCCGAGGGCTCCGATCGGCAGGGTGGGTGCCAGGGCATCAAGCCGGGGTTGATCCCAGAGCTCCAGGGCCATGCCCTGCTGTCGCCGGCTTGCCACCAACTGGCGCTGGCGCTCCAGTTCCTCAGGCGTGCTGGCCAGCAGCAGCAAGCCGGGTCGCCAGGGCAGGGCCCAGCCCTGCGCCTGCAACTGCTGACGCCATTGGCCCCAGAGCTCCAGGCTGCGTTGGCGCAGGCGCCAGGCCCGGCCGCTGTTGCGGTGAAACACCTGGGCCATCAGCACCCCCAGGGCTGCCTCGCTGCCTGAGCTGGGGTCGCGCTGGCCGTCCAGGCCTTGATCGAGCAGCAAAACTCGGTGGCCACGCTGCAGGAGCAGCCAGGCGCAGGCCCGGCCCACCAAGCCGGCGCCGATTACAGCGATCGAAAGGCGCCTAACGGCTGATCCGACGGGGTGGCTCAGCTGGATCAGATTTGCTTGAGGTCTTCCTGAACTTGGGTGGGCAACACCTGGGCATAGAGACCAAAACCGCTCGCGACCTTGATGTAGCCCTTACGCAGCTTGTCGCCGTCTTGAAGGCGGGCTGCCTCATCGAGCTGGGCTAGGGCCGTTTTTAGGGCGGTGGCGCGCTTTTCGGCCTCGGGACGGTCGGCGGGCAGCAGCCTTTGGTTGATGTAGCTCATTTCCCGGCCCACTTCCTGCATAGGGCCGTGGATCAAGTTGGCAGTGAATACCCAGTTGCGGTCGTTTACGAGGGCGGCCAACTCGGGTAGGCGGTTGCGGGCTGCCAGGAAGCCCTCGGCTTGGCGCTCGATCAGGGCCATGTCCTCTGGGCTTATGGTCGGCGGCTTCTTGCCCTGGCTGCCGTCACAGGCGCTCAGGCCAAGGCAGAGCACGGTGGCAAGGCAGAGCACCAGTAAACGGCGCAGCTGCTGGCCAAAAGTGGTTTGGCCAAAAGCGGTTTGGTTAAAAGCAGTGAAAACCGCAGGAATCCGCGCAGAAGCCATCAGCAGGTACCAACAACGTTTCGTGGGGGTGAGTTTATCGGGGCAGGCTGGCTCTTCCGGCCTGTCTGTTGCCCCTCGCAACCTGGCCCTAAATGCCGCCGAGGTGCTACGTCTGAACTGACGTTGACCATGGCCATGACTACCGCCACCGCCATCCTGCAGATGATCTGCCCGGATCAACCCGGATTAGTGCGGGAATTGTCTGGCTGGGTGGCAGCTAACGGCGGCAACATCGTGCACGCCGACCACCACAGCGATCAAGGCGCCGGCTTGTTTTTGAGCCGGATTGAGTGGCAGCTTGAGGGTTTCGGGCTGCCGCGGGAGGCGATCTGTCCCACGGCCAGCGCCCTGGCGGAGCGATTGGGCGGCCAATACAAGGTGAACTTCTCAGATGTGCGCCCGACGGTGGCGATCTTCGTGAGCAAGCAGGACCACTGCTTGCTGGATTTGCTGTGGCGCACGCGCACGGGCGAGTTGCCGATGCAGGTGCCGCTGGTGATCTCCAACCATCCCGACCTTGGCGCCATGGCCGAGGAATTTGGGGCCCGCTTTGCCCATGTGCCCATCTCAGCCGCCAACCGGGAGGAGGCTGAAGCACGGCACCTGGAGCTGCTTGCCGAGCACGGCATCGAGCTGGTGGTCCTGGCCAAGTACATGCAGGTGCTGACGCCGGCATTTTTGGAGAGCTTTGATCCACCGGATGCTTTTCATCGAGTGATCAACATCCACCACTCTTTTCTGCCTGCCTTCCAGGGCGCCCAGCCTTATCACCGGGCCTGGGAGCGGGGCGTGAAGCTGATCGGTGCCACCGGTCACTACGTGACCGAGCAGCTGGATGGGGGGCCGATCATTGCCCAGTCCACCGTGCCCGTGGGCCATCGCGATGAGGTCGCTGACCTGATCCGCCTCGGCCGCGACTGCGAACGCCTGGCCCTAGCCCGGGCCGTGCGCCTGCACCTCAAGCGCCAGGTGATGGTTTACCGGGGGCGGACGGCGGTGTTTGCTTGAGGTGATGGTTCTGATGATGGCGACAAGCCTGTGGGCGTGACGTTTGTCAAGCGGAGGGCGCCATCCGCTTAGACCGGCACATCAATCCCCAGAAGGGCGTTGCGGCCTAGGCCGTGGAGGCTGCCGTCGAAGAACAGCGGCGACGGATAGCTGCCTGTTGTGGTGGATCCAAGGGTGGTGGGCTGGAATACGACAACGTCCTCGTTGGTACCGCTGACACTGGTTCCTCCGGTAGTCGCGCCGATGTTGCCGGAGGTGGTGAGGAATATCCGGCCGTCGGCGGCCACGTCCACAGCGGTGATGTTTTCACTGGTGCCGGTGATCCCGACGTCGCTCATGTCGGCGTAGAGGCTCCAGCTGCCGGCTGTGGTGGTGCCGAGGCTGGTGGGCCGGAAGCGCAGGATGTCCTCGGCGGAGAAGCTGCTCACGCCGGAGACGGCACCGCTGCCGCGGGTGGAGATCAGCCAGGAGCCGTCAGCCAGGCCCGTTACCACGTCGATCGCCTCGGCATTGGTGGTGAGGCCCGCGTCGCTGCCGTCGAAGAACATCGACACGTTGAACCCCCCGCTGGTGTTGCGGCTGAGACGCGCCAGATCCGAGTCGTCGAAGGCGATGCCCGCCAGCGTCACCGGGCTCTGGAGGGCCACCACCACCTCATCGGTGCTGACGATGTGGAAATCGCGCAGCAGGGCGCCGCTCAGGCCGCTGGCGTTGCCGTTGAGCCAGGTGGAGAAGGCTGCCGTCGAAGGCGACGATGTCGTTGCGCTGGGCCGTCAGGCCGCCCATCACCGAGGCGGAGGTGGTGGTGACGGCCTTCTGGAGTGAGAAGTAGAGGATCGACGCGGCTGGCGGCGGCGTCACGTCGTTGGCGGTGACGGTGTAGTAGCCGGCGCCGGCGTCGTTGAAGGCGGCGGCCTCGAGGTAGAAGCGGCCGCTGCTGGCGGCGGTATAGCGGATCAGCGAATTGAGGTCGGCGCTGTTGAGGCGGAACTCGTAGTTGCGCCCCGCCTGCAGATCGACGGCGAACCAGTCGCGGTCGCTGCTCACCTCAAGCACGCCGCTGCGGCTGCCGCCGAGGGGCACGGCGCCGGAGGTGGTGGTGCCGGCGGCGAAGTCGTCGGGGCGGACGATCAGCTCAGCGGTGCCGGTGCCGCTGTTGCCGGCGGGGTCGGTGGCGCGCGCCACCACGTCGTAGGTCTGGCCGGCGGCGAGGGTGTCGTTCCACTGCAGCGACCAGGTGCCGTTGCCGTTGTTGGCGGCGGTGCCGGTGAGGGCGCCGATCGTCACGCTCACCGTGGCGCCGGCCTCGCTCACCGTCCCGCTCAGCAGCGGGGTGGTGTCCTGGGTTTCGAGGGCGTTGACGCCGACCACGGGGGCCACGGTGTCGACCGTGAGCACGAAGGCGTTGGAGACGGTGCCGAGCCGGCCGCTGCCCGCCTCAACCACCCGGGCGGTGTAGGTGAAGGTGTTGGAGCCGCTGGTCTCCTGGAGGTCGAAGCCCCAGCTCACGGCGCCTGGCGCGGTGGGGCTGGCCGTGCCCGCCTGCACGCCGTTGCGGAAGAAGGCGATGCTCTGGTCGGCGGCGAGGGTCTGGGTCAGGGTGCCGCTGAAGGCCAGGACCGTGCTGCCGGTGGCCGCCCCGCTGGCGAGGCCGCCGTTCGCCGCGCCGATCGTGACGCCGGGCAGGACGGGTCCGCCGAGGTTGTCGATCAACTGCTGGTAGGTGGTGGCGACGCCGCTGAAGGAGAGGTTCTCCAGACCGTTCCAGACCCGGTCGACGTCGCTGTTGCCGGAGAGGCGGGAGAAGAGCAGGGAGTCGCCGGAGAGTTCGTAGCGGATCAGATCGATCGATTCGCTGAAGAAGAGCCAGTCGGTGCCGTAGTCGCCGAAGTAGACGTCGGAGCCGAAGCTGTCGGTGAAGATGTCGTTGCCGCCGCCGCCGCGGAAGGTGTTGGCGGCGGCGTTGCCGAAGAAGCTGTCGTTGCCCGCGCCGCCGATGGCGGCCTCGATCACCGTGCCGACCGCGAGGGTGAGGTTGCCGATCCTGCCGCCGATGTTGGAAGTGGAGGGAATGGTGGAGGCCGCCTGAGAGGGGGCGAGGTTGATCTGCTGATCGGCGCTGAAGTTCCTGACGTCGATGGTGTCGTAGCCGCTGGCGTCGACGATCGTGTAGGCGGTGGTGTCGGCGTAGACGCTGAACTCGTTGAAGATGCGGCTGACGTCAGCAGTGATTGTGGTGTTGACCCCGTAGACGGTGTCGCCATTGAAGGCTTTGCTGATGCCGTAGCCGTAGGAACGGTAGATGTCATCGAGGGCCAGCCAGTCCACCGACATCGCCGTCTGCAGGAAGGCGTAGGAGGCGCCAGTGGTGGGATTCTGCGTCTGGCTGAAGTAAGACATCATCGACGCCTGCCAGCTGTCATTGGCGAACTGGGCGTCGGTGGAATAGGCGCCACTGCCGTTGTAGAGACCCTGGTGGCCGAGCCCGAGCACGTGGCCGATCTCGTGCAGGAAGGTCTGATGGGTGTAGGTGTCGAAGCCGGAGAGACTGGAGTACCAGTTGCTGGAGACGTTGATCACCGAGTAATCGACGCCGTTGCTGTAGGAGTTGCCGGCGGCATAGGCATAGGCCGAGCCGAGATCGTTGTCGGTGAAGAAGATGTCAACGCTGGTGTCGGTGGCCGTGGTCTCGACGAAGCGGATGCCGAGCACGGCCTGGAAGAGCTTGAACGCCTCTCGCGCGATGTCGCGCCGGGCCGTCGTGTCGAGGCCGTTGGTGTCGCCGTCGAGGCTGCCGTTGCCGTCGGTGTCGAAGTTCCAGCCGCTCAGGTTGTACCGGAGCTCCCCGGCATTGGGGTTGTTGCCGTTGGTGCCGAGGTTGTAGAGGCGCGACACGGTGCCAGCGTCCTGCCAATAGCCGACGCGCAGGTAGTCGGCCAGGATCTGCAGGCTGCCGGCGGGCGCCGGAGCGGCCGTGGCGCCGCCGCTCAGGGGCGTGGCTGAATCGCCGCCGGGCCCCACCCGGTTGTTGCTGCAGGCCATGCAGGCGCAGCGGCCGGCATGGAAGCGGCTGTCGATCGCATCGAGATCGATCGAGTAATCAGAAACCGATCTGTCGCTACCAATTGCGGTAACCCTGGCAAGGGCCACGGTTAGGGCATCACGGGCCACCGGCGCTAGCGGTGCCGGAGTGGGTGAGCCTGCTGGCAGCTGCGCCGAGGGGAGGGAGCCAGGGCTGCTCAGGATGTCGCGCTGCTCCGCCTCCACAGAGGTTGGGGCTGCGAGAGCATCTGAAGCTCGGGTGGGGACTTCCGTCTTGAAGCCGACCATGAAAAGGGTCTCAGTCCCTAGGAAATCCTCCTCCGGGCGACTGGCACGGGCGGGTATTTCGGGTTCAAAACAGCTGAGATTCGCCATGGCGGAAACAGGGGCTCAAAACGACTACGGACCAGGAGGATTAAGGGCTGGGCCGCACAATCCCGAGCGGACTGAAAGTGGGTCGCATCCGAACGCTTGCGAGGACTGGTTTCCGCAATTCATAACGCCTACAGACCTGGTCTGGCTAAAAAAGCGCTACCAAAAGCTCCTATTGAGTTTTAGCTCAGGAGAGGGGGGAGGTGTTCCCACCAGAAGTTTGCTTTGGAGGAACCTGGAGTTTGGTGGCCTCAGTTTTTTTAGCACTCCAGTCGTGGCTGTAATCACCCGCGGCCTCTCCCTCTGGTCATCACGAAACCGCCACGGCTGCCCGGGCTCATGCCGGTACGCCACCTTTCTGCGCCAGAGCGAGTGCTTCGGCTCGGTGCCGCTTCAGGGTGGCGGGGGGCAGCGGCCCCTCCAGGTGCGCCCAGGGCAACACCCGCTCGCTGCTCCATGTGGCGTGGATCACCTCCTCCCAGGCTGGTGGGCTATCTGGCCCTGAGGCTTGCTCCCGCACTGCCCGATAGGCCTGCTTCCAGCCCCCTAGGCTCTCGTGTTTGCCGCGGGCGGCGGCGATCACTGGCGCCAGGCGCCGGTCGCTGCGCGACAGCAGCGCCTGGATCACGCTCCAGCCATAGCTTTCGGGGCGCAGCTCGATGCCCTTGGGCTTGAGCCGCTTGGCCAGCAGCTTGAGTCGCTTGTCGGCTTCGGGCCGCACCCCCTGCCACTGGAACGGGGTGTGGGCCTTGGGCACGAAGCTGCTCACTCCCAGGGTGAGCCTCAGGCCGGGAGTGGCTTTTTTCAGAGCCAGCAGCAGCTCGGCGGTGGCTTCCACATCGGTTTCTTCTTCCGTAGGCAGGCCCACCATTCCGTAGAGCTTCAGGCCCGTGAGCCCGCCCTCCTTCGCGTAGCGGGCGGCGGCGTAGATCTCTTCGGTGGCCAGCTTCTTGTTCACCACCTGGCGCATGCGCTCGCTGCCACTTTCAATCGCGATCGTGAGCGATTTGCTGCCCCGTTTGGCCAGGATTCGGCCCAGCTCGGCGGTCACGGTGGCGGCCCGCACCGAGCTGACGCTCACCCGGGTGCCTTCAAAGCGGTCTTGATCCAGCCAGGCCAGCAGGTCGTCGAATTGGGGGTGTTGGGTTACTGAGGCCCCCAGCAATCCCAGGCGCTGGGTGGCGACCAAACCCTTTTCCACCGCTGGGATCAGGCCGTCTTCCAGGCTCGGGGTGCGAAACGGCAGGGTGAGGTAGCTGGCCAGACAGAAGCGGCACAGCTCCGGACAGCTGCGCACCACCTCGACCATGTGGATCGAGGGCCAGGCCGCCTCCGGGGTGATCACCGCCGAATGGCTCAAGGTGTTGCCGCGCCAGGTCTGCTTGGCCACCGTGGCCGGGATACCCGCTTCTGTTGGCGCTACCGCGAGCAGATCGCCCTCGGGGCTGTAGCGAGGGGCATAGAGGCTGGGCACGTACACGCCCGGCACCTGGGCTAGTTGGCGTAGCCGTTCGGCCCGGGGAGAGTCCCGGCCTGCCTGCAGGGCATCGACGAAGGCTGGCAGCAACAGTTCGCCATCGCCCAGCAACACCACATCAAAAAATGGTGCCAGGGGCTCGGGGTTGGCGGTGAGCACCGGCCCACCGCCGAACACGATCGGGTCGTCGTCGCTGCGCTCGGTCGCCCAGATCGGAATGCGCTGCTGCTCCAGCAGATCCAGCAGCACCGGCCCATCCAGCTCCCAGCTCAGCGACAGGCCAAACAGGTCGCAGTGGCGGTGCGCTGGGTCGCCCTGGTCAGTGAATAGGCGGCGTACATCCACATCAGCCCGCTGGGCCAGGGTCGCCCACACCACCTGGTAGCCCAGGCTGGTAATCCCCACCGTGTAAGTGCTGGGGAAGGCCAGCACGGCACGCAGGGCACCGGCCTCAGCTGGGGCGGGTTCGAACAGCAGGATTTCCTGGTTCAGATGAGACGACGGGGGCAGGTATACCTCCAGCGTCTCACCACGGGGGCGCGATTACTTCCCGGCCAGGGCGGAGAGGGGGCCAAGCAAGCCACTGATGGCGGCGTTGGCATCGGCTGCCGATGGAGTGCCCTTGCTGAAGGTGCTGCTCAAGCCCTGGGCTGCGCTTTCGATGGCGGCCCACTTATCCCCGGCCAGGGGCTTGACCACTGGTGCTGCCTTCTCCCAGATGGCCTGGAAGCCGCCCATGGAGGCTGCGGCACCGGCTAGATCGCCGGAGGCCACCTTGCTTTGGCTCTGCTTGAGCAGGTCGAGCACCGGGGTCACGGCTGGCCCTAAGGCCGTCTGGGCGGCACCCGTGGCAGCAGAGGTGGCGGCGTCCTTGGCGCTCTTGGTGACCTGGTCACAGCCAGTGAGGCTTAGGCCACCAGCAAGGGTCAGGGCGATGCCGCCGGCGAGCAGAGAAATGCGACGCATGGAGATGCTGTTCAGCAAACCTCTGGACCCTAGGAACTTTAGTTAGGCCAGCTGATTTCTTCGGTTTAATGTAAGGACTTATACCAAATTGCGCCAGCTTGTGCGGTGGGCGCCAAGCTGACAGGGTGCGGCCAAGTGCTGACAATTCTTTGAAGCCATCTGGCCATGACTGGCAAGCGTCGTCAATTCATCTCCCCCTTCCAGTACAACCCGGGTGATGACCCCACGGTGGTTACCTATTTGCAAGGCCTCAAGGGGGGTGATGCACTGGGTACTTTCCTGTTAGTAGGCGCAAACAATTCGCCGGGCCCTACCCCAGTGGGGTTGGTGTATCAGGGGCCCTTGGATGCGGCGGAGAACAACGGTGTCAGTGGTTCTGGCACCTGGAGCACCGTGGCCGTGCCAAACAAATTCGGCGCTGCAGGCACCAGCGTGTATGGCCCCGACAATCTCGGTGCCGGCCTCGGCAATCTCGTGGGGGCCTATACCCGAGATCTGCGCGGTAAGACTCCATCGGCGGACAATCCTGCCGTTGTTGGCTTCGCCTACACCGGAGCGGTGGATGGCACGACGGGTCGTGGTTGGCGCAGTGTGCAAGGCACCACTCAGCTGGGCACTCCGGGGGCCTACACCTTTGTCCATTCCGTCGATGGGGGCCTAGCAGTTGGGAACACCGATAACGCCGATGTCGATGGCATCACCGGTTACTTCAGCCTGAGTTCCACTGCTTTCATCATTGAGCTGGCTACGGGAAGCCAAATCCCCATCCGCTTCCCGGGCGAGCGCGATCCGTTGGTGACCCACACGGCTTATGGCATCTGGGCCAACGGCAGCGGTAAGTACACCATTGCCGGCGGCTCGGGTGAGGTGCTCAACGAGGAGGCCGGCAGGGTCTCTGCTGGCGAGGCCTATTTGATTGATTACGACAGCATCACTGGCCAGTTTTCGAACTACACGGATTTCTCTTATCGAAATCGAGATCGCACCGATCTGATAAGCCACTTCGAAGGGATTTATCGCACAGACAATGGCAACTACCGCCTGCCTGCTACCAGTGTTGGTTTGAACAATGAGGATGACCTAGCCATCGCCTCCGTTGTCACTGTAAAACGCAACAAAAGGGGTGGATTTCGTGCCAAGGCCCGTTGGCAGGATTTGGATGTGAGGCGCAGTAGCGATGGGGCAGACAGCGTGCTGAGTACCGCTAACTCGCTGTACGGTGATGTGACAGTTGGCTTTGCCAATTACCCAGACGGCAACGGCGGCCTAACTCAGCTCGATTATGTGACTCAACTGTTATGAGCTGACCTGAGCCTCACACACCCGCCAGCACCTGGGCTTCCTGTTCGGTGCTCAGCACGCGGCCGCTGTCTTCGAAGCCCTCGATCTGATCGAAGTTGAGGTAGCGGTAGAGCTCGGCGCCGTAGGGATCGATCTTTTCGGCGGCGACTTTCAGGTATTCGTTTCTGGATGGGATGCGGCCCAGCTGGGCGCACACCGCCGCTAGTTCGGCGCTGCCTAGGTATACCTGGGCGCCGTTGCCGAGGCGGTTGTTGAAGTTGCGGGTGCTGGTCGAAAACACCGTGGTGTCGTTTTCCACCCGGGCTTGATTGCCCATGCACAGAGAGCAGCCCGGCATCTCCATGCGTGAGCCGGCCGCTTCGAAGATGGCGTAGTAGCCCTCCTCTTTGAGCATCTCCTCGTCCATGCGGGTGGGGGGGCATACCCAGAGCCGCGCGCTGTTTTCGCCCTGGCCTTTGAGCACGTTGGCCGCGGCGCGGTAGTGGCCGATGTTGGTCATGCAGCTGCCGATGAAAACCTCATCGACGGCTGCGCCGGCTACTTCGGAGAGGGTTTTGACGTTGTCGGGGTCGTTGGGGCAGGCCAGGATCGGCTCTGTGATCTGATCGAGATCGATTTCGATCACGGCGGCGTATTCGGCATCGGCATCGGCCTCCAGCAGCACCGGGTTCGCCAGCCAGGCCTCCATCGCCTTGATGCGGCGGGCCAGGGTGCGCCCGTCGCCGTAGCCGCGGGCAATCATGTTTTTGAGCAACGCCACGTTGCTGTTTAGGTATTCGCTCACCGTCTCGACGCTGAGTTTGATCGTGCTGCCGGCACAGGAGCGCTCGGCGGTGGCGTCCGTCAGTTCAAAAGCTTGTTCCAGTTTGAGATCGGGCAGCCCCTCGATCTCCATGATTCGGCCGTTGAACACGTTTTGTTTGCCCTCCTTGGCCACGGTGAGCAAGCCCTGCTGGATCGCCACGTAGGGAATCGCGTTCACCACATCGCGCAGGGTGACGCCCGGCTGCAGGGAGCCGGAGAACTTCACCAGCACCGATTCGGGCATGTCCAGCGGCATGGCGCCGATGGCGGCGGCGAAGGCCACCAGTCCCGAGCCAGCGGGGAAGGAAATGCCCAAGGGGAAGCGGGTGTGGCTGTCGCCGCCGGTGCCCACGGTGTCGGGCAGGAGCATGCGGTTGAGCCAGCTGTGGATGATGCCGTCGCCAGGGCGCAGGGCGACGCCGCCGCGGGAGGCCATGAAATCCGGCAGCTCGGCGTGGGTCTTGAGGTCCACCGGCTTCGGATAGGCCGCGGTGTGGCAGAAGCTCTGCATCACCAGATCGGCGCTGAAGCCCAGGCAGGCCAGCTCCTTCATCTCATCGCGGGTCATGGGCCCGGTGGTGTCCTGGGAGCCCACGGTGGTCATCAGGGGCTCGCAGCTGCTGCCGGGGCGCACTCCCGCCAGGCCGCAGGCCTTGCCCACCATCTTCTGGGCCAGGGTGTAGCCCTTGCCGGCGTCGGCCGGGGCCACCGGGCGGATGAACAGCTCGCTGGCGGCCAGCCCCAGCTGGGCGCGCAACTTATCGGTGAGCGAGCGGCCAATCAGTAGGGGGATGCGGCCGCCGGCGCGTACCTCATCGGTGATCGTGCTGGGCTTGAGCTCGAAGCGGGCCACGATCTCGCCGGCATTCGCTTCGCCGCTGGCCCGCTCGATTGTGCCGGCGTAGGGACGGATCGTGATCACATCGCCGGAGTTGAGCGCCGTTACGTCGCACTCGATCGGCAGGGCGCCTGAATCCTCGGCGGTGTTGAAGAAGATCGGTGCGATCTTGCCGCCCAGGATCACACCGCCGCCGCGCTTGTTGGGCACGTGGGGGATGTCGCTGCCGGTGTGCCAAAGCACGGAGTTGATCGCGGATTTGCGCGAGCTGCCGGTGCCCACCACATCACCTACGTAGGCCACCGGGTGACCTTTGGTTTTGAGCTGGCTGATCAGCTCCAGGCCGCCGGGCAGGCGGGTTTCCAGCATCGCCATCGCGTGCAGGGAGATGTCGGGCCGGGTGGTGGCGTGGGTGGCGGGGGAGAGGTCGTCGGTGTTGGTTTCACCCTCCACCTTGAACACCGTCACGGTGATCTCGGCGGGCAGCTCGGCTTTGGCGGTGAACCACTCGGCGGCGGCCCAGCTGTCGATCACCTGCTGGCCGTAGGGGTTGCTGGAGGCCAGCTCCAGCACCTCGTTGTAGGCGTCGTAGACAAGCAGCGTGGTGCTCAGCCCCTCGGCGGCGGCGCTAGCGATGGTCGGATCGGAGTTGCTGAGCAGCTCGATCAAGGCGCTCACGTTGTAGCCGCCGATCATCGTGGCCAGCAGCTTTACGGCCGCCACCGGGTTCACCAGGGGGCTAGTAGCCGTGCCCTGGGCCACAGCCGCGAGCCAGGCGGCCTTCACGTAGGCCGCCTCATCCACGCCCGGGGGGATGCGCTCACTTAGCAGGTGCAGCAGGAAGGCTTCCTCGCCGGCGGGCGGGGCCTGCAGCAGCTCGGTGAGGGACTGGGTCTGCTCTGCTGAGAGCGGCAGGGCGGGCACCCCCAAGGCTTCGCGCTCGGCCGCAGCGGCGCGGTAGCTGGGGAGGAAGGTGGCTGCAGACATGCCCGGTCGCGTCGATCTACACCCCATTGTTCTTGGCAGCCGGTCCCTTTGGTGGTCGCAATCGCTGCTGACTAGGGTGGAAGGCGACTCCGCAGCGCCGTTCTGACGGCCTCAGGCCCATGACCACCACCACTTCCGATTTGCATGTGGTGGAAACCCGGCCGCTGGTGCCTCCGGCGCTGTTGCACCGCGAACTGCCGATCAGCGATCGATCAACGGCAACGGTCCAGCAAGCCAGAGAACGTATTAAGGCGATCCTGCATGGCCGCGATTCCCGCCTGCTGGTGATCGTGGGGCCCTGCTCGGTGCACGATGTGGCCGCGGCCCACGAATACGCCGCGGCAATCGCCCAGGCCCATGAGCGCTATAAGGACGCGCTCGAGATCGTGATGCGGGTTTATTTCGAGAAGCCCCGCACCACCGTGGGCTGGAAGGGCCTGATCAATGACCCCCACCTCGATGGCAGCTACGACATCAATACGGGACTGCGGGTCGCTCGTGGCCTTTTGCTGCAATTAGCAGAGATGGGTCTGCCGGCGGCTACCGAGCTGCTCGATCCGGTGGTGCCCCAGTACATCGCCGATCTGATCAGCTGGACGGCCATCGGCGCCCGCACCACCGAAAGCCAGACCCACCGGGAGATGGCTTCGGGTTTGTCGATGCCGATCGGCTTCAAAAATGGCACCGACGGCAGTGCCATCACCGCCATCAATGCCATGGAAGCGGCGGCGAAGACCCACCATTTCCTGGGCATCAACCACGACGGTCACGCCGCCATTGTGACCACCACGGGCAACCCCGATGGCCATCTGGTGTTGCGGGGTGGCAAGCGCGGCACTAACTACCACCCAGAGGCGGTGCAGGAAGCCGCTGCTGAGCTGGCCAAAGCCGGCCTGCCGCCTCGCGTGATGGTGGATTGCAGCCATGGCAACTCCAATAAGGACTATCGCCGCCAGGGGGAGGTGGCAGCCCAGGTGGCCGCCCAGCTGCGCGCTGGCTCTGGTCACGTGATGGGCGTGATGCTGGAGAGCCATCTGGTGGCTGGTAGCCAGAAGATTCCGTCAGACCTAAGCCAGCTCACCTACGGCCAGAGCATCACCGATGCCTGCATCGATCTGGCCACCACCTCGGAGGTGCTCGAAACTCTGGCTGAGGCGGTGCGCTAGCTAAGCCAGTGCGCTAGCTGAGCCGTTGCCACAGCCAGCCGGCTGCCAGCGGCACCGTGAAGTTGTCGAGGCCCCCCACCGCCACCTGCTCCAGCGCCACTGCAGTGGCGCTGATGGCCAGCAGGGCGGGCAGCTCCGGGTGGGGCAGGCCAGCCGCGATCGCCAGCTGGCGTACCAGCAGCAGCATGGCCAGGCTGCCAGCGGCCATGGCGCCGGTGCCAACGACTGATTTGCGCTGGCCCCACACCAGCCAGCAAGGGGAGCTCACCAGGGGACCCAGCAGTCCGGCAAGGCCATCACCCACGGCCATCACCAGCACGCCAGCGGCTACGGCGGCGGGTTGCTGCGGCCAAAACTGGAGCAGCAGCATGGTGATTGAGGCCCCATAGGCGATGGTGCCGTAGCTGGCCCGGCCCACATCTTCGATTGCTGGCAGCAGGCGGAAGCGATGGTTCATTGCCGCCAGCAACGTGATCAGGCCGGCGGCGGGGATGGCGATCAGGCGATCGATGCCGGTGGCCCAGGCGATCGGCACCACGGCGCCGGTGCCGATGTGCACCAACTTGCGACTCCATTCCCGTTGACCATTCCAGCGCCGCCGCACCTGCAGCGCCGCCAGTGCCAACAGGGCCAGCCAGCCAGCAACGGCCGCCACTCCCAGCAGCTGCTGCGACCATCCAGCGGCCATGGGCTCAGGCGGCCTGCTGGTAGTTGCTCATCAGGCGCAGCTTCATGATTGCTTTTGCCTCCAGCTGCCGCACCCGCTCCCGAGACACGTTGATCAGCCGGCCAATTTCAGCGAGGGTAAGAGGTTCGGCCCCTTCCAGGCCGAAGCGCAGCTTGAGGATCTGCTGTTCCCGGTCATTTAGCTGGGAGAGCCAGGTGCCCAGGTGCTCCTTTTGGATGTGCCGGTCCATCGAGTCCAGGTGCTCGTTGCTGGCCGGATCGGCGATTAGTTCGCCCAGGGTGCTGCGATCTTCTTCGCCGCGGGCATGGGCATCGAGGGAGGCGCAGGGAGCACTTTGGGCCATCAGCTCTTCGAGGTCCCGCGGGGCCATGTCCATGGCATGGGAGAGCTCGAGGCGATTGGGCTGGCGGCCGAGCCGATGGGAAAGCTCACGGCTGATCCGACGCATCTTCGACAGCTTTTCGCTGATGTGAATCGGCAAACGAATCGTGCGGGCGCTGTTGTCGATGGCCCGAGTCATTCCCTGACGGATCCACCAATAGGCGTAGGTCGAAAATTTGTAGCCCATTGCTGGGTCGAATTTGTCAACAGCTCTCTCTAGGCCGATCGCCCCTTCTTGCACCAGATCCAGCAGCTCCAGCCCCTGGTTTTGATACTTCTTGGCGACGCTCACCACCAGGCGTAAGTTGGCGGCCATCATGCGATCGCGGGCCCGCTGGGCCATGCGCAGCTGGCGCTTGTGCTTAGGGGTGTGCTCCCCTGCAGGCAGCTCCAGTAGGCGTTTGCCGGCCTGTACGTGGTGGGCCAGCTCAATTTCTTCGGCGGCCGTGAGCAGCGGCACCCGGCCAATGGTGCCTAGATACCAGCCGATTGAATCGGCACTAAGCCGGCCCCCGGCTTTCGGGCCTGTGGCGGCGCGTCCCTTTGCCGAGGCAGATTTGCTAGATGCAGCATTAGTCGCCATCAAAGATGGCGACTGCTTCGAGACGCTGCTGTCAACAACGTCTGAAGCGGATTGCAAAGGCGTCCCCACACCCCAGCCTCCGTATTGGATTTGGCCGGAATGTAGCACTGTTGGGTTGGTTGTATCTCCTTGATTTGGAAGATTTCCTGTATGGAATGCTGCAGATCAAGCCACCAAACCGCCGCGCCAGCGACGCATCATCTCCCGCTGAACCAGATGTTGTTCGCCTTCGAGCTGTCGTTGACTGAACTTTCCTTGATTGTCCATGTGCCAGGCACTGGTGTCATTCAGGTAGAGATCGATGACCTGCTCAAGCTGATGGCGCAGTTTTGGATCTTCGATCGGGGCTACCGCTTCAACTCGTCTGTCCAGGTTGCGTGACATCCAGTCGGCGCTGCCGAAGAAAAGTTCGGGCTCGCCGCCATTGCCAAACCAAAACAGCCGCGAGTGTTCAAGGAAGCGACCGATCACACTCACAACCTGGATGTTGTCGCTGACGCCCTCCAGTTGGGGCCGCAGGCTGCACATGCCACGCACCACCAGATCGATCGTGACACCGGCCTGGGAGGCTTCGTAGAGCAGGGCGACGATCGCCGGATCCACCAGGGCATTCATCTTTGCCCGGATATGGCCGCCCCTGCCGGCTTGGGCATGGTCGATTTCGCGGCGGATCAGGCCTTCCATGCGGCTGCGCAGCGTCACTGGAGCCACCAGTAGGCGCCGGAAGCTTTGCTGCTTGGAGAAACCGGTGAGGTAGTTGAACAACTCCACTAGATCGGCGCCGAATTCAGGCCTGGCAGTGAGTAGGCCGATATCGGTGTAGAGGCTGGAAGTTTTGGAGTTGTAGTTGCCCGTACCTATATGTACGTAGCTGTTGAGGCGCTCCTTCTCCTTGCGAACTACCAGCAGAATTTTCGTGTGGGTCTTAAGGCCCAATACGCCGTAGACGACGTGCACTCCAGATGCCTCTAACTGCTTAGCCCATTGGATGTTGTTGTCTTCATCGAAGCGGGCTTTTAATTCAACCAGGGCCATCACCTGCTTGCCGTTTTCGGCGGCCCGGATCAGCGCTGCCACCACCGCTGAATCCTTAGAGGTGCGGTAGAGGGTCATCTTGATGGCCAATACCGAGGGGTCATCGGCGGCTTGGTTGAGGAATTCCTCTACCGATGTAGAAAACAAGTCGTAGGGGTGATGCAGCAGCACATCTCCCCGGCGGATCACCGAGAAGATGCTTTCAAACTCCTCCGCCTTGATAGAGCCGTCTTCCAGCTGGCTCTTCTGGGTGCGGGCCAGGGCTGGTGTGGTGCGGCCCTTGTGGGCCTTCTCCTTGAGCTGGGGCAAGGGAATGGCCAGCAGGCTCATCAGATCGTCGAGACCCAGTGGTCCGTTGACCCGGTAGACGTCTTCCGCCTCGACGGCGGTGCCTTCCATCAGCAGCTGCACCACCGCTTCCGGCATCTCATCGGCCACCTCCAGCCGCACCACCTCGCCGCCGCGGCGGCGTTTGCGCAGGCCCTCCTCCAGGGCCTCCATCAGATCGTCGGCCTCCAGGTCGCGCAATTCCAGGTCGGCGTCGCGGGTGACGCGGAAGAAGTAGTGCCCCTCCACGTGCATGCCTGGGAACAGCAGGCCGAGGTTGAAGGCCACCACCTGCTCCAGAGGCACGGCCGTGTAAACGGGTTCGGGTTGCTTGCCGCTCAGGTGGGGCGGGATCTGGACGAAGCGGGGCAGGTTTTTCTGCGGCACCTTCACCCGGGCAAATTCCTGCTGACCCGTATCGGGGTCGCGCACCAGGGCGGCCACGTTGAGGCTCAGGTTGCTGATGAAGGGAAAGGGGTGGGAGGGATCCACCGCCAGGGGGGTGAGAACCGGAAAAATGGCGCTCTGGAAGTAGGCGTTGAGCCAATCGCGCTGGGGACCGTTGAGGTTGGCGTAGTCGGTGAGGTGAACGCCGTAGTCGCAGAGATGGCTCTTAAGGGAGTGGCGGTAGTGCTGCTGCTGCATCTCCAGCAGGGGGCGCAGCTTGGTGCGAATCGCCTGCAGCTGTTGCTGGGCGGTGAGTCCGTCATCACTGAGAGTGCTCACCCCCGCATCGATCTGGGACTTCAGCGAGGCCACCCTCACCATGAAGAACTCATCGAGGTTGTTGCTGAAGATGGCGCTGAACTTCGCCTGCTCAAGTAGCGGCGTGCGCTCGTCTAGGGCTTGTGCCAGCACCCGGTAATTGAACTCCAGCCAGCTCAGTTCACGGTTGATATAAAGCTCGGGAGCTAGCTGGGTTTCAGCCGTTGATTCCGCCATGCCGCACCCTGGCTGTGATTAGCGGCAACGTAGCAATCTCAACTCTCCGATCCGTGTAGTCCTGCTGTCATCGCCGCGTTTCGGCCCGGAAGACCACCGGCCACCAGCAGGGCCACCCCCACCAGCAAGGCGATGCCAAGCCAGAAGGGGCTTTGGCGACCGGTGGTTTCGTAGGCCAGGCCCGCCAGCGGTGGGCCAACGAAGCTGCCCAAGCTCTGCAGCCCCTGGAGGCTGCCCAGGGCGGCGCCCTGGCCTTCGCTGTCGAGTCGGCGCGATACCAGGCTGCGCAGGCAGGGGGTGACCAGGCCGGTGCCGAGGGCCAGGATCGCCACGGCGCTGAATACCACCGGTTGGGCGTTGGCCCTGGTGGCCAGGGGAATCAGCAGGCAGCCGGCGATCACAAAGCCCAGGCCGGCCAGGGTGAGGCGCCATTCGCCGAAGCGCTTCACCAGCGGGCCGATCAGGCCGCCTTGGACAACCGTGGCCACCACGCCCACCACCAGGAAAGCTGAGGCCGCTAGGCCGGGCCCCCAATTGAAGGCCTGCTTGAAATAGAGCACCAGCACGGCGGTGAAGCCGTTGAAGGCAAGGAAAAACAGAAAAAATGCCACGCAAAGCCGCCGCACCTGGGGGTTGGTGAACACCCGCTGCAGGGCGACCAAAGGGTTGAGATCCCGTTTGCGCGGCATGGACCGGCGTGCTTCTGGCGGGTGGGTTTCTGGCAGCACGGTGAGCACCAGAACCAGGTTGAGTGCGGCGATCGCTACGGCAACGAGCAGCGGCAGGGTGACGTTGATCTGGCCGAGCAGCCCGCCTAGGGCGGGGCCAAGAATGAAGCCCAGGCCAAAGGCCACCCCGATTAGGCCGAAGGCCTTGGCCCGTTTTTCCGGTGGCGAGATGTCGGCCAGCACGGCGCTAGCTGTGGCGGCGGTGCCGCCGCTCACCCCATCGATCAGCCGAGCCCCGAACAGCAGGGCCAGGGGCAACCCGGCGTCCTGGGCGGCGGGCCAGAGGCTGGCCCAGGGCAGGCTGATGGTGAGGGCAAACAGGGCCAGGCCCAGTACCGAGCCCGCCACACAGACACTGATTACCGGTTTGCGGCCGTAGCGATCACTTAGGGCACCGATCAGGGGCGTGAAGGCGAACTGGGCCACCGCGTAACTACCCGCCAGTAGTCCCAGCACCCTGCCGTCGCTGGTGAAGCCCGCCAGCAAAAAGGGCAGCAGCGGAAACACGATGCTTTCCCCCAGCCGGTCGTTCAGCAGGGTGAGGAAGGCGCAGAAGAAGGTGGAGGGGCGGGGTAATGACAAGGGCAGGGCGGCTGGCGAGTGCGTCAAGCCACACGTTATGGGATCGAATTGGAGCAGCTCTGAGGCGCTAACCCCTCAATTCGTAGCCCTAATGAGGAGGCAGCCCAGGGAGACACACTGCTCGCGGTTCGACTTGCTGACCGCCCTGCGGGTGGTAGTTGATCATCTTGAACCCCTGCGCCAACTCCTTGTAGAGCTGGCGGCCGGTTGCCTGGGCCCAGTTGCTGCGGTTGCTGATTTTCTTAGCTGCACTAAGTCAGCCCCTATCACCACTCAGCTGGCGGGCAGCACGGAGTAGTGATCCACCACCAGCCCCTTGCGTTGTTCCGGGCGACCGTCCATGCCCCCTGGAAGATCGATCTGGGGCAACAGGGTGGCTTCAGCCCAGCTGTCGTATTGCGCCTGCCCTTCCCAAAGGGACACGATCATCAGACCCCCTTCCACCTCCGCCACCGTGCGCAGCAGCTGGGCTTGAGGTTGCTCCTTGCCCTCCAGCTGGGCTAGTTCCACCTGGAATTGCTCAAGCGTGGCTCCGGGCCAAAAATTCGCCACCATGTGCACGGCCAGCTCTCCAAGTTTTTCTGCCCATGAATGTGGCACAGACAGTTGGGGTCTGCTGAGTCGCGGACTTCTTTCCGGGCCCGAGCTTCATAGAGGCGTATTGCCCGTGATCCAGCTACCCACCCCCCTGGCTCCACTCCCTTTTCCAGATCCGAGCCGCTATCAGTGGCTGGATTGCTGCCCAGCTCAATGCCCATAACCGGCCTTGCAATCTGCAGGAGGTATGAGCCTTGCACTTACATGTCAGTTAAGACGGGTGCTTTTACTCACCTCTGGACTGAATAAGGCTTCTTAGCCTGGGTACAGATAATTGAGGTAAAAGAGATGACTACCTGCCAAACCCAATCCACCGTTGCTCTGCACGATCTCAAAGAGCTGGCCCGGCGCGATCCTGCATTCACTACCGCCCTGCTGGCCACTAGGTCTACCGCGGAGGCCGTTGAGCTGGCAGCCGCCAACCACATCACCGTCACTCCCGAAGCGCTATGGCGCCATAGGGGCACCTTGATGGCTGGAGGTATGCCCACTTGGCGAGGCTGATCTTTGAGTTCGATATTTCAAGAGAGCCCTCTAGGTAGGTCATCTCGCCGTGTGCGCTTTTCCTCAAAGCGGACGCTTCGTTGACTCCTGAGGACACGAAGTCTACGGGGGTAGCGTTTCAGCATGGTCGCCACCGCTGCCGAGCGTTTCACGCCCTCCACCATCCCCTGGCGCCAGCCCCTGCTGCTGGTGGTGCACGGCCGCGCGGGCGGCCAGCTGCCTGCCGAGTTGGTGGCGCTGGCCGCCGAGCTGGAGTGCCGTCGTGGTGCGCCCGTGCGGCTACAGGCCCTTTCGGCTGCGGCGCCGCCGGCGGCGAGCGAGCTGCTGCAGCCGGGTCAGGTTCTCGGCTTGGTGCCGCTGCTGCTGCTGCCCGGCGGCCATGTGCGCCACGATTTGCCGGCGATCGTGCGCCATTGGTCGGCTTTTGGCCGCGTGCAGCACTGGCCCTTCCTGGGGGCCTGGCCCCGCTGGCAGGCCGCCCTCGCAATTGAGCTGGCCGGTTTGGCTATGCAGGATTGCCAGCCAGCGGCCCGGCCCTTACTGCTGCATCACCCCTTGGAGGGTCCCCTGGCAGCGCGGTATCTCACCAGCCTGGAGCGGCGCACCGGCGCCCACTGCGTCGCCACTCCATACAGTGCAGAGCACCTCGCGGAGCTGAAGCTGACCCTTGCCGCTCCAGCCCTGGCGCTTGCTCTGGCCGCCAACCGGCTCACCGACCAGCTAGCCGAGCAGGTGGGTCCGCCGTTGCTGCAGCGGCCTGGGCTGCGCCAGCTGCTGCTGGCTGAACTCGAGGCCCTGCCATGAGTGCCCCGGCCCAGCTCGGCACGGTTTACCTGGTGGGGGCGGGCCCCGGTGATCCGGAGCTGCTCACCCTCAAGGCCCACCGGCTACTGCGCCAGTGCGACGCCCTCGTCTACGACTCCCTGGTGCCGCAGGCCCTGCTGAATCTGGTGCCCCAGGGCTGCGAACTCCACTTTGTCGGTAAGCGCCGCGGTCACCATTCGGTGCCGCAGCCGAGCACCAACGCGGTGCTGGTGGAACTGGCCAGCCGCCATCGACTGATCGTGCGGCTTAAGGGTGGTGATCCCTTTTTGTTTGGCCGCGGCGGTGAGGAGGCCGCCCACTTAGCCGCCAGGGGCGTGCCGGTGCAGGTGGTGCCTGGGGTAACAGCTGGCATCGCGGCTCCGGCCTATGCGGGCATTCCTGTTACCCACCGCCGCGCCGGCTCCAGCGTCACCTTCGTGACGGGCCACGAGGAAATCGATAAGGGCCGCCCAGGGGTGAACTGGCGCGGCCTGGCCCAGACCAGTGATGGCTTGGTGATCTACATGGGCTTGCATAACCTGCGCCGCATCGCCGAGGAGCTGATGGCGGGCGGCTTGGCGGCCGACACGCCGGCAGCGGTGATCCAGCAGGGCACGGTGCGCGGTCAGCGCCAGTTGGTGACAGTGCTGGGCGAGTTGGCCGACCGGGCGGAGGAGCAGGATTTCGCTTCGCCATCAATCGTGGTGCTGGGCGAAGTGGTGGCCCAGCGGGTGGCGGTCTGTGCCCCCGAGCCCGCTGATGTGGAGATGCCGATCCCCTTCTGATCCAAGCCAATTTTCTTGATGGGTAGTGGTTGCGACGGCCTGCCCCTCCCCGGTCTGCGCCGATGTTTGAGCTGATTCCTTACGAGAAGTTCCGTGATACCCCCGCTGTTCGTTTCTTTGATATCACCGTCGCCAGCTCCAATGCCCGCGATCTGGTGATCCATGCCGGTCCGGCCGTGAGCCCTCCTGATGAGGAGAAGACTGGTGCCTGGCAGTTTTATCTGCACCCCCACTAGGAAGATAATTTGTTGGCCCTGCACGGCGGCCGAACTTTTCACCGCTCCATTTCTGATCACGATGGTTCGGTGGTGCTAAATCAGGCTGCGCGCGAGGAGGGTGCAGGCGTGGTGAGGGAGTTTCGGGTATACAGCAGCCGCCTCATTCCCCGTTTATTTGCCACTACCTTTAAAACGGCCCCCCTGCCTAAGTTGCATTGGATTAGCTGGTAGTTTCTCAGTGAATTTCAGCTAAGTAGTGGCTTGTAGCAGCCACCGACATCGGCCGGCTGAATAGGTAGCCCTGGCCGTGCCTGTAGCCGTTCTGCAGCAACCAGGCGCGTTGCGATTCGGTTTCGACCCCTTCGGCGGTGCTTTCCAGGCCTAAATCGGCGCAGAGAGCCTGGATGGTTTTCAGTAATTGATTGGTAGGATTACTCTTGGCGTCGATGCGTTTAATAAAGCTAGAATCGACTTTGACCGTGCGCACCGGATAGTTGTGCAGGCGGCTTAGTGAGGAATAGCCTGTGCCGAAGTCGTCGATGGCGATGGCCACACCTTGGCGGCGCAGAGTATTGAGAAAGGCCCCCAGTTCTGAGCCGTTGTCTTGTAAATAATCCTCTACCAGTTCCACTTGCAGCTGCCAATTCTTTGGTAAGGGGGTGGAGCGAATGAGTTGCAGCAGTCGGTTGCGCTGACCCTCATTCTCCAGCAGTAGGGCTGAAAGGTTCACCGAGAGTTGCAGCGGCCGCCCTGGAGCAGCGGTTGCTAGTTCATGGCTGGCATTGATTGCTTTTTGGATGATCTGGAGGTCGAGTTCGCCGCTGAGCCCGGCCAGATGGGATATGGGTAAAAACTTTTCGGGTAGCAGCATCTCGCTGCTGTCGGTGCGCCAGCGCATCAGGCATTCCAGGCCTACGGGTTTGCCCGTGGCTAGATCAACAATCGGTTGCAGGTAGGGGGTGATGTCGTTGCGTCGGATGGTGCGGCGCAGGTCCGTTTCTATTTGGTAGTGCTGCTGTGCCGCCAGTCGTGCGGCCAAGTCGATGAAGTTGAAATTGCTATTTTTGGTGCGATCTGTGATGGCTATGCGTTGGGCGATGCTGGCATCAGAGAGTAGAGAATCAGCATCGCTATAGTTGTTTTTGAAGATCGCAATGCCCATGCTCACGCCTAGCTCAATATCGCGGTCATTTAGTTTTAATGGTGCCTCAAGGCTGGTTGCACATCTTTCTGCGATTGCTGTGATAGCACCTTCCTCTGAGAGATGGGGGAGCACAATTACTAATTCGTCATCTGAGAAGCAGGCGGTTGATGCTTGAATCGGCAAACAGCCGCGTAGGCGCTCTAAGCCCGTTTGGACCAGGCTGTCGGCGGCGGCAGTCCCAAGGGTGGCGCTAACGCGGGAGTATTCCTTAAATTTGCAGCGTGCTAGTGCAAAGCAGGGTGGTTGATCTAGGCCAAGCATCAGATTGAGCATCTGCTGCAATTGCTCCCGATCCATTACCGGATTGATGTCACTAAGCAGCTGGATGCCTGGCTTGGTCTCTCCGTTTCCACCTTGAGATTGCAGTGCCAATTCGGCGGATTGCAGTAGGTGAGCTTCTCGCCGCAGTTCCATCTGGCTTACCACTTGGCGAGCCAGTCGCTCTAGGGAGGTGACCTGCTGAGTTGTGAGCGTCTTCGGCTCCATGTCAATGACACAAAGACTGCCCAGCATCATGCCGTTGGCGGCAATTAGGGGGAAGCCGGCATAAAATCGGATGCGTGGCTCACCTTGAACAAGTGGATTGTCGGCAAAGCGATCATCTTCAAGGGCATCGTTTACAATTAAGGGCCGGCGCTGTACGATTGTGTGGCCACAAAATGAAACATTCCTGGGTGTTTCCTGGGGCGCATCATCAAGGCCAACGCAAGACTTGAACCACTGACGATTTTCGTCGACTAGGCTTATTATTCCTATTTTCGCACCAGTAATATCTTGGGCTAGGTAGGTGATATCGTCGAAGATTGCTTCCGATGGCGTATCAAGTACGCCGTAGCTGTGCAGTTCCTTGAGGCGAGCCGAATCCTCTTCGGGTATGGGCGCTTCTTGCACGCGGGCTAGATGTCAAAACCTGACTACAACATTAGGTCAGTTGTTCCCATTTTGCCTGGCCTGGCGCATGTCTGCATCCGAGCGGGCCAGCAGGGTGTCGGGTTTGAGCTCATCACCTTCCAGGGTGCTGATCCCGGTGGTGATGCTGGTGGGCACTCGTTGCTGATTGCTTGTTAGCTCCAGCTGGCTTACTAGGGCTTGCAGCTCTGCAGCCATTTCCTGGGCGGCTGCTCCATTGCAATCGGTGGCAACCAACACGAATTCATCCCCGCCGCTGCGGAAGAAGTGGTCGGTGATGCGCAGCCGTTGGCGTACCGTACTCGCCACTCGTTTTAGAACTACGTCGCCGGTTTCATGGCCAAAGCTGTCATTGATTTTGGTAAGACCATCCACGTCTATGGTGATGCAGCTGAGGGGTTCGCCGGTGCGGCGGCAGCGCAGGCATTCCTCTTTTAGCCTTAGGAACAGGGCATTGCGATTACCGCAGCCGGTAAGTAAGTCGCTGGTATTGAGCTGTTCGAGCTCGTCGCGTGATTGGCGCAAGGCTAGGTTTGTTTCTTGGAGATCAACGGTCAGCAGGCGCACCTGCTGGATCCTTTGATTGATCAATAGCACCATTACGCGCAGTTCGTTGATTAGAGACGGGGCAAGTGTGTTCAGACCGTCTGGGCTTATCAGCATCGGCTGCAGCACTTTATTGATTTCGCGCTCAAATAATGCGCCAATTGTCATGCTGGCGGCAGTGCCAAGTAGCAGAGTGGCCAGAACGACAATCAGCAGTTGCGAGCTTTGATCTTGCATCCGTTTAACTAGCTTGTCAGCGGGCTGCACAACTTGGATCAATACGGACTGCTTGCCTGGGCTGGCATACAGTTGGCTATAACTCCAGTAGCCATTTATCCATTTCTTCAGCACGGGTAGGGGTTGCTTGGAGATCAGCACTGCTAATTCGCGGGGATGCACATAGGCGCGTCCCCCATCGGTGAACTCCTTGTCGATCTGACTGAACAGTTCAGCATCGGAGCTGGTGCTCTTGCCATTGGCCTCGACACGTCGGTAGGCCACATCTTCGCCCGGTATTTCAGCCCAAGGCCTAGATGTGGCAACAGCCCGAGTTACTACTTTAAGATTTTCAAGCTCCGCTTGCTGCACCGCCAGCTCTAGCTGATAGCCGGAGCTCATAGTGATGATTAGGGTTGGCACGGTCATGGTGATCAGCACCAGACCTACAATTATTCCTCGCAATGAGATGCCATTGCCGTGCCCCTTGCGGTTTTGCAGGGCGCTGATCACCATGAACAGCACGAATGCAATTGTGGCGTTAAGGACCCCATTGACAGCTTGTTTCAGCGCCGTGACGGCCACGTTGCTCGGGTCTATTCGAAGTACTAGGCCATAAAAAATGGCAACCATGGGCGCCCCCAGCAGCAGCCAGTAGCTGATCGCCAGGGGGATAACTGCGCCAGTGCTTACTTGATCGTTGCGGCGGCTCAGGCGTTGTAGGCCGAGGGTTAGCCAGGTGATTTCGGCGCTGAAGATCACCACCGCCCAAGGATGACCCCATGCCTCCCAGGTCACCAAGCTGGCGATGCAGCCCACCGGAATTACCCAGCCGGTGCGCCAGAGCAGTAGGGCCAGGATCGGCAGGATCGAGCCCAGCAGCATTTGGATGCCATAGAAGAGTGGCAGGGGCTGCAGGTTCAGCAGCACGGCCATACCTGCCGTTAGGGCCAGAACAAGCCCTTGCCGACGAGTAGGCGGCGCAAACAGCGGGCCCCACGGGGACGGGGCAGGGGAGCCAGTTATCGATGCCATCAAGAAAAACTAGTCGCAGTGGCTATTAGCGTGCGAGATGTGAAGTTTTGGGCAAGAAGCCAATTATTTCCTTAAGTTCCCTCCTCGTTAAACCCCTTGCTCGGCTAGCTCTAGGCGCCGATGAGGTTGTCATTTTTGTAGTTTTTTCGCTAATGGGCGCTTCCCTGTCTCGGATCCTGGGATTCGAGTCTTTCGCCTTGGCTGCTGTGGGAGGTCAGCGTAGCCGTATCGAGTTGGCCAGGATATGAATATTTTTATTTAGCAGGGCGCCGGGATCTTGCCGCTAAGAGTATTGGTATAACCATTTCAACCTTTGGCTCCTATTTTGTTGGTCGGGCTTTGCAGGGGTCTTGGGTTGAGTCTCGATCAGGTGAAGATCGGCAATATGCCGATGGCGTAGATGCTCGCAGCCCTGGCTAAACTTATTACTGCTTGGTAAGGCGCTCACCAATTGGTCCAAGCCCATCCAAAGCAGTCGATAGGGCTAAGTCCTGATCGGCCGAGAGTGTGTGCCAAGGAGTTTCTGCAAGCTGAACGGGGCTTGGCTTATTGTGGGTTTGTTTAACAGAAGGCAATACCTGCTCGAGGTGGTGTGATGGAGCACAATCCCAAGCCTGTTCAAAAGGTGCAACAGGAGCTGGAGCTTGTGCGGATTGGTGCCCAGCTGCCTTCAGTAACTAATCGCTTAGTGGAAGCTGCCCTTTGATGACAAATCAGCGACCAAGCCATCAGCGTCCCTGGCTTCAGAGCCCTTGGTGCTTGGGCTTGGTTGGCTTGGTTTCGTTGGCGGGAGCGTTGGCTGCCTGGCGGATCCTGGGTTCCCAGCAACGGCTTTCGGTGGCGATTTATACATGGCCTGGTTATGAGTATCTGTATTTGGCTGAGCAGCGGCGGTTGGGTCAGCGCTATGGGCTCGATTTGCGGGTGCAGCAATACAGCTCTATTGAGGATCAGCGCCTTGGTTATGGCCGTGGAGATGCTGAGGTTATCGCTACTACTCTTCCTGATGCCATAGAGATTTGTCAGGAGGTGCCAAAGCGCTGCCCTGAGTTGTTTTTAGTGATTGACCAATCCGATGGTGCGGATGTGATTGTCAGCACTAGTGATTTTGCGGATGTACGTAGTTTGGCGGGTCAGAAAGTGGGGCTGGAGCGCACTGTCCTTGCTGAATATCTGCTTTTGCGTGCTTTTGAAACCAAGAAGGTTCCTTTTGATCAGGTGCGGCTTTTGTACGAAGGGCCCAGCGCCCTTGTCAAGGCGCTGGACAAAGGCAAGGTTGCCGCGATTGTCACCTACCCGCCCTATTCTAATGACCTGCGCGTGGATTCTCGCTACCGGCTTTTATTTAGCTCCGCTCAAATCCCTGGTGAGATCGTTGACGTTTTGGCTGTAAACCCTGCTTTTGCTAAGCGCCATCCGGACTTGATCAGGGCGCTGGTGCGCACTTGGTGGGCAGCTCAGGCCCTGGCTAGAGCCGAGCCGCATGCATCCCAGGCGTTGATGGCTAATCGCCAGCAGGTGAGACCTGCCGAGTTTGTGGCCTCGGAACGTGGCATTCGTTATCCTGGCCCAGCTGAGCAGGCGGAGATGCTGGCACCAGCTGGCTCGGTAGCTCGCGTGCTGGCCCGCATGGCAGACCAGATGATTTCGGCTAGGCGCCTTTCAGCCAATGCCCCACTGCCCACCCCCACCCAGGCCTTTCTGCCAAAGCCATAAAAAATGGTTAACTTTTTAATGCAATAGGCAAAATCGTCCAATTCTTCTTCGAGTCTTATACCTTCTGTCCTGGCTCCGGAGCATAATTTGTCTGGAGTGTCTCTACTCAAGGGCCGGATCAATCGACAGCTTTGGCTGCTGGTGGCTCTCACCGCGGCTGCTGGATCAGCATTAATGGCCCTTCTTGCTGGATCCCTGGTGCTCTCCTACAACGCCAGGGAAACGGAGCGGAGTGCCACCAATTTGGAGCGCATCCTCAGCGCGAGCATGTCTGGCTACCGGCCATTGCATGATCTGCAGCGGGATTTGCAGCGGGCAGCTGTCAATCAGGGCTTAGAGAGTGCCCTGGTTGTAGATGCTCGCGGGGTTGTGCTGGTGGCCTCTAATAATGCTTTGGTGAACTTGCCCCTGCCCCATGTGTTGCAGCTGGCAGGTGAGCAGCCATTGAGGGCGTTGTTTGCTGATTGCCCCAGTAAAGATGGGGTGGTGAGCTGTCTCAACCAGGATCGGCGTGTTTTTGTTGGTCCCCTGCCCTGGTTTGGTGGTGATTTCTTAGTAACGATGCGGCAGTCACCGCTCGCCTTGGAGGGCCGGGGCGGTGGATTTGGCGAACGGGCCACGCTGATCACCGTTGTTAACCTGGACACCCAGCGCAACGAGGCGCTTACTTTTGTGCTGCTGGTCTTTATTGCCGGCACCTTGCCGTTGATCTTTGGCTCCCTGGGTTTGTTGTTGATGCTGCGGCGCCATTTGCTGCCCGAGCTGCTCAATATGGCTCAGATTGATGCCCTTTCCGGTATCTTCAATCGCCGTACATTTTTGGAGACTGCTAGGGAAGTGCTCGCCAAGGCGCAGCAAGTGGGCGTGCCTTGCTCGATGGCCTTGATTGATGTTGATCACTTCAAGGCCATCAATGACAACAATGGCCATGAAGTGGGGGATCAGGTGATTCGCCACGTCTCCCAGTTCTTGGCTGGTGTGGGCCGGAGCACAGACCTGGTGGGCAGATTAGGGGGAGATGAATTCATAATCCTGCTGCAAAATCCGCGCGAAAGAGCTGTGCAGATGTTGGATCGCACCCGGCAGCAGTTGCAGGTGAGCCCACTGCGCAAGGAAGACGGTGGCGTGGTGGAGGTGGAGCTTTCCGTTGGAGTTGCCTCCACCGCAGGAGGGAGCGGCTACGACTTGGAGTCGTTGATGGCCGCCGCCGACGCCGCTCTTTATGTGGCGAAGGATCGAGGCCGCCACCAGGTGGTTTGTCTGGAAATGGAGGACACCCAATTGAAGGCACCTTTTGCTTAGGCGGATTGCATGGTTGCGGCCGGCTCTTGGATGTCTGACTCAATGCTCCATTCCAGCAGGCTTTCGACGCCATTCGCCCCCGAAAAGCTGCCCGTGACTGCGGCGGTCAGCTCCGGCTTGGAGGAAGTGGCCAAGGTGATGTACCGATCGTCGATTACGCCTATGCCGCTGGGATCAAAGCCCCGCCAGCCGGCACCTGGCAGATACACCTCAGCCCAGGCGTGCAGGTCGTAGCTCACCGGCTTTGGTTCTATTAGGTGGTAGCCGCTCACGAAGCGAGCCGGTAAACCCACGCAGCGGCAGGCCTCCACCATCAGCATCGCCAGGTCTCGGCAGGACCCCACCCTTTCCTTGAGGGTGCGGCCGGCGGGCCAGGCCGGACCCACGTGTCGCTGGGTGTATTTGACCCGGTCTTGAATGATCTCCACCAGTTGTTGCAGAAACATCAGCGCCCTTTGATCGCTGCCCATCAGTGCTTCCTGGGCCATGTCCACCGCGGCTGGGTCGTGCTGACCGTTGGGTAGCCAGCCCTCCAGGCTGCCGGCCAGGTCACCGTTTAGGTGGCCCACCGGGTAGGGCAGCATCGGTTCGCTGCCCTCCAGGCAAACCTGCAGCAGTGGTGCCGTTTCCGTTTCCACTAGGCTGCTGGCCCGCACGATGAACGCATCTGTTGGCCCATTGAAACGGGCCCGCAGAATTTCATCGCCGCTGGCTGCCATCAAGGGGTAGAGCCGCCCTGGCTCAGGGGTCACTACCAGCTGGAAGTCCAGCAGCCGCTGAAAGCCGTGACCCCGGGGTTTGAGGCAGAACCGGTGCGGACCCAGCAGCACCGGGGCGCTGTAGCGGTAGGTGAAGGTGTGGGTTACGCGGGCACGCATGCGTGGTCGGCGATGAAGTAGCGCTGTTCGATCAGATCATGGAGCCGGTTGAGGTCGCTCTGCAGGCCGTCGATCGACTCGTGCAAGCCTCCCGCAATCAGCTCGTCGATACGGCTGTAGCTCCAGCGGGCCAGGGTGAGGCCGCTAAGGCATTCGAGCTCGTCTGGAGCTCCTGGCACCGCCTGGCCGCGCACGATCCTCAAGGTTTCGTGGATGCGCTCCAGGCAGTAGCGCACTGAGCGTGGAAAGATTGGGTCGAGCAGCAGGAAGCCTGCCACCGCTTTTGGCTCGATCGCCTGCTGGCGCGACTGACGGAACATTTGATAGGCCCCGGCGCTGCGCAGCAGGGAGATCCATTGCAGTTCATCGAGCACGCCGCCCACCTCATCAGGTGAAGGCAGCAGCAGGAAGTACTTCACATCAAGTATGCGGGTGGTTTTTTCAGCCCGCTCCAGCACCCGCCCCAGGCGGCTGAATTGCCAGGAGAGGTCGCGGCTGAGGGTGGCATCCGTGATGCCATAGAAAAGTTGGCAGGAGCGGCGGATGTCGCGAAGTTGCTCCTGGGGCGGCTGATTCCAGAAGCCCTTGTTGTCGAACAGCGTCCAATAGATGTCGTTGAGCTGCTCCCACATTTCGGTGGTGATTACATCGCGGATCTGGCGAGCGTTTTCGCGGGCGATGGCGATGCAGTTCACGACGCTGTTGGGATTGGCCTCGGCGCGCACCAGAAAATCCACCACCTGCTCCGGGCGTCCTTCTGGATAAAGACGGTCAAATAGTTCCCGATCACCGCTGGCATCAACCAGGGGCAGCCAGGGCTCGGCGCTGCCGGGCGGGCAGTCGAGGGCCATCGCTTCGCTCACCTCCACAAAGCGGGAGATGTTTTCGGCCCGCTCCACATAGCGGTTGATCCAATAAAGGGAGTCGGCGACGCGGCTCAGCATGGTTGTTCACTCACGATCCAGGTGTCCTTGCAGCCGCCACCCTGAGAAGAGTTGACCACCAGGGAGCCCCGGCGCAGGGCCACCCGGGTGAGACCGCCCGGGCTTACCCAGACCCCCTTGCCGCGCAGCACATAGGGCCGTAGATCCACGTGGCAGGGGAACAATTCGCCCTCGCTTAGCGAGGGCACGGTGGAGAGCTCGAGGGTGGGCTGGGCGATGTAATTGCGGGGATCGGCCTGGATCTTGACGGCAAACTCGGCGATCTCCTCGCTGCTGGCGTGGGGGCCGATGAGCATGCCGTAGCCACCGGCCTCGGCCACCGCTTTCACCACCAGCTCACTGAGGTGGGCCAGCACGTAGGACCGGTCGTCCCCCCTGGCGCAGAGGTAGGTGGGCACGTTCTCGATGATCGGCTCCTCGCCCAGGTAGTAGCGGATCATCTCCGGCACATAGGCGTAGATCAGCTTGTCGTCGGCTACGCCGGTGCCTGGGGCGTTGGCTATTGCCACCCGGCCGGCCCGGTAAGCGGCCATCAGGCCCCGCACCCCCAGCATCGAATCGCTGCGGAATACGGCCGGGTCGAGGAAGTCGTCGTCGATGCGCCGGTAGATCACATCCACCGGTTCGGGTCCGGCCGTGCTGCGCATCCACACCCGGTCGTCCTGGCAGATCAGGTCGCGGCCCTCCACCAGCTGGATGCCCATCTGCTGGGCCAGGTAGCTGTGCTCGAAGTAGGCGCTGTTGAACACCCCGGGGGTGAGCAGCACCACCTTGGGGGTGTCGGTCCAGGGGGCCAGCTCCCGCAGGGTCTGCAGCAGGTGGGAGGGGTAGTCGTCGATCGGCTGCACGGTGCGGCCGGCAAACAGGCTCGGGAACATCCGCTTCATCACCCGGCGGTTTTCCAGGAAGTAGGCCACGCCGGAGGGACAGCGCAGGTTGTCTTCCAGCACACGCCAGGTGCCCTCGCCGTCGCGCACCAGATCAAGGCCGGAGATATGGCACCAGCGTCCCAGAGGCGGCTGGAAGCCCTGCAGTTGGGGCCGCCAGCCCTGGGAGCTCTCCACGTCCTGCCGCGGAATCACACCGTCGTTGAGGATTTTTTGGGGTCCATAGACATCGGCCAGAAATAGGTCGATCGCCTCTAGCCGCTGGAACAGGCCTGCTTCGAGGCGTTGCCAGTCCGCGCTACCGATCAGCCGCGGCAGGGGGTCGAAGGGCAGGATGCGCTCACCCCCCTGGCTGCCGGAGCCATTGAGGCGAAAGGTGGCCCCCAGCCGCCGCAGCAACACACCGGCTGCTGCGTGATTGCGGTTCAGTTCATCGAGGCCCAGCTGGCCTAGGGAGGAGAGCAGAGGGCGTAGGGCAGTGCGAGGCTTATCAGGGGCGCTGAAATATTCGTCGTAGCCCCGATTTGGTCTGTATTCGGTAAACATGCCGCGCCACCTGCCATGGCGGGATCATGTCCACCCGCTGGGGTTGACGCCGGTGTGGATTGATACGGAAGGCCAGCTCCGTCTCTGGCGGCTTCCTTCCTCGGCCATTAAGGTGAGACAACAGCAGCTCTTTGGGGCTTTTGTGATGCCCAGCTATCTCCCCAATCTTGCTGGCGACGCCTCCAGAGCGCCTGGTGTCTCCTGGTCCGAACCCTTCAGTAAAGATCCAGGGCGTTTTGAGGCAGAAACAATCCTCACCGGGGATGAATACCTAGAAATCCTTGGTCCTCACGATGGTCAGCGCCGCTTTGAAAGGTTGGTGGCGCCACCTTGTCGTCCGGTGCCGATTCAGCTGCTCAGCCCAGATGGCGAACCCCGCACCGAGTGGTTTTATGCCGACATCCTCGATATCAGCCTCGGTGGCTTGTGCCTGTTGATCACCGAAAACCATGAGTTACAGGTAGGTCAAAGACTGCTGGTTGATTTCAAGGTGCATCGGGCCACCGACTTGCATCGGGTGGCTGGCTTGGTGCGTTGGTTTGTGCGCTCCGGCACCGTTACCACCATGGGAGTGGGCTTCAGCGAACCCCTGTCCCTGCTTCCCCAGCTGCTGCCGGAGCGGCGCAATCGCCTGCGCGACCCCAACACGGTGGCCGATTAGAGCAGGAAGTAGCGCTGGGCCATTGGCAGCACCTCGGCTGGTTCGCAGCTGAGGTGCATCCCATCGGCGAACACCTCATAGGTCTGGGGGTCAACCTCAACATTCGGCAGGGCCGTGTTGTTTTTCATTGAGGCCTTGCCGATGTCGCCGCGGGTGTTGGTCACTGGCACGCAGGGGCGTTTCAGGCCCAGCTGGCGGGGTAGGTCGGCATCGAGGGCTGCCTGGCTCATGAAGGTGAGGCAACTGGGGGCCAGGGCGGCCCCAAAAGCGGCAAACATCGGCCGGCCGTGCACCGGTCCGGGGGTGGGGATCGAGGCGTTGGCATCGCCCATCTGGGCCCACACGATTGAGCCGCCCTTGATCACCAATTCCGGTTTCACCCCGAAAAAGCCCGGCTTCCACAGCACCAGATCGGCAAGCTTGCCCACCTCCACCGAACCGATCTGGGAATCAAGCCCGTGGGCGATCGCCGGGTTGATCGTGGTTTTGGCGATATAGCGCTTCAAGCGGGTGTTGTCGTTGCGCCCTCCACTTGAAGCGGAGTCTTCGGGCAGGGTGCCCCGCTGCGCCTTCATCTTGTGGGCGGTCTGGAAAGTGCGGGTGATCACCTCGCCCACCCGGCCCATGGCCTGGGAGTCGCTGGCGATGATTGAGAAGGCGCCCAGGTCGTGGAGGATGTCTTCTGCGGCAATCGTTTCGCGGCGGATGCGCGACTCGGCGAAGGCCACATCCTCCGGGATGCGTGGATCCAGGTGGTGGCACACCATCAGCATGTCGAGGTGCTCCTCGAGCGTGTTGCGGGTGTAGGGGCGGGTGGGGTTGGTGCTGCTGGGCAGCACGTTGGCTTCGCCGCAGATTTTGATGATGTCGGGGGCGTGACCGCCGCCGGCTCCTTCGGTGTGAAAGGTGTGGATGGTGCGGCCGCCGATGGCGCGGATCGTGTCTTCCACAAAGCCGGCCTCGTTGAGGGTGTCGGAGTGGATGCACACCTGCACGTCGAAGCGATCGGCCACCGTGAGGCAGCAGTCGATCGCGGCTGGGGTGGTGCCCCAGTCTTCGTGCAGCTTGAGGCCGCAGGCGCCGGCCCGCACCTGCTCCTCGATTGCCTCGGGGGTGGAGGCGTTGCCCTTGCCGTAGAAGCCCAGATTCACCGGCAGGCCCTCGGCGGCCTGCAACATGCGGGCCAGGTGAAAGGCGCCCGGGGTGCAGGTGGTGGCGTTGGTGCCGGTGGCCGGGCCGGTGCCGCCCCCCAGCAGGGTGGTTACACCGCTGGCCAGGGCCGTTTCAATTTGCTGGGGGCAGATGAAGTGGATGTGGGTGTCGATTGAACCGGCGGTGATGATGTGGCCCTCACCGGCGATCGCTTCGGTGCCCGGTCCCACCACGATCGTCACGCCGGCCTGGGTGTCGGGGTTGCCCGCCTTGCCGATGGCGCAGATGCGGCCATCGCGCAGGCCGATGTCGGCCTTGACGATCCCCCACCAATCCAGGATCAGGGCGTTGGTTATGACTGTGTCCACGGCGCCCTGGCTGCGGGGTGTCTGGCCCTGTCCCATGCCGTCGCGGATCACCTTGCCGCCGCCAAACTTGACCTCATCGCCGTAGACAGTGAAATCTTTTTCCACTTCCAGAAACAGCTCGGTGTCGGCTAGGCGCAGCCGATCGCCGGTGGTGGGGCCGTAGGTCTCGGCGTAGGCGCGGCGGGAGATGCGATAGGGCATGGGGTGGGGTTGCCGGGATGGGCGTTAATCGAGCGGTCCGTTGACCAAGCCGTTGAAGCCGAAGATGCGGCGCTCGCCGGCGAAGGGCACCAGCTGCACTTCGCGGCTGTCGCCTGGCTCGAAGCGGATAGCCGTGCCGGCGGGGATGTCGAGCCGCAGGCCGCGGGCCGCGTCGCGGTCGAATTTGAGTGCGCTGTTGGCCTCAAAGAAATGGAAGTGGGAGCCCACCTGCACGGGCCGGTCGCCGCTGTTGGCCACCAGCAGCGTTGTCACGGGCCGACCGGCGTTCAGCACGATTTCGCCGGGCTCGGGCAGTAGTTCACCAGGGATCAGGGGGGGCATGGCTCGGGGATTAGCGGATCGGGGTTGTGGGGCAGCGATCAGCGGATCGGGTCGTGCAGGGTCACAAGCTTGGTGCCGTCGGGAAACATCGCCTCGATCTGTACCTCGCTCACCAGTTCCGCCACCCCCTCCATCACCTGTTCACGGCTCAGCCAGGTGCTGCCCTCAGCCATCAGGGCGGCAACGGTCTTGCCGTCGCGGGCGCCTTCGATAACCTGAAAGCTGAGCCAGGCCACCGCCTCAGGGTAGTTGAGCCGCAGGCCGCGGTTGAGCCGCCTCTCTGCCAGCAGGGCGGCGGTGACTATTAGCAGCTTGTCCTTTTCCTGGGGGGTTAGGTGCATGAGCCAACTTTGGCAGCTTTAGGGCGCCTTGACCCGTTCAGCCTGAACCCTAGGGCTGTTCCTGGAAGGGCCATACCCGCGGCAGTTCTGGGGCGGTGAGGCCGCGTGCGGCCCGGATCCGGGCCCATACCCTGGTGAACCAAAACCGGGCCGCCTGACTGGAAGGGCCGCGGTAGCGGGCGATCAGGCCCTGGTCTAGGGCTCCGCAGGCAAGGTCGCCCTCCAGGCCCTGGCGGTCGCTGCGGCAGTCGGCCAGCAGCTGGGCCAGGGCAGCGGCCCCCAGGGGCTGCGGCGCTGCCCACACCAGCGATCCCAGCACCGGTTGGCTCGCCATGCCGTGTTCTGCAGCGAGGCTGGCGCCGCTGATTTCCAGGGGATCCACCAGCTCCCAGCGGCGACCTTCGGGGCCGCGGCGACACACCTGCAGCCGTGAGCGCCAGCAGCCCTGGCCCAGGGTTTCACCAGCGGCGCTGCGGCCCAGCCGTACGACGTCCATGCCCAGCCAGCTGGCCCCCGCTGCTAGCTCCACCGTGATGTTCTGCTCCAGCAGTCCGCCGGCAAACAGCACCAGCTCCTGGGGCAGCCATTCCAGGTCGCTGCCGGCTTCAAGGCTGAAGTGCAAACTCTGCCGGGCCCACTGGCCCTGCGGCACCAAGCGGGAGCGCCCCACCGAGCCATACACCTTCTGGGCCGCCACGCTGGTGAGCAGGGCCTGGCTACCTGGGGCTAGGTAGGCCCGCACCGTCAGTTGGTCGCCCCCCACCAGGCCGCCGGCGGTGTGCAGGAGGGGCAATTCGCAGCGGCCGTCTGCCTGGGGGTAGGCCCGTTGCAATTTCAGGGGGGAGGTGGCCCAGCCCTGATGCACCGTGACCAGCGGCTCCCCCGGACTGCCCTGCCTGGCCTTGAACTCCAGCTCAGCGGAGCCGTGCCAGCGGCCTGCCGCAATGGTGTTGGGATGATTCACCAGGCATGCTGTTTAAAGACCATGGTGCACCCGGCGATGGCCAGCTCCGAGCCTGCTGCCCAGCCTTTGGTGCTGCGTGAGCGCGGGCTGGCGGCAAGTCCGGGGGATGTTCCTGCCTTGGTGCTGGCCCTTTCAGCGGCGGAGCGCACCCAGCTGCGGGGTTTGCGTTGCACTGTCTGTGGCAGGCAGGTGCTGCTGCAGCTGCGCCGGGGAGCAGCCCTAGAACCCGGTGAGTGGCTGGCCGCCACGGCTGCCGAACCGCTGGTGCAGGTGCGCGCGGCGCTGGAGGAGCTGATGCAGGTGCGCAGCGCCGATCCCCTAGCCCTGCTCCAGGCCGCCTATCACCTTGGCAATCGCCACGTGGCGATGGAGATCAGGGCTGGTGAACTGCGCCTGCTCGCCGATTCCGTGCTGGCCCATCTGCTGGAGCATCGCGGCCTGCAGGTGGATCAGCTGCAGGCTCCCTTTCAGCCCGAGTCCGGTGCCTACGGCTCCGCCCACAGCCACAGCCATGACCACTAGCCGGTTGCGCTTGTTTCAACTGATCAGCCCGGCGCTGCCGGTGGGGGCCTTCAGTTATTCGGAGGGCTTGGAGGTGCAGGTGCAGCGCGGGCTTTTGCTGGATGGGGCTGGGGTGAGGGCCTGGCTGGAAGCTGAGTTGCAGCGCGGCACCTTGGCGCTGGAGGCGGCCAGTTTGCCCGGTTTGCTGCTGGCTGAACCAGCCGAATTGCGCGAGCGCGATAGCTGGTTGCTGGCCCTGCGGGAGGCGGCGGAGGTGCGCGCCCAGCACCGCCAGATGGGCGCGTCGCTGCTGGGGCTGCTGGCCGATCTGGGCTTCAATCCGCCTGCCTTGAACCTGGCTTGGCCGGCAGCCTTTGCCCTGGCGGGCCGCGCCCTGGAGGTTGCTGCCACCGAGCTGGTGGAGGCCTACTTGTATGGCTGGGTGGCAAACCAGCTCAGTGCGGCGTTGCGGCTGGTGCCCCTAGGACCCACCGAGGCCCAGCGCCTGCAGCTGGGCCTGGCACCTTTGATTGCCGAGCGGGCCCTGGAACTGGTGGCTGCCGATCCCGATCAGCTTTGGAGCGGTGGTGTGGGTGCGGGTCTGGCCCAGTTGCGCCATGCCGAGCTGTACTCCAGGCTGTTTCGCAGCTGAGCGGATCGGATGAGCAAGCTGCGGGTGGGCGTGGCTGGGCCGGTGGGCTCGGGCAAAACGGCCCTGGTGGAGGCCCTGTGCCGGCGACTGCGCGATCGTCTGCAGCTGGCGGTTGTTACCAATGACATTTACACCCAGGAGGATGCCCAGTTCCTCACCCGAGTTGGGGCTTTAGAACCCGAGAGAATCCGCGGCGTCGAAACCGGTGGCTGCCCCCACACCGCCATCCGCGAGGACTGTTCGATCAACCGGGCGGCGGTGGCTGAGCTGGAGGCGGCCTTCCCCGATCTGGATCTGGTGCTGGTGGAGAGCGGTGGCGACAACCTGGCTGCCAGCTTCAGCCCGGAATTGGTGGATCTTTGCATCTATGTGATCGATGTGGCCGCCGGCGACAAAATTCCTCGCAAGGGCGGCCCGGGGATCACCCGCTCCGACCTGCTGGTGATCAACAAGATCGACCTGGCTCCCATGGTGGGAGCAAGCCTTGAGGTGATGGCAGCCGACACCGAATGCATGCGCCCAGGACGCCCTTGGTGCTTTACCAACATCCGCAGCGGCGAAGGACTGGAGGCGGTAGAGAAGTTTTTGTGGGCTCAGCTGCCCTGATTAGCTTGTATTTACTGAATCGTAGCAACCACTACAAAGCCAAAGTGTGACAACTGGATACCTTCCAGTGACCGCTAAATAGCAGCGGAACATTCAGCGGTTTCCCGTAGGAGTTTTTATGAAGTCTTCCCTGATGCGCAAAACCACCATGCGTTATGTCGCTGGTGCTACGGCGATGGCAGCCAGCCTCTCGCTGGTGGCCTGCGGCGGCGGCGAAAAAGCCTCTGGCGATTTTGACGGTGAAGTGAAGGTGGGGATTCTGCATTCCCGCTCCGGCACCATGGCCATCTCCGAAAACACGGTGGCTGAAGCCGAGTTGATGGCGATCGAGGAGATCAACGCCAAGGGCGGGATCACCATCGATGGCAAGAAGCTGAAGATTGTTCCCGTCGAAGAAGATGGTGCCTCTGACTGGCCCACCTTTGCTGAGAAAGCTAAAAAACTGATCGATCAGGATCAGGTGGCTGTGGTGTTTGGTGGCTGGACCTCAGCTAGCCGCAAGGCGATGTTGCCGGTGTTTGAGGCCAAGGATCACTTCCTCTTCTACCCGATTCAATACGAAGGTCAGGAGTGCTCCAAGAACATCTTCTACACCGGTGCCACCCCGAACCAACAGGCTGAGCCGGCGGTCTCCTGGCTGCTCAAGAATAAGGGCAAGGACTTCTTCCTAGTGGGCTCCGATTACGTGTATCCGCGCACTGCGAACACGATCATGAAGGAGCAACTCAAGGTTGAGGGCGGTAATCTGGTGGGTGAGGACTACCTGCCACTTGGCAACACCGAGGTGGCGCCGATCATTGCCAAGATCAAGCAGGCCCTGCCCAAGGGTGGTGTGATCGTTAATACGCTTAATGGCGACAGCAATGTCGCCTTCTTCAAGCAGATGAAGGCTGCTGGTATCACCCCTGCCAATGGCTACTCAATCATGAGCTTCTCAATTGCTGAGGAGGAGGTTGCGGCAATTGGCCCCGAGTATCTTGAAGGCACCTATGCGGCCTGGAACTTCTTCCAGAGTCTCGACACCCCGGCTTCCAAGAAGTTCACTACTGATTTCAAGGCCAAGTACGGCGAGAATCGGGTCACCAACGACCCGGCTGAATCCGCTTACAACATGGTCTACCTCTGGGCCGCTGGAGCGGAGAAGGCCAATAGCGTTGATAACAACGCAGTGCGCAAGGCGCTAATCGGTGTGACTTTCGATGCCCCCCAGGGCAAGATTGAGGTGCAGCCCAATCACCACACCACCGAGCTGGTGATGATTGGTGAAGTCCAAAAGGACGGCATGTTCAAGATCATCGAAGACAAGGGTGTGCTTAAGCCAATTGCCTGGAACCAGTTTGTTCCAGAAACCAAGGGTTACACCTGCGATTGGACCCAGGATCGTCCTGATGCTGGCAAGTTCAAGATGTGAGCCTTCGGCTTGCCCATTGACTTCAGATCGGGGGAGCTTGTCTCCCCCTTTTCACTTCGTTTTTATTCTTTTCCTCTTGCCGAGCCCTGTTGGGCGCCATGGATCTTCTTTACGACACACTCTTCAATGGCCTAGCCATCGGTTCTGTACTGGTGCTGGCCGCCCTTGGCTTGGCCGTTGTCTTTGGCTTGATGGGGGTCATCAACATGGCCCATGGTGAGTTGATGATGCTCGGGGCTTACACCACCTTCGTGGTGCAAAACCTATTTAAAAATGGACCCCTGGAGGGTCTTTTCCCCATCTACATTTTGGTGGCGATACCACTTGCTTTTTTAGTGAGTGGCCTGGCGGGCTTGCTGCTGGAAAAAACCGTGATTCGGCGCCTTTATGGCAGACCGCTGGAAACTCTCTTGGCCACCTGGGGGGTAAGCCTGATTTTGCAGCAATTTGTGCGCTCGGTGAGCAGTGCTTTTGTTGTGGGGCTTGTGGTGGCCGTGGCTCTTGGCTTGGTAGTGCCACGGTTGTGGCCCAGCTCCTGGGCTCAACGGCGCTGGACCCCATTGCTTGGAGTGGCTAGCTGGGTTATTTCTGGCCTGCTTGGCATCATTTTGGCCTCCGGACTGGGTGGTGTTCGGGTGCTGGATCAGCCCTGGTTTAGCGCTCGCAACCTAGACGTCACTGCTCCCCTGTGGTTGCGTGGCTCGGTTGAACTTGGCGGTGTCAATATGCCAACGGCACGCCTGTTCATTGTTGCTCTTACGGCGATTGCCCTGGTGGCGGTGCATTGGTTTCTGCAGAAGAGCGTCTGGGGCATTCGCATCCGGGCCGTTACCCAAAATCGCTCAATGAGTGACTGCTTGGGTATTCCCACCGAAACCGTCGATGCACTCACCTTTTTGGTGGGATCGGGCTTGGCTGGAGTGGCTGGAGTGGCTGTGACTTTGCTTGGCTCGGTGGGCCCAAACCTTGGCGGCAACTACATCGTTGACTGCTTCATGGTGGTGGTGTTGGGAGGGGTTGGCAAACTTCTCGGCACGGTTGTAGCGGCCCTGGGTATCGGAGTGCTCAGTTATGTGATCGGTTCAGGCTCCCTACTGCTGCTCTGGCCAGCCATGCCAGCCGGCCTCAATGAGCTGATCACATTTTTTGCCACCACCTCGATGGCAAAGGTGCTCGTGTTTGCCCTGATCGTCGTGTTCCTGCAGTTCAGGCCCGCTGGCCTGTTCCCGCAGAAGGGACGGCTGGTGGAGGCCTGAACCATGGCGAAATTGCGCACCTGGTTGCCTTGGCTGCTGCTTGTGGCAGCAGCGTTGGTCTTGCCGGCAATTCTGCCGCCCTTCCGGCTCAACCTGCTGGGTCGGTTTTTGTCGCTTGGAATCGTAGCCCTGGGTATAGACCTGATCTGGGGTTTTACTGGCATGCTGAGCCTGGGTCAGGGCATCTTCTTTGCCCTAGGTGGCTATGCCATTGGCATGCATTTGCAGCTTTTATCTCTAGCGCCTGGGGAGTTGCCAGAGTTTTTCGGGCTTTATGGGGTCAAGCAAATCCCTGTTTTTTGGCAGCCGTTTCAGTCGTTTCTGTTTACGGGATTGTGCATTTGGGTGTTGCCTGCCCTAGTGGCTGGTGTGCTTGGTTATCTGGTTTTTCGCAATCGCATCAAAGGGGTCTATTTCTCGATTCTTACCCAGGCGGCCCTGCTGGTCTTTTTCAACTTTTTTAATGGCCAGCAGAAGCTGATTAATGGCACTAACGGCCTCAAAACCGATACCGCCCGGATCTTGGGTGAGCTGGTGGGCAGTGATGTCATGCAGCGCAATCTTTTTTGGCTCACTGTGGCGTTGGTGATCGCTGCGTGGTTGCTCTGCCGCTGGCTCACCCGTGGTCGCTTCGGCGATGCCTTGATCGCCATCCGTGACGACGAGCCGCGGCTGCGTTTCACCGGCTACAACCCCACTGCCTACAAAACCCTGGTGTTTGCAATTGCTGGAGCTATGGCTGGCGTGAGTGGTGCGCTTTACACCGTGCAGTCCGGCATTGTGTCGCCCCAATACATGGCCGTGCCTTTCTCGATTGAGATGGTGATTTGGGTGGCAGTGGGTGGCCGCGGCACCTTGATTGGAGCCGTGCTTGGTGCCGTTTTGATCAACTACGCCAAGAGCTTGGTGAGTGAACAACTGCCGGAAACCTGGCTGTTTATCCAGGGTGGTTTGTTCCTATTGGTGGTCACGGCGCTGCCTGATGGGTTGGTGGGCTGGTGGCGTCAGGGTGGCCCGCGCCATATCCAGGCCATGGTTGGCTGGCCACCTTTGGCGCCCACCTATCCAGGCTTGGATCTCGACCCTGCGGCGCAGGCGGAGCGCCAGGCGTTTCGGTCCGATCTTCCTCCTGGAGGAGCTCCATGACTGCGTCTACTAGCGCTCAATTGGTCGCTCCATTGCTGGAGCTACGCGGTGTCAGCGTCAGCTTCGATGGTTTTTGGGCCCTCAACGATCTCAACCTCTCCCTGGCACCCGGTGAGCTGCGGGCCGTGATCGGCCCAAATGGGGCGGGTAAAACCACCTTCCTTGATGTGATCACAGGCAAGGTGCGCCCCACCAAAGGCGACGTGGTGTTTCGGGGGCGCTCGTTGTTAGGCATCGCTGAGCACCGCATCGCTCGGCTAGGCATTGGTCGCAAATTTCAGACGCCGCGCGTCTACCAAAACCTCAGCCCTCGCCGCAATTTGGAGCTGGCTGTTAAAGGCAGCCACTCACCCTTCAAGCTGTTGTTTGGCAGCCTCGATAGCCGTCAGCGCCAGCGCGTTCAAGAGTTGCTGGCCGTGGTTGGCCTCGAGGCCCATGCCTCCCGGCGGGCCGGCAGCCTTTCCCACGGCCAGAAGCAGTGGCTTGAGATCGCCATGTTGCTGGCCCAAGACCCTTATGTGCTGCTGGTGGATGAGCCGGTGGCCGGCCTTTCCGAGGAGGAGACCGAGCGCACCGGTGCATTGCTGCGCAGCCTTGCTGGCGACCACACCGTGCTGGTGATCGAACACGACATGGACTTCATCCGTGAGCTCGATTGCCCTGTGACCGTGCTTCATGAGGGTCACGTGCTTTGTGAGGGCACGATGGAGACGGTGCAGAGCGATCCCCGCGTGATCGAGGTTTATCTCGGTGTTGAGGACGACGTATGACTGCTTCTGCCACCATGACCACCCCAGCCCAGGGCGAATCCAGCCGCTTGTTGAGCGTGCGCGGGCTCAATGTTTATTACGGCGAGAGCCACATCCTGCGCAACGTCGATCTATCGATTGCGCCTGGTCAGATGGCCTGCCTGATCGGGCTCAATGGAGTTGGCAAAACCACCCTGCTGAAGTCGATCATCGGCCTAGTGCCCCAGCGCAGCGGTTGCATCGAGCTGGCAGGCAGCGACTGCGGCGGCCTGGCCCCCCACCGCCGCGCCCGGGCTGGCATTGGCTATGTGCCCCAAGGGCGGGAGATCATTCCCCAGCTCAGCGTGCGCGAAAACCTGCTGCTGGGTCTGGAAGCCCTGCCGGGGGGTATGGGTCGCCATCGCCATATTGACCCGCTGGTGTTTGAGCTGTTCCCGGTGCTGGAGAAGTTTCTGGCCCGCCGTGGCGGCGACCTCTCCGGTGGTCAACAGCAGCAGCTGGCCATCGCCCGGGCCCTGCTCGGTAAGCCCCGTCTGCTGCTGCTCGATGAACCCACTGAGGGCATTCAGCCATCGGTGGTGCTCGACATCCAGCGGGCAGTGAGCCGGATCATTCGAGAGACGGGGATTTCGGTGTTACTGGTGGAACATCACGCCAGCTTTGTGCGCCAATCCGACTCTTATTACGCCATGCAGAAGGGCGGCATTGTGGCCAGTGGCGCCACGGCCGATCTCAGCTCGGAGATGATCCAGCGCTTCTTGAGCGTTTGAGGCTAGAAAGAGGCTGATCAAAGTCATACAGAAATTTGATGCGCGCTTCCCTTGTGGCGGCCTTCGCGGCCGGTCTGTGCAGCACCACCCTGGTTGCTGGTTTGGCGCCAGCCCAGGCCCAAACCTGCCAGTTCTTAGCGCCGGTGGGTGGCGATGGCGTCACCAACGTCATCACCAAAACGATTGGTGCAGGCAATCCCTTTGGCCGGCCCAATTGGAACACTGATTTCTTTGTGACCCAGCCCTACGGCAGCTACAAGTTTTTCTTCACTGCCAACTCCTCGGTGAGCGCCACGTACCCTATTCAGGGCTATCTCAAGTTCACTGACGGCTCCAGCTTGCAGGTGATCAATGAGTCGTTTGCACCCCAGATGGGCACCGGCCGCATGTGGGGCCCCTTCCCCGCCATTCCCGGCAAAACCGTGAGCCAGCTCAATTTTAAGATTGGAGCCAGCGCAGACCAGGCGGCTACTGGTTTCACCTATCGCATTTCCACCATGGGTTGCAACTGAGCTAGTCGGGAGCTGGTGGCGATCGGAAATACCACTAAGGCCCAGCTAGCTAGCGCAGCCAGCTGGGCCAAGAGGCCCAGCGGCACTGAGGTGATGGCCACGATGCCGCCGAGGTACAGAAACCACCAAAGTCCATGACGTAGCTGCTGACGATCGGCAAGGGCAAACAGCCCGGCCGGCACCAGCACGATCAGGCTGGCTCCTCGCAGGGCGCTGGTGCCGCACCAGCTGATCGCCCAAGTGGCCAGCACGAAGGCGGAGCTGCACCAGACACCGGCCCATGGCAATCGGTAGGCCCGTTGGGTATCGGGCAACTGCTGGCGCAGGGCTATCAGGCTTACCGGGCCCATGGCCAGGGCGATCACCAAGGTGGCGGTGAGGAAGCTCACCACGGTTTGCCAGCTGGGGCCGCTGAGCAGCATCAACACCCCCATGGCCAGGCTCACTAATAGGGCAACTGAGGGCACGGCCTGGCGGTTGAGCCGCCCAAAGCTGCTGGGCAGCAGCCCGCAGCGCCCCATCATCCAGCTCACCCGCGCCGAGGCGCCCATATAGGCCATGGCCGTGGCGCTCGGGGAGATCACCGCATCTAGCAGCAGCAGCCGCGCCACCCAGCCCAGACCCAGGCCCATGGCCAGGGCCACCAGGGGTCCGCCGTGGGCGGTGAGCTCAAGCCGGCCCCAGCCGCCAGCTAGTTGGTCGGGGGGGATGGATACCAGGAAGGCCAGCTGCAGGATTAGGTAGATGCCAAGGGAGATGGCGAGACCAAGGGCCATGGCCAGGGGCACGGTGCGCTGGGGCCGGCGGGTTTCGCCGGCCAGATCCATGGCGGTGCGAAAACCCAGCAGCGAAAACAAAATTCCGCCGCTGCTGATAGCCGTCACCATGCCCCGCAGGGTTTCGCCCGGGGGTAGGCGGCTGGCGGCGAGATTGCCCCAGTGGCCCGAAGCCAGCATCAGCGTGACCGAGATCACCAGGGGTATGGCCAGCTTCCAGGCGGTGAGCCCGTCGATCCAGCGGGCTAGCCAGCCCACCCCTGCCAGGTTGATCCAGGCCAGCATTGCCAGCAGGGCCGTGGCCAGGGCTAGGCCCGGACCGCTGAGCACCTGGCCGCTGCCCCCATCGGCCGTCAGCCAGGGGAAGCTGCTGGCTAGGTATTGCATCACCGCCAGCACCTCGATGGTGGGCAGGGCCAGGTAGGCGATCCAGGCGCTCCAGCCGCCGATGAAGCCGGCGGTGCGGCCGTGACTGAGCAGGGGGATCTGGGCCAGGGCGCCGGAACTGCTCACCAAGGAGCCCAGTTCGGCAAATACCAGGGCCAGGCTGAAGGCCAACATTCCGCCCAGTAGCCAGGCGCCGAGGGCTGCTGGGCCGGCACTGCGGGCGGCGTAAAAGGGGGCAAACAGCCAGCCTGAGCCAATAGTGCTGGTCACTACGGCGAGGGTGAGGCTGCGCAGCCCCAGCTGGCGCGAGAGTTCGGAGTTGGTCATCGACGGGTCATGGGCTGGCCTGCAGGAGTTGTCGCCAGAACGTCTCTGGCTTCTGATTGCCGCCGCCAGATGGAGCGGAGTTAGCTATCGGCAGGGCGCCCAGGTGGCTGATCGGCCGGCAGCCCAGGCTGTTGATCAACATGGCCGCCTCCCAGCTGGCCAGATCTTGCTCGTTGACCGGGGCTTCAGTGATCAGGCCCCGATCCAGACCCCGCTGCCGCATCACCCCAGGCAGGCAGCCGCTGCTCAGGGGCGGGGTGATCCAGGAGCCCCCGCTGCACACCAGCAGGTTGGCGCTGGTGCCGCAGCAGAGGCCGCCGGCGGAGCTGGCCAGCAGGGCGTCGTCGGCTCCGGCCTCCAGGGCCTGGCGGCGGGCCTGGATCGAGGCCCCGTAGGCGAAGCTCTTGCAGCGGCTCAGCAGGCTGGTGGCGCTTCGGGTTTCGGTGGCACTAGTGATCACTCGCACCGGCTCAAAACACGGTTTGAAGGCACTGAGCTGCAGCCAGAAGCTGGGGCTGTTGATGCAGGGCGGCTCGATGCCCCGTGCACCGCTGCCGCGGCTCCAGTTGAGCCGCAGGGCGCCGCTGCTGCCAGGGGCCTTGCCGATGCCGCTGCGCTCGATCGCTGCGGCGATCAGGGGCTGCACGGTCGCCGCTCCTGGCGGTGGCGGCAGCCCCAGCAGCGCTGCCGAGCTCTGCCAGCGACCCAGGTGTTCCCCCAGCAGCCAGGCTTGACCTGCTTCCACCAGCAGGGTTTCAAACAGGCCATCGGCCAGCAGCAGGCCCCGGTCGCTGATCGGCAGGGTCAGGGTCTGCGGTGTGCCCCAGCGCCCTTGCCCGGTGCCGTCGCCCAACCAGGCGATCGGGGCGCTCATGCCAGGGCCTCCAGCAGCGGTTGCAGTTTCCAGCCCAACTCCTCGGCTTCGGCGGCGGGGTCGGAGTCGGCCACGATGCCGCAGCCGGCGTGGGCCCGTAGGCGCTGGCCGCGCAGCAGCAGCGAGCGGATCAGGATGTTGCTGTCGAACTGGCCGTCGACCCCAAGCCTGAATAGGGAGCCGCAGTAGGGCCCTCGCGGCACCGGCTCAAGGCCATGCAGGCGCTGGCAGGCGCGGATCTTGGGGGCGCCGGTGATCGACCCGCCCGGCCAGCAGGCCCGCAGCAGATCAATCGTGTCGAACCCCGGCTGCAGCTGGCCCCGCACCACCGAGGTGAGGTGGTGTACCTGGCGGTAGCTCTCCAGCCCCACCAGCTGGGGCACCTGAATCGAGCCTGGCTTGCACACCCGGCCCAGGTCGTTGCGCAGTAAGTCGACGATCATCACGTTCTCGGCCCGGTCCTTGGGGCTGGTCACCAGGTCGGCGGCGGCGTCGGCATCGGCGTCGGTATCGCCATGGCGCGGCCGGGTGCCCTTGATCGGCCTGGTTTCCACCTGCCCGCCCTCCCCCACCCGTAGGAACCGCTCCGGTGAGGCCGACAGCACCGCCTCCCCCGCCGCCGCGCCGCCGGCGATCGCCAGGCCAGCAAAGGGGGCGGCGCATAGCTCGCGCAGGCGGCCGTAAAGGCCGAGGGGATCGGCGGGGCTTGTTAAGGAGTGCTCGCAGCAGGCGGTGAGATTGGCTTGGAAAAGATCGCCGGCGGCGATCCAGGCCAACACTTGCTCCACCTGGGCGGCAAAGCGCTCCGGTGGAGTGTGCCAGTGCCAGGAGGCTGGCGCGATCGCGGCCGGGGATTGGCTCGCTGGCGCGTTGCCTAGATCAAGCCGCTCCAACAGGGCAGCGAAGCTGCTCAGCCGCGCTGGATCTTGACCCTCGAGCCACTGCTGCTGGCTGCCATGGTCAAACACCAGCACCGGGTCGTGGCGGGCAGCCCAGAGCAGGGCCATGTCGGGCGACTGCCAATGGGGTGCCGGCTCCACCCAGGCCCCGGCTTCGTAGCTGAGCCAGCCCATCCAATGGCCGCCGCCAGCGGCTAGATCGGCCAGCTGCGCAAAGGGATCACTGGCGCCGCTCTCCCCCGGCAGGCCGCGGCAGATGCGCTGCTCCAGGGGCGCCAGGCCGAGGCGGCTGCAGGGGCCCTGGGCGCTGCCATCGCTATCGAGCCACACCAGACCTTCCCTACCCAGCTCGGCCGCCAGGGCTTGCACCAGGGGCCAGGGATCCCGCCAGGGCAGGGGGTGATATTGGGGCTCGCGGTGCCGGGGCGGGCTCATGCCCCGGCTGCCAGCAGGGCGGCATCGCGGATGCGGCAGCTGTCGCACACGCCACAGGGCCGCTCGCCGCCCTCGTAGCAGCTCCAGGTGCGCTCGATCGGCACGCCGAGCCGCCGGGCCTCTTGCACGATCCGGGTTTTGCTCCAGGTCACCAGGGGTGCCCAGAGCTGGGCGCCGTGGCCTTCGCGGCCGGCCTTGCTGGCAAGCTCAGCCAGGCTCTGGAAGGCTTCGAGGTAGTCGGGACGGCAGTCGGGGTAGCCGGAGTAGTCGACAGCATTTACGCCCAGCACCAGCTTCTGGGCGCCGCGGGCCTCAGCCAGGCTCAGCGCCAAGGCGATGAACACGGTGTTGCGTCCTGGCACATAGGTGCTCGGGATCACGCCCGCCTCAACCCCGGTGCTGGGCACGGCGATGGCGGTGTCGGTGAGGGAGGAGCCACCCCAAGCGGCCAGATTGACGGCGATGGTGTGGTGTTCAGCCAGCCCCAGGAGCGGTGCCAGTTCGGCCGCGGCTTGCAGTTCGCGGCGATGGCGTTGGCCGTAATCCAGCGACAGCCCGATCACCCGGTAACCGGCTTCGATCGCCAGGGCCGCGGCGGTAGCCGAATCCAGGCCGCCGGAGAGCAGGGCGATGGCGAGGGGTGGGCCAGGCATGGGTGCGGCAGACACGGCTACTGGGCTGGCGATGGCGTTGAGGAGCTTGTACAGAAGTACATCTTCCCCAATGCCAGCGCCGCTTGCGGCCGCCACGATGGCCATAACCGTGGATATGGGGATGGATATGGATTTGGTCAGGGGCATCAAGAACGCGGCGCTTGTTTTGCTGCTCGCTGCGGCGCCCGTCTCGGCGGTACCCCGGCTCGATCTCTCCAGTTACCCGAAAGTCGCTGCCGGCGACCGGCGCTGGGTGATTCAGCTGCCGGGGGTGCTGCCCCCCAACTCCGATGCCGCCCTGTCGTCAAACCCCGCCGACTGGCGGGTGCAGTTGCTGGTGGGACAAATGGTGCAACTGGATTGCAATCGCCAGATGTTCGGCGGCAAGCTCCGCGCCGTGAAACCCGCCCAGAAGGGTGGACCGGTGATCTATCGGGTCACGGATGTGGGGCAGTTGGCCTCCACCCGCATGGCCTGCCCGGCGGACCAGCCGCGCCGCCGCGGCTTTGTGCCGATGGCCGGTAAGGCGTTTGTGGTGCCCTACAACGCCAGTCGCCCGATCGTGGTCGATGCCCCCCGGCCGCTGGAGCTGCGCTGGCGTCTGTGGAAGGCGGAGGTCCAGGAGCGCCCGGCCAACCTGCTCTGATCAGCGCAATCCCAGCAACTTGTGGCTCTGCAGGCTGAGCCGCCATTGGGGGTTGCGGCGCACGTAATCGATCGCCAGGGTCTGGCCGGCTGGGCAGTCCCAGCCCGGTTGCAGCAGCAGTTGGGGGCCAGGGCTCCCGCCGCGCGCCTCCCGGGCCTGGGCGGCCATGGCTTGGGCGAAGGCCAGATCGGCGGCCTCGTGCACCACCACCTTGAGCTCCTGGCAGACGGCCAGCAGCTCTGCGGTGGGAGGGCGGTGGCGCTTGGGCGAAAGGGTGATCCAGGCGAAGCGGCCGCTGAGTGGATCCACGCCGCTGGTTTCCAGGTGCAGGGGCAGGCCCGAGGGCTCCAGGGTTTGGCAGAGCGGGCCAAGGTTGTGGTGCAGCGGTTCACCGCCGGTGATGACAACAAAAGCGGCACCGGCTTCGGCGGCGGCCGCGGTTGCGGCGGCTAGCGCGGCCAGGGATTGCTGGGGGTGCGCTTCGGCCGGCCAGGAGTGTTTGGTGTCGCACCAGGGGCAGGCCACCGCGCAGCCCCCCAGGCGGATGAAGAAGGCGCTGCGGCCGGCGTGCAGGCCTTCACCCTGCAGGGAGTGGAAGGTTTCCACCACTGGCAGGGCACTTGCTGGCAGCGAATCGGCGGCCAGGGGCTGGGGCACCGGGCTTAGGGGAATGGAATTGCCAGATTGGTCTAGCGCTTGGCTTTCCTTTTGGTGTGGAGTGCTTGTGTGCGGGGGAGCCCAAGCCAATGGCGCTTTATTTGCATCTGTTTGTAATTAGGACTTGTTAGAGCTGAGCAAAGCCATAAACTATATTGATAGAATAATTGATATGCATTGGATAGCTTTGCGCGGTTTCGCAAAGTCGCGCAACCGCTTTATTCTTTCTAAATCGCTCAAGAGCACGCTTATTTATGTCTGCTGAGCCTCAAGAGAGTCCTACCGTTTCGCTCCAAGACTTGGCTCGCCTCGGTTTGCTTGAGCCCTACGTGCGAGCTAATTTGCTGGCCTTGGCGGCTAGCGATGTTGCTTTAAGCGATGAGCAAATAGATGCGGCCAGGCAGGCTTTTTGTCGTCAGCACCAAATCCGTGACGGTGAGGCCCTCAAGGCTTGGGCGATAGCCCGCATGCTCAGCCCCGCCGCCCTAGAGGCGCAGATGCGGCAGCCCCTGCAGCTGCAGCTTCTCTGCCAGCGTGATTTCTCCGCCAAGGCAGAAGCTCGCTTTCTGCAGCGCAAGAACCAGCTCGATCGCGTTGTCTACAGCCTGCTGCGTCTCCGCGATGGTGGTCTCGCCCGCGAGCTCTACTTACGTATTGATGATGGCGATGCCAACTTCGCCGATCTAGCGGCCCGCTACGCCGAAGGCCCCGAGCAGGCCACCCGCGGCATTGTTGGCCCGGTGCCCCTCACCCAAGCCCACCCTGCCTTAGTTGATCGTTTGCGCACCGCTCCCCCTGGCGTAGTGCTCGAGCCCTTCCAAGTCGAATCCTGGTGGCTTGTGGTGCGGCTCGAAAGCCTTACTTCCGCCACCTTCGATGAGGCCACCGCCGCCCGCATGGCTCAAGAGCTGTTCGAGCAGTGGATCTCAGAGCAAGTTGAACGACGTCTTGCCGATCTGCAACCCCTGATTGAATTGGCCGTGTCCGGCGATGCGGGCCAGAACGTCAGCCCAGGCTCATCATGAATGCCATGGACGATTCCGCCCCTTTGCAGCTGCCCGCCCATCCCGCCTTTGCCGGGTTGTCGCACGCCAGCGCCGAGCGTTTGCAGCTGCAGCTCAGCCTGCGTCGGTTTGCTGTTGGTGATCCTCTTTGTCTTGGGGGCTTGATTCCATCTGAGATTCTGCTGATCCACTCCGGCACAGCTCGCTTGCTGGTGCGGGACCAGGGCCGCCTGCGCACCGCAGAAAAGTTGGGACCGGGCAGCTTTGTGGGCCTGGCCTCCCTGTTGCGAGCTGCTCCCTGTGAGGAGGTGAGCGCTGGCTCCGAAGTGGAGGCACTGGTGCTGGCCGATTCCCTGATCCTGGAGCTGCTGACCAGCGAACCCTCCTTCGCCCAGTGGTGTGGCTCCCACTTATTTACCGCTGAATTGGCAGCCCTACTGGCCCTGCTGCTTGAGCAGCACCCCCAGGCCCGCACTTCGATCCAGGAGTTGCTGGATCAGGCCCGCCCCCAGGCCCGACTGGTGCCGCCTGAGCCTGCTGCCCTAGCTGCCCTGCCGATTGAGTTCAGCTTGCTGGCCGCTAGCCACAACCTGCTCGATCACCCCCTCGGGGCAGCGCTCAATCCCCGCCAGGGTGTGCCGGCTGCCACCCCACCACTAGCGCCACGCCTGATCGCCCTGCCTGCGGAGCTGCTGGCGCCGGTAGCTCCAGTGCTGGAAGCAGAGCTGATGCCGGAGGGTTCCGGCAGCTCCGGCCAACCTGCCGGCTCCAATCCGCCTTTGGCTTCAGCCCTGGATCTGGGCCAGCGGGACCGCACGGCTCTGCAGCTGTTGCGCGGCAATGGCCCCCTCGAGGAAACCCTCGCCTGTTTCCAGATGCTGGCGGCGGAGCTCAAGCTGCCCTTCCGCCGCGATGCGATCGAGAAGATCCTGCGCGATGTGCTGCGCCGCGGCCAGACGCCCGACCTGCAGCTCTGCGGCAATCTCGCCGCGATGATGGGTTTGCACGTAAGCGGCGTGCGGGTGCCTGCCAATCAGGGCACGCGCCTGCAGACCCCGGCCCTGATCCCATGGCAGGGCGGGTTTGCCGTGGTCCGGGGCGCCAATGCGCGAGGTTTGCTGCTGGCCTCCCCGCGGCAGGGCTGGGTGGAAATTCCCCCCGACCAGCTTCCTGAGGCTTTCCCAGACGGCATCGATGTGCTGATGCTGGAGCGCAGCTCCGCCACCCCCGAGCAGCGCTTTGGTTTTGCCTGGTTCTGGCCAGCTCTGCAGCGCTACCGGGGCATCCTTACCCAGGTGCTGATCGCCTCCTTTGTGGTGCAGCTGTTCAGCCTGGCCAACCCCCTGCTGATTCAGGTGATCATCGACAAGGTGATCAACCAGCGCAGCCTCGATACTTTGCAGGTGCTGGGCTTTGCCCTGGTTGTGGTGACCTTGATGGAGGGTTTGATCGGCGCCCTGCGCACCTTCCTATTCAGCGAAACCACTAATCGCATCGATCTGCGCCTCGGAGCCGAGGTGATCGACCACCTGCTGCGGCTGCCGCTCAATTACTTCGACCGCCGTCCCGTGGGTGAACTCGGCACCCGTATTGCTGAGCTAGAGAAGATCCGTAATTTCCTCACCGGTCAAGCGCTCACCACCCTGCTCGATACGGCCTTCTCGGTGATCTATATCGCCGTGATGCTGCTTTACAGCTGGGTACTCACCTTGATCGCCCTGTGCGTGCTGCCGATTCAGATCGGTCTCACCGTGCTGGGCGCGCCCCTGTTCCGTCGTCAATACCGCGATGCGGCCCAGGAGAACGCCCGCACCCAGAGCCACCTTGTTGAGGTGCTCACCGGCATCCAGACGGTGAAGGCCCAGAACGTCGAGATGATCAGCCGCTGGAAGTGGCAAGACCTCTACGGCAAATACATCTCCCGTACGTTTGAAAAAACCATCACCGGTACGGCCCTTACCGAAACCTCCCAGGTGCTGCAGAAGCTCTCCCAGCTGCTGGTGCTCTGGGTAGGCGCCTCTTTGGTGCTCTCCGGCGACATGACCCTGGGCCAATTGATCGCCTTCCGGATCATCTCTGGCTACGTCACACAGCCTTTGTTGCGGCTCTCTTCGATCTGGCAGAGCATCCAGGAGCTCAAGGTTTCCTTTGAGCGCCTTGCTGATGTGGTCGACACCCCGGAGGAATCAGATGAGGCTGATAAGCAGAAGATTCCTCTGCCGCCCATCGCCGGCGAGGTGCGTTTCGACGACCTCTGCTTCTCCTTCACCCCAGGCGGCGCCCAGGTGTTGCGTCACATCGACTTCACCATCGCCGCCGGCACCTTTGTGGGGGTGGTGGGCCAGAGCGGTAGCGGTAAGAGCACCCTCACCAAAATGCTGGCTCGCCTCTATTCACCAGGCAGCGGCCGGATCCTGATCGACAACTACGACATCGACAAAGTTGAGCTCTATTCGCTGCGGCGCCAAATCGGCATTGTGCCCCAGGAGCCCCTGCTTTTCACCGGCACGGTGGCAGAAAATATTGCCCTCACCGATCCCGATGCCAGCAGTGATTCGATCGTGCAGGCGGCACGGCTGGCCTGCGCCCACGATTTCATCATGGAGCTTCCTGCTGGCTACAGCAGCAATGTGGGTGAACGCGGCGCCGGCCTTTCCGGCGGCCAGCGGCAGCGGCTGGCCCTGGCCCGCACCCTGCTCTCCCAGCCGCGGCTGCTGGTGCTCGATGAAGCAACTAGCGCCCTCGACTACGACACCGAGCGGCGCGTTTGCGACAACTTGCTCGACAACCTCAAGCACTGCACCGTTTTCTTCATCACCCACCGGCTCTCCACCATCCGCCGGGCCGATCTAATCGTGATGATGCACGAAGGATCCATCGTGGAAACAGGCACCCACGATGAGTTGATGGAGCGCCGAGGTCGCTATTACGCCCTTTACCGCCAGCAGGAGGTCAACTGATGTCGATTGTGCGCCGCGCCCAAAACGCTATCGAGCGCCGGGTTCAGACCAGCCATGAGGAGATGGCGCTGCAGCAGTCGCGCTTTTTAGCGCGTGCTATCACCTGGGCCCTAGTGGGCACCACAGCTGCTGGCCTGGCCTGGCTGGCCTTCGCCAAAACCGACGAGGTGGTGGTGGCCTCAGGCAAGCTCCAGCCGATTGGTGATGTCAAAACCATCCAGATGCCGGTGGGCGGTGTGCTGGAAACCATGCTGGTCAAGGACGGGCAGCGGGTGACGAAGGGCCAGGTGCTGCTGCGCCTCGACAACGAGGCCACCCTCGATCGTCAGGGGAGCCTGCGTACCACCATCATCGCCAAGCAGGCCCAGCTGCGCCTCAAGGAGGTGGAGCTGGCTCGCTATCTCAACCTCAACGACACCGAGCAGACGGTGACTCGCCAGAACCTCGTGCTTGAAACCGAAATCCTGCAGCGGCTTGAGGTCCTTAAGGCGGTTGGGGCATCTGCTGAGTTGCAGTATCTGCAACAGCGCAACAAGGTGCGTGAGGTTGATGGCGAGCTCGCCAAGCTCAAGGTAGATCGCTTGCGTCAAATTGCGATCATCGAGCAGGCGCTGGAGCAGATCAAAGGAGAGCTGGCCGATCTAGGCAGCAAGCTCACTGAGCTCCAGGTCAATATCCGCTACCAGGATGTGCGCTCCCCGGTGGATGGGGTGGTGTTTGATCTCAAGCCAACCGGTCCTGGTTTTGTGGCCCAAGGCAGTGAGCCGGTGATGAAGATTGTTCCCTTTGATGCGCTCCAAGCCAAAGTGGAGATTGAGAGCAGCGATATCGGCTTTGTCCGAGTTGGTCGCCCTGCCGACATCAGTATCGATTCCTTCCCGGCTACCGATTTCGGCGTGCTGCTTGGCACCGTTAAGGGCATTGGCTCCGATGCCTTGCCTCCAGATGAGCGCAATCAGACCTACCGCTTCCCAGCCACGATTGCCCTCGATTCTCAGCAGCTCAAGCTGAAATCTGGCAAGAGCCTGCCTTTGCAGGTGGGTATGTCACTTACGGCCAACATCAAGCTGCGCAAGGTTACTTACTTGCAACTTTTGCTTGGAGAATTTAAAGACAAAACAGACTCACTCAAGCAAATCTGATCAACCTTGCTGCGGCAGGCGCTGCTGGGCGGCCTCGATCAATCCTCGGAATAGGGGGTGAGGCTTGCCGGGGCGGGAGAGAAATTCGGGGTGATATTGGCAAGCTGTGAAAAATGGGTGACTCTGTAGCTCGATTAATTCAACTAAACGGCCATCTGGCGAAGTGCCGCTGATTGTGTAGCCCGATTCGGTGAAGAGACTGCGGTAGGCGTTGTTGAATTCGTAGCGATGGCGGTGGCGTTCGTATACAACCTCGTCGCCATAAAGGCGATGGGCCATTGTGTCTGCAGCTAGGCGGCAGGGGTAAACGCCAAGTCGCATCGTGCCGCCCAGATCAACTACGTCCTGTTGCTCAGGTAGGAGGTGGATCACGGGATGGGGCGTGTCTGCATCAAGTTCGGCGCTGGTGGCACCGGCCAAGCCCGCTTGGTTGCGGGCCCACTCGATCACTGCGCACTGCATGCCTAGGCATAGGCCTAGGAAGGGCACCTGCTGTTCCCGCGCCCAGCGGATTGCCGCCACCTTGCCGTCCACACCGCGGTTGCCGAAGCCGCCGGGCACCACCACTGCATCCATGCCGGCCAGCAGAGCTTCCGCGCCTTGGCTTTCGAGCTGCTCGGCGCATACCCAGTGCAGATCAAGCGAAGCATCCCGATCCAGGCAGGCGTGGCGCAGGGCCTCCACCACCGATAGATAGGCGTCGTTGAGCTGCACGTACTTGCCTACCAGCGCCACCTTCACTGCCGGGCCGGGGTGGCGCAGCTTGGTTACCAGCTCCTGCCAGCGGGCCATGTCGCTGTTGTGGTCTGTGAGCTGCAGCACCTCCAATACCTCTCGGCAGAGCCCCTCCTGCTCCATCGCCAGCGGCACCGCGTAGATGCTGTCGGCGTCCAGGGCCTGGATCACGGCCCGCTGCGGCACGCCGCAGAAGCCGCCGATCTTGCGGCGCAGTTCGTCGCTCACGGGCCGGTCGCTGCGGCACACCAGCACATCGGGCTGGATGCCGATCGAGCGCAACTCCTTCACCGAGTGCTGGGTCGGCTTGGTCTTGAGTTCCCCCGAAACGCCGATGAAGGGCAGCAGGGTGACGTGCACGTAGGCCAGGTCCTGGCGGCCCACATCGCCCCGGAATTCGCGTATCGCCTCAAGAAACGGCAGCGATTCGATATCGCCCACCGTGCCGCCGATCTCGCCGATCACCACGTCGGCATTGCTGTTGGCGGCTACCCGATGGATGCGCTCGCGGATTTCGCGGGTGATGTGGGGGATCACCTGCACGGTGCCGCCGTTGTAGTCGCCGCGGCGCTCCTTGTTGATCACCGACTGGTAAATCGAGCCGGTGGTCACGCTGTTTAGGCGCGACATGGCGGTGTCGGTGAAGCGTTCGTAGTGGCCCAGATCCAGATCGGTCTCGGCGCCGTCCTCCGTGACGAACACTTCACCGTGTTGGTACGGGCTCATCGTGCCCGGGTCCACGTTCAGATACGGGTCGAGCTTGAGGATCGAAACGCTGTAGCCGCGGCTCTTGAGCAGGCGCCCCAGGCTGGCGGCCACGATGCCTTTGCCGATGCTCGACACCACGCCGCCGGTGACAAAGACGAACTTGCTCATATCCCGGTGGCTGACCCTTCAATGTACCGGGCGCTGCCAGCGGGGCTGGCTCCTTGCGGGGTTGGCTGGGTTCGGCGGTCACGCCCGCGGCGCGGGCAACACCGCGCTCACCGCAGCCAACCTCGCAGCGGGCGCCGACCGGCCGATCCCAGCGGCACCAGCGGTACTTGATCAGCCCTCGAGCAAGCTGCGCAGCATCCAAGCGGTCTTCTCGTGGATCTGCAGCCGTTGGGTGAGCAGGTCGGCGGTGGGTTGGTCGTTGGCCTCTTCGGCGGTGACCATGACGCCGCGGATGGTGCGGGCTACAGCCTCGTGGCCCAGCACCAGCTCGCGCACCATCTCCAAGGCCGCCGGGATGCCCTGGGTTTCGGCGATTGAGGAGAGCTGGCCGTAGGTGGCACCGCCAAAGGGAGCTGGGCAGCCAAGGGCGCGGATGCGCTCGGCGATGGCGTCTAGGGCGTTCCAGAGCTCGGTGTACTGCCCCATAAACATCAGGTGCAGGGTGTTGAACATCGGCCCGGTGACGTTCCAGTGGAAGCCGTGGGTTTTGGCGTAGAGCACGGTGCTGTCGGCCAGCACGCGGCCCAGACCTGCGGCGATCTCCAGCCGCTGGGCTTCCGGGATGCCGATGTCAATGTCGGTTGCCATGGCAATTTATCCGTAGTGACTTCGTTTTAGCCCGGATGGGCTGGTTTAGTCGAGGCTGCCCAGATAATCCTTCACGCGGCAGCGGTTCTGGGGTTGGCGCAGTTTCAGCAGGGCCCGGGATTCGATCTGCCGCACCCGCTCCCTGGAGAGCTGCATGGCAGCGCCGATCTCAGTCAGGCTGCGGGGAGTGTCGTCTATTAGCCCGAAGCGTTGACGGATCACCTCGGCTTCGCGGCTGCTCAGGTCTTCAAGCAGGGCCTCGAGGTCGTTGTGCAGCTGCTCGCGGGCGAGTTCCTGCTCAGGTGTGCCGTGGTCGTCTTCCAGCAGGTCGCCGAGCTGCATTTCGTGCTCCTTGCCCACCCGGGCCTCCAGGGAGACGGGTTTGGGCAGCTGCAACAGGGTTTCGCGGATCAGCGCTTCGCTGAGATTCAGCTCCTGGGCGATTTCAGCCACGCAGGGCAGGCGGCCTAGCCGGGCGCTTAGTTCACCCTGGGCCCGTTTAATGCGGTTGAGCTTCTCGGTGATGTGCACCGGCAGCCGGATCGTGCGGCTCTGGCTGGCAAGGGCCCGGGTGATGCCCTGGCGAATCCACCAGTAGGCGTAGGTGCTGAAGCGAAACCCCCGGGTCGGGTCAAAGCGCTCCACGGCCCGCTCCAGTCCCAAGGTGCCCTCCTGCACCAGATCCAGCAGGTCCATGCCCCGGCGCTGGTACTTCTTGGCCACTGACACCACCAGCCGCAGATTGGCCTGGATCATCCGCTCCTTGGCCCTTTTGCCTCGGTGCAGGGCCAGTCGTCGCTCTTTGGCGGCCACTTCGTCCAGTTCACCTGCGCCCGGTTCGTCTTTGTCCGGTTCGCCCTGGCGCAGTAGCTGTTCTCGCCGCTGCACCAGCCGGGCCAGGATGAGCTCCTGCTCCTGGGTAAGCAGGTCCACCCGACCGATGTCCTGCAGATAAAGCCGCACCGGATCGGTGCTGGTGGGGGTGTGGGGCACGCCCAATGCATAAGTGGTGCTTCACCGTTGCTGCGCTGGGCAGCTGCGGCGCCAAATGCCCCGTTTTGTTTTGGCTTTGGGTTTTGGTTTTCAGTTTTATTTTTCAGTTTTGGCTTTCAGTTGTGTCTTTGGGCTTCAGCTGTCGTCTTCCTCAACCCAGGTGCTGGCCACATGCAGCTCGTCGAGTTGTTTGGTGGCCACACCGCCAGGGGCGCCGGTCATCAGGCAGCGGGCCTGCTGGGTCTTGGGGAAGGCGATCGTGTCGCGGATCGACTCCTCACCCGCCAGCAGCATCACGATCCGGTCGACGCCGAAGGCCAGGCCGCCGTGGGGCGGAGCGCCCATGTCGAGCGCATCCATCAGGAAGCCGAACTGTTGGTTGGCCTCTTCCAGGGGCAGGCCAATGGTTTGCAGCACCTGGCGCTGCAGCGCCGAATCGTGGATGCGCAGCGAGCCGCCGCCCAGCTCCAGGCCGTTGAGCACCAGGTCGTAGGCCTGGGCCCGGGCGGTGGGCAGGGTGGTGGCCCAGGCGGCCGGATCGGTGCCCAGGTCGTTTGCGTTGGGGGCGCAGAAGGGATGGTGCAGGGCCTCGAGGCGGTTTTCGCCGGCGTTGAACTCAAACATCGGAAAATCCACCACCCAGAGGAAATTCCACTGGTCGTTGTCTCGGTCGGCCGGCACCAGGCCGAGCTCGCGGGCCAGAAACTGGCGCACCCGATCGAGGGCCTTGTTCACCGTGGCGGTGTCGCCGGCGCCGAACAGGAGCAGGGTGCCGGGCTGGGCGCCGGTGCGAGCCAGCAGTTCCGCCTTCGTGGCCTCAGAGAGGTTGTCCTTGATGGCGCCGATCGTGTCGATCTCGCCGCCCTCGCGCACGCGGATGAAGGCCAGTCCGCCGGCGCCGGCCGCCTGGGCCTCGGAAAACACATCACCGCCGGGCTTGATGCGCACGTTGCTGATGGCGTCGTTGCCGCCGGGTACGGCGATGCACTTCACGGCGCCGCCTGCGGCCACCGCACCGCTGAACACTTTGAAGCCCATGTCGGCCACGATGTCTGAGGCATCGGTGAGCTCCAGGCCGTAGCGGGTGTCGGGCCGGTCGGTGCCGTAGCGCTCCATCGCCTCGTGCCAGGTGAGGCGGGGGAAGGGGCGGGGCAGCTCCACGCCTTTCACCGCCTGCCAGATGTTGGCGATCAGGGCTTCGTTGAGCTCGAGGATCTCCTCCTGGCCCATGAAGCTCATCTCGATGTCGAGCTGGGTGAATTCCGGCTGGCGATCGGCGCGCAGATCTTCGTCGCGGAAGCAGCGGGCCACCTGGTAGTAGCGCTCGATGCCGCCCACCATCAGCAGCTGCTTGAACAGCTGGGGCGACTGGGGCAGGGCGAACCACTCGCCGCCGCACACCCGGCTGGGCACCAGATAGTCGCGGGCGCCCTCGGGGGTGGAGCGGGTGAGCACCGGGGTTTCCACTTCGATGAAGCCCTGGTCTTCCAGGAAGCGGCGGGCGGCCTGGATCGTCTGGGCGCGCAGGCGCAGGTTGCCGTTCATGCGCTCGCGGCGCAGATCCAGATAGCGGTGGCGCAGCCGCAGCTCCTCGCGGGTGTTCTCCTCGTCGTGCACCGACACGGGGAAGGGCAGGTTGCCCTTCACGGCGTTGAGCACCGTGATGGCGCTGGCCAGCACTTCGATGCGGCCGGTGGCCAGCTTGTCGTTGATGGCATCGGCGGGGCGCTCCCGCACCGTGCCCTCCACCTGAACCACCGTCTCGTTGCGCAGGTGCTCCGCCACGGCGAACATCGCGGCGCCGTTGTCGGGGTCGACGGTGATCTGCACGGTGCCGCTGCGGTCGCGCAGGTCGATGAAGATCACGCCGCCGTGGTCACGACATCGGTCTACCCAGCCGCAGAGCTGCACGGCCTGGCCGCTGGCGTCGTGACGCAGGTCGCCGCATCCGTGGCTGCGCATGCTGAGATCCGGAGTGAATGGGCGATTGTCCCACCCGGTGGCGTCAGCACCGGGCTGTTCCCGCGTCAGCGCTGATAGAAGGGACGCCTCACCACCAGCGCTGGCTCGGCCTTGCCGCGAATCTGCACCGCCAGCTCGGTGCCCAGCTTGGCGGCGCTCGCTGGTACGTAGGCCAGGGCGATCGCTTCTTCGAGGCTGGGTGACCAGCTGCCGCTTGTGATTTGCCCCACCGGCTCACTAGCCACTGGAGCCCCGGCCGCCAACACCGGGTAGCCATGGCGGGCGATGGCGCGGCCCTGCAGCTTCAATCCCACCAGGCGCCGCTGGACTCCCGCGGCGCTCTGGCGCTCCAGCACTTCGCGGCCAATGAAGGCTTTGGGCATTTCCAGGTGCACCAGCCAGCCCAGGCCGGCCTCCAGGGGTGTGGTGTGCTCGTCCAGCTCGTGGCCGTAGAGGTGCATGGCCGCTTCCAGGCGCAGGGTGTCGCGGGCGCCGAGGCCGCAGGGGCTGACGCCGCTGGCCAGCAATTTGTCCCACAGGAGCAGGCCGTCTGGCCGGTTCAGCAGCAGCTCGAAGCCGTCTTCGCCGGTGTAACCAGTGCGGCCCACAAAGGCGCTGACGCCAGCCAGTTTCAGCTCCCGGTGGCCGAAGCGGGGCAGGCCGCTCAGGTCGGTACCCGCCAACTCCTCTAGCCGGGCGGCCGCCTCCGGGCCCTGCAGGGCCAGCAGCACGCCATCACCCTTGCGATCTTCAACACGGATGCCAAGGGGCTCTAGCTGGCTGCAAATCCAGGCGGTGTCGGCTGCGGCGCAGGCGGCATTGATCACGAGCAGCAGTTCGTGGCACTGGCCATTTGCCTGCCAGCCCCTGTCGTAAACGATCAGATCGTCGCGGATGCCGCCCCGCTCGTTGAGCAGCACCGTGTAGCAGGCCTCGCCGGGGCCAATGCGAAACAGGTCGGTGGGCACCAGAGCCTGCAGGGCTTCTTTGGCGCCTGCGCCCCGCAGGGTCAGCACCCCCATGTGGGAGATGTCGAAGATGCCGCAGCGGCGCCGCACGGACTGGTGCTCTGCCACCAAGCCCTCAAATTGCACTGCCATCTCCCAGCCGGCAAAGGGCACCATCCGGCCACCAGCAGCTTGGGCGGCTTCAAACAGGGGGGTGCGTTTTAAACCCATGGCCGGATCCTATGCAGGCCTGCGGAATCAATAAGGAACCTGGAAGATTCGCTGTATTCGCTACCACTTTGACGAAACGTCCATACCTTGAGAGACCAGATCACTCCTTTGGATGGGTCAGCGCCCTTGCTGCCGCAGCTGCCGCCATTGCGCCCCACCCAGTGGCGCTGAATTCGGCTGGTGTCAGCTGCGCCAGCTGCCGATTCATCCCGAATTGGCCCTGGAGCTGTGGTGCCACCACTGGACGGCCCGGCCGCCGCGGCTGCCTGCGATCAGCGCGGAGGCAGTTGCTGGGGGGACACCAGCCCAGCCGAACCAGCAGCTAAGTCTTGAATCAGCTTTTGGCAAAAGCTGAAGAAAATCTGTAATTTGGCCTGGATTCGGGGCTTATTCGGCTTTTGTGCTCGCCATGGCTAGCGGCCTTGGGCGGCAGAGCTGTATTAAGGGATTCTGGTTTCGATTAGGGGGTATGGGGCATGGTGGCTTCGGTGGCGATCACGACCCCGCTGGAGCTGATGGCGGCTCAGGTGGATTGCGAGGTTCTCACTCTGCCCACCGGCTCCAAGGTGTTTTCCAGGGGCTCTCGGGCCGATTCGATTTATGGGGTGCGCCGCGGCATCATCGAAGTGATCGGCGAGAGCGGCGAGAAGCTTTGCTACCGCCCCGGCGAGCTGTTCAGCTATCAGGACATCCTTTGGCGCGACGGCATTTATCGCAACGAAGCCGTGGCCCGTACCCCTGTTGAGATCCTGCGGCTAGATCGCCTGCGCTTCCTCAACTTGCTGCACAACCATCCGACTCTGGCGGTGCTGCTGATCAGCCAGCAGCACGAGCGCCTGCGCGAGCAGCGCACCAGCGGCACCTGCTGCTATTGATCCAGCAGGAACAGCAGGCTGCGCACCACCTTGGCAGCCAGCACGCTGCTCACGCCGGTGGCATCCAGCATCGGCGCCAGCTCCACCACATCGGCGGCCACCAGGTTGTGGTGGCGCAGCTCCTCCACGAGTGCCGCGAAATCACCCCAAAGGAAGCCGCCGGGCTCCGGTGTGCCGGTGCCGGCCATCACCGCCGGATCAAACCAATCGAGATCCACTGTGAGATAAAGCGACTGGCCCCGCAGGGGCTTGAGCGCCTCGGCCATCTGCTCGATCGCCACTAGCCGGCCCGACTGCCGCAGCTCGGAAAATTCCTCGCGGCTGCCGCTACGGATGGCGATCTGCAGCAGCTGCTGGCTGGGCAGCACCTCCAGGCAGCGGCGCATGGCGCAGGCGTGGCTGTGCTGCGCGCCCAGCCACTCGTGGCGAAGGTCGGCGTGAGCATCGAGCTGCACCAGCACCAGCTCCGGGTGCTGGGCCGCCACGGCCGCCACGGCGCCGGAGCTGATCGAGTGTTCGCCGCCCAGCATTAGCGGCTTGAGACCAAGGGCCAGCACGGCTTCTGTGGCCGCCTTCACAGCCGCCACTACTGGCTCAGGGGCGCCAAAGGGGATATCAACGGCGCCGAGATCGGCGAAGGCCAGGTCTTCTAGGTCGCGATCGAGCTGGGGGCAGTAGCTCTCCAGGCCGCTGCTCACCTCGCGGATTGCCGCCGGCCCGAAGCGGGTGCCGGGGCGGAAGGAGGTGGTGCCGTCGTAGGGCACGCCAAATAGGCCCACCCGGCAGCCGGCCGGATCGCGCTGGCTGGCCATGTAGATGGCGCCGTCGGTGTCAAATAAATCCGTGTCAAACAAATCGGTGTCAAACATCAGCCCAGCTCCCGCTCGATGGCGGCGGGGATGGCGTCGAAGGCGCCGCGCTGCCAGCGGGGACTCCAGATATCACAGCCACAGTCGACGGCCGCGGCGCGGGCGGGATCCGGCTGCAGATACCGGCGGCCGTCTGTGGCGGCGAACGTCCAGCTCCACCAGCCGCTCGGATACATGGGCACCCAGCCATACATCGGATCGGCGTGGCCAAACACCTCGCGGATCAGTTTCACCGTGTCGATGTGAACCTGGCGGAAGGCCTCGGGCGATTCGCTCTGGGTAGCGAACACACCGCCTGGCTTGAGGATGCGGCGGCAGTGCTCAAAGAAGGCCCGGTTGAACAGGCCCTCGGCCGGGCCAGCCGGGTCGGAGCCGTCCACGATGACCACGTCGTAGCTGGCATCCGGGGCGTTGGCGGCCCAGGCGATGCCATCGCCGACGGTGAGGTGGAAGCGGGGATCACTCCAGCAGCCGCCGCCGATGCTGGGCAGGTGCTGCTGGCTCCACTCCACCACCAGGCCGTCGATCTCCACCAGGTCGAGGTGCCGCACGCCGGCGTAGCGCAGGCATTCGCGGGCGGTGCCGCCATCGCCGCCGCCGATCACCAGCACCCGCTCGATGCTGGCGGCGCCGCACAGGGCCGGATGCACGATCGCCTCGTGGTAGTGGCGCTCCTGGCGCTCGGCCGTCATCCAGCAGCCATCGAGCAGCAGGCCCTTGCCGTAGCGCTGGCTGTCGATGATCGTCACCTTCTGGAAGGCTGAATCTTGTTCGGCGACCACCGTGCCTTCCAGGCCGTAGCGCACGCCGTCGAAGATCTCGTCGATCCAGCCCATGGCCAAAATTTCGCAGGCTCCAGCCTTGCGCATCGCCAGTGTGTTGGCCGTGACAGGCTGATTCCAGGGCTCCCCTGAATCCATGGCTCCCCTGCGCCCCACGGCGGATCTGCGGCTGACCCCAGCGCTGGTGATCGGCGCCGCCGAGCTGGCCTGGCGTTTTTCGCGCTCCTCCGGCCCCGGCGGCCAAAACGTGAACACCACCGATTCACGGGTGGAGCTGGTGTTTGATCTGGCGGCCTCCGCTGCCCTGCCGCCCACGATCAAGGCCCGGGTCTTGGGGCGACTGGAGGGAAAGCTGGTGGAAGGTTGTGTGGTGATTGCGGCTAGTGAGCATCGCTCCCAATGGCAAAACCGGGTGGCGGCCCAGCGGCGCTTGGTGGAATTGCTGCTGGAGGCGATTAAGCCGCCGCCGCCGCCGCGCCGGGCAACTCGGCCTACCCGCGGTTCAGTGCAGCGGCGTCTGGCGGCCAAGAAGCAGCGCGGCGCCATCAAGGGGCAGAGGGGGGCGCGTCCTCAGCCGGAGGATTGAGTTGTTGGCTGGCTGTCCCTAAATCTGTACAGGTTGTACGGAACTTGCGAGGCTGTTGCGCTCAAGGATCAGGGACCTGGCGTTGGCGTGTTTTCAGCCCGGATTTTGGCCTTGGCATGCTGCCAGAGGCCTTCGAGCTCGCCGATGCTGCGGCCCTTGAGGTCGCCATCTAGGGCTGTCTCCACCCGGGAGAAGCGATCGAGGAAGCGGCGGTTGGTGCCTGCCAGCCCGGCTTCCGGTTCGATGCCGCACCAGCGGGCCACATTCACCAGGGTGAACAGCACGTCGCCCAGCTCCTCCTGGGCATGGCGGCGATCCCCTGAGGCCACAGCTTCTTTGAGCTCGTCGAGTTCCTCGTGCACCTTTGCCCACACCCCTGCCATGTCGTCCCACTCGAAGCCGGCCGCGGCAGCTTGCTTGGAGATCGTCATGGCGCCGGCTAGGGCGGGCTGGCCCCGCACCTTGCCGGCCAGCCGATCGCTGAGGGGGCTGGTGGAGGCGGGTTGGGGTTTCTCGGCGGCCTTGATCTCCTCCCAGCTGGCCGGCTCGCCACCTCCGAACACATGGGGATGGCGGCGCACCAGCTTGGCGCTGATGCCTGCAGCGATCTGGGCCAGATCAAAGCTGCCTGCCTCGCTGGCGATCTGGGCGTGAAGCACCACCTGCAGCAGTAGGTCGCCCAGTTCCTCAGCCAGGTGCTGGTCGTCGCCCGAGCGGATGGCATCGGCCACTTCGTGGGCCTCCTCCAGCACGTAGGGCACCAGGGAGGCGTGGGTTTGTGCCAGATCCCAGGAGCAGCCGCCCTCGGGGTCGCGTAGGCGAGCCACCACGGCGATCAGCTCAGCTAGGGCCTCAAGGTGGGCTGGGGTCTGGGGGTTCATCGGCGGCGGCGGCGCAGCAGGCGGGGTAGGCGCGGCATCGGGTCGCCATCTTGGATCAGGTGCAGCCAGCTGCTGGCCTCCAGTCCCACCAGGGCGGCCAGCAGCAGCGGACGCTGGCCCTGCCAGAGCGCCTGGGCGGTAGCCAGGAGCTGCTGGGGTGCTGGCCCACCGAGGGGTTGCAGCAGCAAGCAGCTCAGCAGCAGCAGCGCTGCCAGGTAGGCCAGGCGCCCGCTGCTGCCCAGCAGGGGACTGTGGGAGAGCAGGGAGCGATGGCGTAGCAGATTGCGGTAGGGCCACCAGAGCAGCCGCAACGGTCCCCAGCGGCGGGTGGGGTTGGAGCGGGTGTCGAGGTCGGGGGAGAGCAGCAGGCCACCCAGCAGAAAGCTCAGGCCGGCCACGCTTACCCCTGCCAAACCCAGCCAGGGCCACCACAGCAGCCCAAAGGGCAGGCTCAGGAGCCAGGTGGCTCGGTCGTGGCTGCGGCCGCTGGCCATCGATCAGCGCCCGGGTGGGCCGATGGGCCGCAGCCGCTCACCGCTGCCATCGCCCGTTCGCCAGCGCCGGTTGATCCAGTAGTACTGCTCCGGATAGGCCTGGATCAGGAGTTCGTGCCAGCGGGCTACGGCGGCAAGCTGGTCGCTCAGGGCGGCGGCACCCTGGCCGGGCCACAGCGGTGCACCAACGCTCAACCGAAAGCGGCCGTTGGCTTCCCGCACATGGGCCACGGGAAACAGGGGGCAACCCGATTTCTGCGCAAGGGCCGCTGGCCCTTTGACGAAGTTGGTGCTCAGGCCGAGGAAGTCGACCTGCACTTCCCTGCTGCGGCTGTAAAGGTCGGTCATCACAACGAGGCTGCCGCCGCGGTGCAGGCAGCGCAACATCGATCTGGCATCAGCCTGGGGTATCCAGTTGCAGTAGCTGTTGGCCTGGCGGGCCCGGTTCAGCAGCACGTCGCTGTAGGGGTTGCGGGCGGGGCGATAAACGACAGACGGGGTGTCGAGCTGTTCGCTTAGCCAGCGCAGCCCCAGATCCCAGCAACCCAGGTGCAGCGATCCCACGATCACCCCCTGGCCCTGGCGATGCAGCCGCAACAGTTCGTCGAGCCCCTCCCCCTCGGCGCTGATCAAGGAGGCGTCAACCGGTTGGATGATCGATTCGAGGCAGGAGAGAAAAAAGCTGTTGATCGACTGCTCGGCGATGGCCTCACGCTCTCCTTGGCTGAGCTGCTCGCCATACACCCGCGTCAGGTTGGCGATCGCCGTGGTGTGGCGGCGCCGCAGCAAGGGCCTGGCTAGTCGGTGGGCTTGGGCAATGCCGCGGCCCATGCTGCGGTGGGAGCGCCCCCGCAGCGCCAGCAGCAGCAGCCGCACCCCGAGGGCCTCAAGTTGCCAGCGCAGCTTGCGTTGAAGTGGGGCCTGAGCCATGGGGTGTATTTTGCCTATGGCGCGCGATTAGCTCAGCGGTAGAGCGCCTGCCTTACAAGCAGGATGTCGCTGGTTCGAACCCGGCATCGCGCATTTTTAATCTTTAGGGGCGCAATGTTCCAGGTTCGGATGATTCTCTAGCGACTCAGTCTGGGGACAAAGAGCCCCGGGGGTGAGCTGCAGCTAGTCGCCGCCCAGCAGTTCTGAGCACAATGGATCTATGAGCGTCCTCTTCCCCCAGCCCCAACTCGACGCCATTGCCGCAGCCTGCAAGCGCCACCACGTGGCCCGGCTACATGCGTTTGGCTCGGTGCTCAGGCCGGACTACCGGCCAGGGGAGAGCGATATCGACCTGCTGGTGGAATTCCAGCCGCTCGACGCCTCCAGTCTTTACAAGAACTACTTCGCCTTGCTCAACGACCTTCGGCAGAGCCTGGCCTCTCAAGTTGATCTGGTTATGGCGGATGCCGTGCGCAACCCCTACATCCGGCAGTCGATCGAAGCCAGCAAGCGCCAGATCTAGTCGAAGCGCGATCCCAGTGCCTACCTGAGCGACATCCAGGAGGCGGCGGCAGCCATCCAGGAGGCCACCGGGTCCATCGACGAAGCCACGTACACAGCTACCCGCCTGATCCGCTCTGCCGTGGAACGGGAATTCACCGTTATCGGCGAAGCCCTCAAAGTGATCGCTCAGCGAAATCCAGAGCTTTCGCTGCTATTCCGGAAGGAAGGCAGATCATCGACTTTCGGAACCTGCTCACCCACGAATACCTGAAGGTGAGCGACCGCGTGGTCTGGGGTGCGATCCAGACCGATCTGCCGGTGCTCGTGGAGCACTGCACCCAGCAGCTAGTTCGCCTGTCGCAAAGGCCATGATCGGCGGGCTCGGCATTCCTGGCATCAAGCATTAGCGCTACTAAGGGTTAGCTGTCTAGGCGCTCCGCCAGCCAGGCCACAGGCACCATTACCAGTAGGGCGATGCCGCACACCAGCCACTGCTGGGGCTCTAGGGGGGCGGTGGCGAAGAAGCGGTTCATCCAGCCCAGCTGGCTAAAGCTCAGCTGCAGCACCACCGCTAAGGCGATGCCAGCCGCAAGCCAGGGGGATTGGTGCCAGTGGCGCCATCCCATTTTGCTGGCTTGGCTGATGCTCACCAGATAGGCGATCTGGGCCAGCACCAGGGCCTGGATTGCCATCGTGCGCGCTTGGGCCAGATTGCTGCCGTGGGAGCGGGCCCAGAGGAATACCCCGAAGATGAAGCACCAGTAGAAAACCGACACCAGCAGCACCTTGCGCACCAGGCCGCGGTTGAGCAGGGGCTGGGCCGGTGGCCGCGGCGGCTGCCGCATCAGCCCGGGCGGCCGCGGCTCAAAGGCCAGTGGTACCGACAGGCTGAGGGAGCAAACCATGTTCAGCCACAGCACCTGCAGGGCTGTGACTGGAAGTTCCAGGCCCAGGACCGCCCCCAGCAGGATCGTCATTGAGGCGCTGCCATTCACCGGCAACACAAAAGCCAGGGCTTTGCGCAGGTTGAGGTAGACCACCCGGCCCTCTTCCACGGCCGCTTCGATGGTGGCGAAGTTGTCGTCGGTGAGCAGCATGTCGGCCGCCTCCCGCGCCACCTCGGTGCCGCCTCGGCCCATGGCGATACCGATGTCGGCCTGCTTAAGCGCCGGTGCGTCATTGACGCCATCGCCAGTCATCGCCACCACTTCCCCTTGGCGCTGCAGCGCTCGCACCAGGGCCAGCTTCTGGGCCGGTGCCACCCGGGCAAATACGTCGCTGTCCCTGGCGATTTGGCTCAGCTCGTCGTCGCTGCGCTGATCCAGGTCGCGGCCCTCAATGGCACGGACCCTGCCGTTTTTACCCAGCCCCAGCTGGAGGGCGATGGTGCGGGCGGTCTCTAGGTGGTCGCCCGTGATCATTTTTACGGTCACACCTGCCTGCTGGCAGGCGGCCACGGCGGCCACTGCCTCCGGCCGCGGCGGATCGATCATGCCTTGTAAACCCAGAAAATCCAGGCCGCCCTCGACCAGCTCGGGGTGCAGCTGCTGAGCTTGATTGCCGCTACTGCCGATCGCAAAGGCCAGCACCCGCTGGCCCCGTACGGCCATGGCTGTTACCGCCGCTTCGATGGCGACGACGTCGAGGGGTTCGGCTTGGCCATCTGGCCTGAGTTGGCGGCTGCAGCGGGCCAGCACCGCTTCAGCCGAGCCCTTAATCAAGATCCGGTTGCCGCCGTGCAGGGTGGCCATGTACTGCTGCTCCGATTCGAATGGAATCGCATCGCGGCGCGGATGGGCCTCAAGGGCCAGCTGCCTGTCCAGGCCTGCGGTTTGGGCTGCCTGCAGTAGGGCCGTTTCGGTGGGGTCGCCCACCAGCCCGTCGCGTTGACTAGGCCGGGCATCGTTGCAGAGCAGCCCCGCCAGCAAGGTTTCGTGTACGGCCACGTTGGCGGCTGCTTCATTGCCCGGCCCCAGCGCCTCGAGGGGGACTAGGGCGCCGCCGGCGTAGATCTCCTGCACCGTCATCCGGTTTTGGGTGAGGGTGCCGGTCTTGTCGGAGCAGATCACCGTGGTGCTGCCTAGGGCTTCTACGGCCGGCAGCTTGCGGATGATGGCGTTGCGAAGGGCCATGCGGTTGACGCCGATAGCCAGGGTGATGGTCACGATCGCCGGCAACTCCTCCGGGATGGCCCCCACGGCCAGGGCCACGGCGCCATCGAACATTTCGGCTGCACCGCGGCCCCGCAGGATTCCCACCAGAAAGGTGAGCCCGGCCAGCACCAGCACCACGTGCAGCAGGGTTTGGCTGAAGCGGCGAATCTTGCGGGTCAGGGGGGTACTGAGGTTCACCTGCTTCTGCAGGGAGTCGGAGATCTGACCGACTTCGGTGGTGGCGCCGGTGGCCACCACCACTCCCTGCCCTTGGCCGCCACTCACGAAGCAGCCGGCGTAAGCCATACCCACCCGCTCTGCCAGGGGGCTTGCCGCTGCAACGGCCTCGCTGTTTTTAGCGGCAGGCAGGGATTCCCCTGTAAGGCTCGATTCATCGAGCTGCAGGTTGCGGGTTTGGAGCAGGCGCAGATCTGCGGGCACCTTGTTGCCGGCCTCCAGGCACACCAGATCCCCGGGCACCAGCTGCTCCGAGACCAGCCTTTGGCGCCGGCCTTCGCGGACCACTTCCACCTCGGTGCGCACCGAACGGGCCAGGGCGGCAATGGCCGTTTCGGCCTTGCTTTCCTGGATGTACCCAATGGTGGCGTTGATCAGGGTGACGCTCCAGATCACCAGCGCTTCGCCCGGCTCGTGCAGCAGCAACTTGATCGCTCCCACCACCAGGAGCGTGTACAGAAGGGGATCGTGAAATTGCCCTAAAAATCGGCGCCAGACAGGCGGACCACCGCCTGCTTCCAGGGCGTTTGCGCCGTAGCTGAGCAGCCGCTGCTTTGCCTCCAGATCGGATAGGCCTTGTTCTGGGTGACTACCAAGATCGGCAGCCACCAGGGAAGCCTGGTGACTGTGGGCCTCTGCAAAAGGAATGGGCATGGGCGCTCCGGGGGGGGCGTCAGCCTTCTGGGAACAGCAGGCTGGCGAGTTCGTCGGCATCTACGTCGTAGACACGGGCGAGGCTGGTTTCGATGGCGCTGGTCACTTCGCCGGGCAGAAAGCGCATGGCGTTGAGGGCGTCGTCAGCGATCTCGTCGGTGAGCAGGGTTTCTTCGCCGCCGAGCTTTTCGTCGTTGATCACTGCCATTACCCAGCTCTGGTAGGCGTACACGAGATCGCTGAACTCCAAATCGGGGTCGTTGAAGTCGAGGGCCATGGTTGCGGCAGTCGCATGCCTGTGCAGTCTGCCGGCAGCTGGGCAGGATGGCAGGCATGAATGCCATCAACCTGCAGGCAACCCTGTTTGATTTCGCCATTGGCGAGTTGGTGCGGCAGCACCGTGAGAGCTTTCAGCCCCTCTGGACCGCTGATAGCTGGGCCAAGCTGCTGATCTGGCTGGCGCTCAATTGCGGATGCAGCGCTGAGCGTGACTCGCTGGAGGCCTATGCCGAGGCGCTGGGGCCAGGGCTCACCGGCCGCATGCGGCGAATTTTCTTTGAGCGCGAGCTGGAGGATTTGGAGCTGCGGGTGCTTGCCGATCCCGCCGAGCCCCAGGTGTTGGTGCTGCCCTTAGGGCCTGCTGGCCCCCTTGATCATGGGCGGGTGGTGGCGGCGCTGGAGCGGCTGGGTCTGCTGGCAAGGGTCGCGGCGGAGCCGCAGCGCTGGCAGCAGTTGGAGGCGGCCCTGGCCCTTCCCTGGCAGGAGCTCTGCTGATGAATCTGCTCGCTACCTATCGCAATGCCGGCTTCGAGGCCCTCGCCGATGGGGTGATGGCCTTTTATGAGCGCCGCGTTGACCTGCGGCGGCCCGGGGTGGCCTTTGGCCCTGGCGGCAAAACTGAGCCCGCCAAAATTTCCACCGACATCAGCCTGGTGGCCATCGACCGCTCCGATCCTGAGGCCTTCGCCCTGGCGGAGGTGATCCTGCGCGGCGTCACGGCTGGGCTGGAGCGCTACCTGCAGGAGCGGGCCCTCTTTCGCCAGTGCTGCCCGGAGCAGGAATTGTTCGTAAATCCGATCTTCAACCTGCAGCGCTACGCCCCTGGCGAGGGTTTCAAGCGCTGGCACTGCGACTGGACAATCAGCGACGAGGCCACCGAGCCGGTACATCGCGTGCTGGCCTGGATTCTCTATTGCAACGACGTGCCCAAAGGGGGCACCGAGTTTCATTGGCAGGATCACCACGAGCCGGCTGAGCGGGGCAAGCTCGTGATCTTTCCGGCTGGCCCGTCCCACATCCACCGGGGCAGGGTGAGCGAGGAGCACACCAAAACGATCGCTACCGGCTGGATCAATGCCGGCAGCTATCAGAGCTACCTGGCTCGGCTCGCTCAGGCCTGATCAGCTAGCTCCCAGGTTTTGGCGGTCCAGGCCAACTCACCCACATCCCAGCCGAGGTTGTCGAAGTTACGCAGGGCCAAGGCGTCGTCGCTGGCAAGCAGCAGCTGAGCAAAGCCTTTCACTAGGGCGGCGGCTTCGATGTTGAGGCCAGCCTGGGCGGCTACCTCTGCTAGGGAAGCTCTGGGCAACAGGGAGTTAAGTGCCTCTTGAGACCGGGCAAAGCTGCCTTTGGCCTTGATTTGCCTCTGAGGCCGGAAATTGTTGGCTCTATCGGCTCATTTCGGGATCATCTGGCTGGTATTTGAGCCTGAATCGAGGTGTTTGGGCACATCATTCCCTTGCTCACACTGCTGCGAGTAACTGTCGCCGTGCCAGGAACAGATTCGTCAGAGCTACAATTACATTGATTTTGCAGCTGTTCTTGGCCAGGCCGCGCAGCCTGGTTTTCTGGAATCCGAACTGCTGTTTGATCACCCGGA